>NZ_LT976853.1:2019273-2319273 GCF_900249755.1 Cupriavidus taiwanensis
CCAAAAAATAAGGCGCCTCGACGGCGCCTTATTTATTCGATCGCGAATCTCTTCCCAATCATTCCCACTCGATTATCTATAAGCATAAAAACTCGTTTAACAGCAACAACTTACGAATAGACGGCCTATTGATGCCATGAAAAGTGCCATACCCAGATCAAGAGGATGAACTCTGCCTGCGCTGGTGCCGGGCAATGGCCTCTTCCAGAGTCTCCCCGGGCTGCCATCCGTACAGGTCGCGGACGCTCTTCGTTCTGGCATGGCCGGGGGGTTTGAACTCGTAGCCGGCAGCGGCCATCTCGGCGGCCATGTCCTCGGTGATGAAGAACGGTTCGTTTTCTTCGTGCAGTTTCATGCTGACACCATAGCGACGTTCTAAAAACCAGAAGTCTATCCACCCCCCTCCCAGCCGATCAGTCAAGAACTTCCGGCCGGCTCCAGCAAGCTGGGACGCGCCACGATAGCCTTGAACAGATTGCCGGACCGATCATCGATGAGTTCGATCTGCGGCCATGCCCTCAGTGAGCGCAGCAGGCCGCTACCCAATCCGCGATAAGGCAGGAGCTTGGCGGCAAAGGACGCCAGGATGGGGTTGCGCATATTGGAGTTGCCGGCCTTGATGTTCTCGATAGTCAGGTTGTTGGGCAGGTGGCCAGGGCTGATGATCTCGACACGATCCGCGAAGACCAGTACGCGGATCGGCGCGCTGACGAAGTAGTCGCGGTGAATGAGGGCGTTGGCGACCAGTTCTTCCCAGACGATGCGGGGAATCTCAGGCTGCCCCTGGGAGTTGAAGCCCTGCTCGCCCTGCGCGGCGCGGGTGTTAGCGACGATAAAGCCCAGCGTCTGCTGGAACACGTCGGCCAGCTTGCCGACGATGTCGCGGCTGTCGATGTAGCGTTCGTCCTCAATCTGGGTGCCGACAAAGGCGACGGCCTTGACGACGAAGGCGGGTAGCGCGTAGTGCGGTGATTTGGCGAACAGCAGACCGCCCGCCACGTTGAGCTGCCCCTGGTTCATCAGGTTCATGTTGGTCAGCAACTGCGGCAGCGGCTGGTTATGCTGGGCGAGCGGCTCACCGAATTGCTGCTCGAAGAAGGTTTCGAAATAGGGCATGTCCACATCGCCCGCGCTCAAGCCCGCTACGGGCGTTTCGTCGGCGTGCACCAAACCCGCCTGCTGGAACAGGCGCTGCAATTCCTCGCGCGAGGTGGCGCGGCGCTTGTCCGAGCCGTTCTTCACCCAAATCGCGCCGTTCTTGTCCATGTAGGGCTTGTTGACGCCCTCAGCGATAGAGAGCACCAGCACCGTGCCTGCCGGGTGAGGCACGTTTTCCGTGAGCGGGTTCACGGCGGGACGCACGACCTGCGAGGCCACGTTGGCGATGAGCATGTTGAGACGAGCAACGTCGGCGCCGGATAGACCGCGCACCGAACCGTCGTCGTTCACCCCAATGAAGATGCGACCACCAGCGGTGTTGCTGAAGGCAACGATCTCTGCTGCCAAGGCGTCGGCATTGTTGATGTCCGTCTTGAACTGCTGCCGACTGTCCTCGCCCCGGCTGAGCAGGTCGATCAGCTCTGTGGTTTCCATAGGTTGTAGACCTCTTTGCGACGGTTGAAGGCTTCCTGGCCTCCTTCCATGATGTTGATGATGGCGTCCTGCACCGGGCGGGCGTCGATGCTGCCGCTTCGCGTGGCGACCTTCTCGTCCTGGTATTGGCAGGCGTGCACCTGTTCCGCGTCACCCAGCACCGGGAAGTTGGCGTTGTGGGTGGCGAAGATGAATTGGGCGTGAGGCTTCATTTCCCGTAGCAGCTTGATCACATCGTCGTAAATGGTCTGGTTGTCCAGATCGTCTTCCGGTTGGTCGATGATGATCACGTCGTTCTGGCGTTGACTGAGCACGTACAGCAACAGCGCCGAAGCGCGCTGCCCGAGAGAGTGGTGCTTCAACTCTTTGCCGCGATAGCGGATGACGAAGCGGTTGGGCACCTGCCAGGTGACGAAATCGGTCAGGTTCTGCATGAAGGTCTTTTCGAAGACCTCGGGGGTGCTGCCGGCCTTCGCCAAGGCTCCCGGCAGGGCACGCAGGAGGCCGCCGAAATCGGCATAGTCCTCCATCACTGCGCGCAGCGTGGTTTCGCGAATGTTGCTGCCCTTGAAGAGCTGCTGCATGAAGCTGATGGCGGCTTCCTTGTCGCCCTTGAAGTCCGCTTCGATCTGCAGGGCGGTGTGGCCAGCGTTCACGCGGTCCAGCTCTACCTTGATGGTGTTGAACTCGCGCAGCCATAGTTCATTGAGTTTGTCGATCTCGGCAAACAGCGCGTCGCGGATGCTGGTCTGCTGTGATTCCTGCTTGGCCAGCGCCTCCAGCATTTGCTCCGCCTTGGTTTTGCGCTGCTGCTGGGCCAGGAAGTCGTCCGGCTGGATGGCAGTCATGCCGGTTTGCTTGAGCTCCTGAGCCAGTTGGCGCTCGACTTGTGCGAACTCCTCCTGAAGGCTCCTGCTTGCGCCTTCAAATTCGCCCTGTTTGGTCTTGAGGCGAGCTGCAATGACGTTCGCTTCTCGCTCGATCTGCTTGAGCTGATCGACCTTGGCAACGAGGCTGGAGAACTCAGCGTAGTAGGCCGTGAAGAAATCCGGGTTCTGCTTGGAAACGTAGCTCGTTGCGTTCCGCAGCTCGTCCTCATGCTCGGCAATCAGACTTCCTAGAGCGAGGATGAAGCTGTCTGCCCGCTCCATCATGCGCGCGAGCGCTGTGGCGTCCTGCTGGAAGCCAAGTCGCTTTTGGAGCTTATCGGCGACACCGTGCTCCGCGAACTTGGTCAGACGGAAGTTGGCATCATTTAGTTGGGTCTCGAAGTCGCGCTTGAGTTCGGCCGTGTTGCTGAGCTTGAGCCAGCGCTGAGCAGCGTCACGCACGCGCTGGCGTTGAACCTCTATTTCGTCACGCAGCACACGCAGCTTCTCGCCAACCAGCTTTTCCACCAGATCGGTCTCGAAGCCTTCGCCGGTGCTGGAAAGGTCCTTCTGGCCGAAGTAGATCGGACGGCGCAGTACGGTCTCCCGGATCGACACGCCGGGTTGCAACTTGCCGCCCAGATAGACATTCGGGGCTTCGCGGAAGATGCGGGAGATGGTGAATTCCTGTCCGTACACGTCACATGCTGTCAGCGTCACCTTGCCGCCGCTGCCAAGGGTATGGCGGATCAACTCATCCTTGTACTTGGTGTCCTGCGCCTTCTCGCCGCGTGGAATGTCGAGGGCGTAGCGTACTGCCTCCAGGATGGATGATTTGCCGCTGCCCCGGATGCCGATCAACGTGTTGAGTTCGGAAGAGAAATGCAGCACTTGCCCATCGAGGATGCCGCCGTCGAAGCGGATGCTGCGGATGTGCGACGCTTGATGTTTGGGCGGCTCCATGGCTACCCGCCCAGCGGGATCGCTCAAGGCAAACTTGACCGCCTCGAAGGACAGTTCGCCCAGCTTCAGGTAGCTGGCTTTGCCTCGACCGATTTCATCGACACTCTTAGGGTCGCTGCCTTCCAGTTCGGCGGGGTACCAGCTCTGTAGCCAGCTTTGAATCTTGGTGCGGCAGGGTTTGTCTTTGCCTGCGCCGTCGTGCGTGCGTACCTTCTGAAAAGCCAGCGTTCTGCGTCGGAAGAACTCGTTTTGCCCCAACTCAGTAAGCCGGCCGCCATCCAGCTCCGCCCACAGGCCACTCGGGGCTTCGACATGGGCGAAGACAAGGAAGAAGTCCCGGTGATAGCCTTCCAGCTTCTTGATGGTCTCCAGAAGCGACCATGAAGTGCGCCCGTTCTCCTGCTCGTACTGCGCGGGCGTTTTACCTTCGAATGCGCTGGTCAGAAAGGGGTTGATGTAATTGTGTTCATCGATCCATTCGTCGGAGAACACAACAAGCGTGTGGATGCCATTAGCCCCGTCATTGACCGACAACTCAACGCCTGGCAGCAGCGCAATACCCTTCTTCTGGGCCGTCTTGCGCAGTGCTTTGAATTCTTCGAAGTCGAACTTGTTGTGGTTGGTGATGACGCCCAATCGGATGTCCGCTTTCTCCAACGCATCCACATAGTTGCTGTTGTAGAAGTTGTCATCGCCCGTGAACTTGAATTCTCGGTCCGCTCGGGTATGCAGATGAAAGTCAGCACGGACCCACTGCGCCCCTTCTGCAAAGACCATGGATCGAGCCTCTGACTGCTTCGGTCGCAGACTTTCCATCATGGTTCATCCTTATAGTTAGTCCGCGCGTAGCCCACCAGTCGAGCGGTCTGCGGGTCATAGATAAACTCGGTGATCGATCCATCTCGAATGCGCTGAACCGCCTCGTCGATCACATGAAGTGGCACTAGGAACCATTCCTCAGGCTGCACAGGATGACCGAAGCGGTCGTTGATCGTGATGTTCAACCGCGCGGGCGCGAACAGTCTGTGGAACAGGTTCTCCATCCGGGTGCGGTTGACGCCCGCGAGCTTGTAGGTCGCTACCACTTCGACCTTCGCCAGCAGGTAGGTGGAGTCGTGTTCGGCGTTGGCAATGCGCGTCTCCACCCTGCCCCCGGTCACGCCCATCTTGTGGATGATGTCGCGGTGCTGCGCGACATAGGGATGATCGGAGAGGGAGCGCAGGACGTAGATCGTGCCGCTTTCGACATCATCGGCCTCAAGCTCGCCGCCGAAGGAGAGTTGTCCGCTCTCGGGCGAGGCCAGCCGCCGCGCGGCGGGGTCGTTGTAGAAAGCGCGCTGGAGCGAGCGCAACAGCAGATTGCTTTCGGTGCCGTTGGAGAAGATGAGGCGCAGGCGGCGGTCCACTTCCCCGGCGGTGGTTTTCAGCGGTTCGCCGACCTCTGCGACGTAGAGCGTGATTCCATCGAGAACGAAAAAGTCCCCGGCCTCAATCGCGCGGCGGCCCGCCTCTATGGGCTGGGACTGGCGCAAGCCGGTCTTGACTTCCGTCGCTACGCGCTCGAACAGTGGCTTGAACGCCTCGAAGTCTTCGCAAGGCTTGCGATCCGCGATCTCCTCGGCCGCGCGCTTGTCGGCGCTGGTGCGGACATGGCGTAGGACCGTGATGTCGTCTGCGTCGGCTACGCCCGCCAGCTCGGCGGCCAGGTCGTCGATGTCGATGGCTTCATCTGCCGAAGCGGCAACGGTAGGCGCCCCGGCGAGCAAGCTCTGACAGTCCAGCGGCTCCAGCAGGGCGCGGCAGTCCGGGAGCGCACGCAAGCGGTCCAGGCGCACGGCGTAGAGGCGCTCGAATATGTAGCGACCCTCACCATGCTGCGGCGCACGCCCGTGCTTCTCGGTGAAGCGTTGGATTTCCTCGAAGCCCGCGATGACGCGCTCCTCACTGGCCGGCCGTCCGGCCTTCGCCTCGGGCGGTGCGAACTCGGCAAGCTCCGCAGCGAGTTCGTCAAGATCGGAGTTACTCATAGCGCCCCTCCGCCTTGAATCGCATAAAGGCGGCCGCGCCTTCGGCCATGCGTCGCTCCCAGGCATCCTGGGAATCGAGTGCAGGAATGCGTCCGCGCTCCTTCTTGAACTGAACGGCGCGAACAGCCATCTCCTTCGCCTCGTCCGGCGTCAGACTCGTGCGCTTCGCCGAGATGGCCGCCGCAACCTGCTTCAAGCTGTCCTCGCTCATGGTCTTCGCAAGGATGGCGTAGGCTTCGCCAAAAGGGTTGATGCGGTCGATCAGGTCGATGTCCAACTCGCGCACGTCCATCGCAAAGCGGCGCACGCCGTCGATCAGGGCGGTGTTGGGTGTTCCATCGCTCTCACCTTCGGTCACCAGCCGCTTGGCCTGCTGCGTGAGGTTGAGGGCAGCAATGGCGTGCTGACGCACGGCCTCCTGATCTTCGGCGTCAAGCTCGGGATATTTGTCCTTGATGATCTTGCCCATGCGAACCTGCGTCAGTTCCTCGGGCACCAGCTCCTCATCGAACAGGCCGCGCTCGATGGTGGGCTTGTCCTGCACAAAGGCCGCAATGACTTCGTTCAGGTCTTCCTGACAGATTCGCGCCGCCTCCTTGCTCTTGGGCTCGGCGAGGCCCTTGATCTCGATCTGGTAAGCCCCTGTCTGCTCATTGACACCGACATTGCAACGGTCCGCGTCGTAGCCACCCTCGCCGTAGTTAAATCCCGGCGTCGGGCCGCTGTCGGGGTTCTTGGGCTTGAACTCGAAGCGCGGAGCTAGAACCTGCTCCATCAGCAGGCTTGCCGCGATGGCCTTCAACGTATCGTTGACGGCCTCGGTGACAGCTTCCTCCGCCGCATCCGGCTCGGCGATCAGGTTGGTGAACCTCGCGCGGGTCTTGCCGGGGGCGTCGCGGGTAGCTCGGCCGATGATCTGCACGATCTCGGTCAGGCTAGCGCGGTAGCCCACGGTGAGCGCATGTTCGCACCAAATCCAGTCGAAGCCTTCCTTCGCCATGCCCAGCGCGATGATGATGTCCACATGGTCGCGGTTGTTCTTCTGCGCCGGGTCTTTGAGCGCGGCGGACACGCGGTCGCGCTTGGCGGCATCGTCATCGACGAGATCGGCGATGCGCAGCACGCGGCCATCGGGGCGCTTGACACGTTGGAAGCCGGTCGCAGGGTCGATGCCCTGCCATTCACCCAGCGCCTCGATGATGTGCTCCACTTCCCGCATCTTGTCCTTCGTGCTCTCGCGCGAATTGACATTCGGGATGTGAATGATGGTCTTCTCGGCGGGATCGAGGACGTTGAGGATGTCATCGACGTAAGGCCCGCTGTAGAAGAAGTAGCCGATGTCGAGTTGCTTGAGGTACTCGTAGCCGTTGAGCTGCTCGTAGTAGGTGTAGGTGACAGTATCGAACTTCGACTCATCCTGCGGCGCGAGCACGGCCTCGGCGTCGCCACGGAAGTAGGAGCCTGTCATGGCGACGATGTGCGTCTTGCCCCGCGCGAAGAACTGCCCCAGGTGCAAGCCGAGCTTGTTGTCCGGATTGGCCGAAACGTGGTGGAACTCATCGACCGCGATCAGTCGGTCGTCGAAAGCCTCCACGCCGTAGGCATCGACCGCGAAGCGGAAGGTCGCATGGGTGCAGACCAGCACCTTGTCGTCGCCTTCGAGGAATGCGCCCAGCGACTTGACCTTGCCGCCGTTGTCGTTGCCCGGCGCGTTACACAGGTTCCACTTGGGTTCGACGTGCCAGTCGGTCCAGAAGCCGTACTTCGACAGCGACTCGTCGTTGAAGCTGGCACCGATGGACTTCTCCGGCACGACGATGATGGCCTGCTTCAAGCCTTGGTTCTTCAGCTTGTCGAGTGCCACGAACATCAGCGCACGGCTCTTGCCCGATGCGGGCGGCGACTTGATGAGCAGGTATTGCTCGCCCCGCTTCTCGTAGGCCCGCTCCTGCATGGGCCGCATCCCAAGCGCATTGGCCTTGGTCGACGCACCGTTGCGGGCGTAGGTGACGGAAACGGACGGTACGGACTTGATCTTGTCGCTCATGCGTTGGCTCCCGCTTTGCGCTTCTTGCCCTTGGCTGGTGCAGCCGAAGCGGTCATCTTGGTATAGAGGTCAAACAGCTTTTCCAACCGCTCGGTGTCGTTCTTGAAGCGCCGACCGATGTAGACGCGCTCCAGCACTTCGTCGTTGCGATCATGGGCGGCGCGCAGGTCGGCGGGCATGTTTTCGGGGTCGTACAGGTCCGCGATGGTCGCGGGAAAGTGATGCTCCCGCGCCAGCAGGATGTCCTCCGCGCAGCGAGTGAGATCGGCCTTGTTTTTCTCGGTCAGCGTCGGCACCGGAAACGTGTTCCAGCCGAGGGTGTTGGAGTAGCGGTAGCGCGTTTCCAGCTTGCCGCAGACGGTGGCGATCCATACAAGATGCAGGCGCGAGGCAATGAGCGCCATGTTCCATAGAGGCGCGTCGTACAGGCCATACGCAGCATTGGAAATAATGCCACCTGTTGGGAGCAGCCCAACTGGAAGATACGGCCGAGACTCGCTCGAATGGATCGGAACGATGATTGACTGGTTGCCCGGTTTGCCCTGAATCTGCCGGAATCTGTGCGGGTACTGCGCAGCAGGGCGCGTTTCCTTCGCCTTGCTACTTTCCCGAAACTCCCTCACCTGTTCAAAGCGGAGAGCAAGGCTCGGGACGGAACTGGCCTCGCTTTCGTCAGCATCAGTGACCCAAATGCAAACCCGCGGCGAACCCTTGATGAACTCATCCGAACCAAAGTAGGGCCGCAGGAATTTTTTAGCAGTCGGCGACTCACGGGTGATCTGCCGCGCCTCATCGGGCGACAAGATCAGATTTCCGCCGTCTGTGGGCTTGTTGCCCCAGTACATGTCGGGGCGACCCGTTGGCGCTCTACTTGCGGCATCAACGTAAAGATTTGGTCCGGGCACTATGTATGCGTTGATGTTCGGAACGAATTTCTCGATGACCTCTTCACCATCCGAGGCTTCGAAGAGTCGTGCCCCCCTACCTGTAT
This sequence comes from Cupriavidus taiwanensis, assembly GCF_900249755.1. NCBI lineage: Bacteria > Pseudomonadati > Pseudomonadota > Betaproteobacteria > Burkholderiales > Burkholderiaceae > Cupriavidus > Cupriavidus taiwanensis. The sequence goes on from NZ_LT976853.1 coordinate 2,027,764, forward strand.
CGGTGGTCAGACCAATGATCAGGACGGTGACGCCAGCATTGTGCGCAGCCAGGTTGCGCCATTTAAACGATGAGTAGGCAAAGAAGATGCGTGACGAAGCGTCCAGGAGCAGCGGCCAGAACATGTGGACGAGCTGCCCTTGGCAGATTGAGTTCGTCGCAACGAAGGCCGCTTTGGCCGTCTGATGTTGCATGAACTCATGCGCTTTCCAAAACCAGCCCATTACGTAGTCGAACGACTTCCAGTATTGACTATGGCCTTCGAAGAGCCACTTGAGGTCGGCTTTCTGCTCCGGAGTTTGGGAACTCAGACCGGCGTAAGGCGGGTTCCCGCAAATATACGTCTCGCCGCCTTCGTTCTCGAAGTCGATCTCAGCCTGATCAAGCGGTGTTTGCAGAAGATCGTCATAAACTAGCTTCACCCCTGAGCCGCCGACATCCATTAAGCTCAACCAGTCAAGCCGCAACGCATTGCCGCAGGTGATCCAATTCTCGCTGCGCAAGGGCAGAAACTCGGCCAAGGCCAGCTTCTGCCCACGATAGAGCACGTCGCACTGGTACTCAGCGATAACCAGCGCAAGGCGTGCAATCTCTGCCGGGAAGTCACGCACCTCGATTCCGCGAAAATTCGTGAGCGGGATAACCGAACACAAGTCAGGTTCGCCTCGTCGCCTGTTGATCTCGGCCTCGATGGCGCGCATCTCCTTATAGGCGATGACAAGGAAGTTGCCCGAACCGCAGGCCGGATCGAAGACCCTGATCCTTGCCATGCGCTTGCGCAGGTTCAGCAACATGCGAGGGTTATCGCCTGCCTCTTCAAGCTTGGCCCGCAGGTCGTCGAGGAACAGCGGATTCAGCACCTTCAGGATGTTGGGGACACTGGTGTAATGCATCCCCAGCTCGCCGCGCTCCTCGTCCTCGGCGACAGCCTGGATCATCGAACCGAAGATGTCCGGGTTGATCTTGGTCCAATCCAACCCGCCGACGTGCAGCAGGTAGGACCGGGCGATCTTGCTGAATCGCGGCACTTCGTCGCCACCAGAGAACAACTGCCCGTTGACGTATGGGAAGTCTTCGGCCCATCGGGGAATCTTGGCGGCGGCCCGGTCCTCGCGCTTGGTGTTCATGGTGCGGAACAGCGTGGCGAGAACTTCGTGCGTGTTCGATGAGTCCCTGGCGCTCATCTGCGCGACGGTTTCAGTGAAGCGGCCCTTGCCGACAAAGATGTCGGTGTCCTCAGCAAAGAAGCAGAAGATCAGCCGCGCCATGAGGTTGTTCATGTCGTGGCGACGCTCCGCCGTGCCCCATTCGGGGTTGTCCTTCAGCAGTTCGACGTAGAGTCGGTTCAGGCGGCTGGTGGCCCGGATATCGAAGGCGTTTTCGCTGATCTGGCGGACAGTGCTGATGCCCGCCAGCGGCAGAAAGAAGCCGAAGTGGTCCGGGAAGTCCTTGAAGGCGCAGGCAACGGTCTCGCCGCTGGTCAGGTCTTCGGCCTCGAAGTCCACCCCGTCCGTGGCGAGGATGAACTTCGCCTTGGCCTTGGCCGTCGCCGGGCTGGCCTTGAGAGCGGCCAGCGTCTGCGTCACCCCCCCGGCGTCGCAGGTCAGAATGTGGATGTTGCTGGTCTGGAGAACACCGCTGAGGTCGGACTTGTTCGACGCCCCGGCGCGCAGGCGCTTGATGGTCGTCGCTTTGTTGCCGAACGCCTCAAGGAAGGCATAGGGGAACTCCGCACGGTCGAACGGCTGCTCCGCGAGGTCGGTGATGGCTTGTTCGATTTCTACGGCATTCATGGGCGTGCAGCCCCCTCTCGGGGCGAGGCCGCCTGGTTGCTATCGTTTTTCGGGGCGCTCATGTCTTGTCCTGCGTTTTCTCGGCTATCTGCGCGGCAATCCAGCGATCCAACTCGCTGCGACGAAACCGCCAGGTGCCGCCCAGCTTGAATCCCGGTATCTCCCCCTGCTGGGCCAGCCGGTAAACGGTCTTCTTCCCTGCCTTGAGGTAGACCGCCACTTCATCCAGCGTGAGAATTTCGCTATCAGGTTGGTTCATGTCAGGCGGCTCGCTTGGTGTCGCGCGGCGAAGTCTTCCAAAGTTTGGCCAAGTTTACCATCTGATCCACCCAAGTGAACCCCGAATCTCATGTGCGCGAAGCCATGGATTCGGCCGGCGCCATGCGTTGCGGCGGGCTCGCGGCACCGGCTGGATGGCAAGGCCATGTGCTTTAGCCACCAGGTCGTAGATGGTTTACGCCAAGAAGGTGGTCGGCGTGTCTTCTTCCGGGGAAAACACGCAACGTAGTACCCTTTGGCCTTCACAGCCGCGCTCTCTGTGGCCTCATCTGGATGAGACGGGCTAGGCAAATCAGCGTGAGGTGTGCGATGGGCAGGAAGGAAACCGAAGAAGCAATTGCAGACAGCCGCGCCGGCCGTATCTCGGGGCGGTTCGCCACAGTCGCCGAGCTGCTGGCCGACCTGAACGCTGACGACACCCCGAACATTCAGCAGGGCAGCGCCAACGTCTATGCCGACCTGGGCTATCCCGACGCCGGCGAAATGCTGGTCAAGACCCGACTCGTCACCAAGATCGGCGAGGCCATCAAGGCGCAACAGTTGTCGACCGAGCAAGCGGCTACGCTTCTCGGATTGACGCCGGCCGCGCTGCACGAGCTGCTGACCGGCCGCTTTCGCTCGCAATCGGTCAATGACCTGGAGCGCCTGGCATCCATGCTTGATGAGGCCAGCCGATGACATGCTCGAAGAACCTGGAAAACTGGCTGCATGAGAAGGTCGGCCCGGCCTATGACGCCTTGAAGGCCGACCCGGCCCGCGCCGTCACGCCTGGCCAGGTGCGCTACACCCTGGCCGAGCTGCTGGCCGAGGCCGAAGCCGCCGGCGTGTATCCACTGCCGCCGGAACAACGCGAATGGGTAGATGCGCCGGCCGTTGGCCGTGAGCTGACGCCTTTCGACCCGGCCGAGACGCTGACCTCGGCCGAGGCGATCAGGACCTTCCTGGCCGAAGCCAAGGCCACAGCCGACCCGGCCTATATCGAACACGCACAGGCCGTCGCAGCGCGGGCGAAGGCCATGCACGGCATCGAGTAGGAGAGCTGGCCAGCATCGCCATTCCTGGCGGTGCTGCAGCTCGACGTGCGCCGTTCTGGTGCGCTGGATCTCATCGCTAGAAACGACGATGCGAGATCCACGCCAAGGAGAAGGCCAGAGCGGCCGTCATCGTCCGATCTGGCGATGCTCGAGCACGCCAGCGCACATCGTCACCCTTGACGATGCAGGCCCGGGAAGGGGTCTCCTCGTTTTCAGTGCAATAAGTGACGGTACGCAAAGCTAGCACTGGCGCGGGGGTGGTCTGGGTAGACCGTTGATTTCATTGACTTTCCTGTTCGCTTTGTAAACGGGTATGGTGGCCTCCCACTTTTGAGGTTCACGATGCAGGGTTGGCACACTGAACTTGACCCCATCCCACGGACAGGTATTCGCTTGGTTCTCAAGCGATCGGTGATGCCGACGCAGGGTTGTCCACGGCGGCGGGCGGCGTTTGCGACGAACTGACCGCCGCGGTGGGCAACCCATGTTTGTCGCCGGCTTGTGCGTGCTCATGGCTGCGTTCGAACTCGTTGGGTGAGCGGTATCCGAGCGAGGAGTGGAGCCGCCGCGGGTTGTACCAGCCCTCGATCCAGGTGAACAGCGCCGTGCGGGCCTGGGCCTTGCTCGGCCAGCTGCGCCGCGCGATCAACTCGCACTCCAGCGTGGCGAAGAAGCTCTCGGCCATGGCGTTGTCGTAGGCGTCGCCCACCGTGCCCATGGACGGGCGTACGCCCATCTCGCGACAGCGCTGCCCGAAGGCCAGGCTGGTGTACTGGCTGCCTTGGTCGGAGTGGTGGATCACCGATTCGGGCTTGCGCGTGTGCAGCGCCATGTTCAGCGCCGAGACCACCAGCGTGGCCGTCATCTGCTCACCCATGGCCCAGCCGACCACCTTGCGGCTGAATGCATCGAGCACGACGGCCAGATACACGAAGCCGGCCCACGTTGGCACGTAGGTCATGTCGGCCACCCACAGCTCGTTGGGGCCGCGCGCGTAGAAGCGCCGGTTGACCAGATCGGGCGCGGGGCGTGCTCGCACGTTGCGCTCGGTGGTGACCGTGAAGCTGCGCCGCCGGCTCACGCCACGCATGGCGTGCGTACGCATCAGCCGCGCCACGCGCTTGCGGCTGACCTGCTCGCCTTGCTGCTGCAGTGCTGCACGCACCCGCGGCATGCCGTACGTTGCGTCTGAATCGGCATGGACCTGCCGGATGCGCTCGATGAGCACCGCGTTGTCCATCGTGCGCCGGCTCGGCAACCTCTTGAGCCAGTCGTAGTAGCCGCTGCTGGAGATGCCCAGCACGCGACACATGGTTTGCACGCCCGCACCTTTGGCGTCGGCCTGGTTCGCGCTCACGAGTTCGTAGACGGCGTGCACGTCTTCTCGCTTCTGGCGGCGAACCAGGCCGTAGCCTTTGCCAGGATTTCTCGCTCCGTCTCCAGCTGGCGTACCCGACGGCGCAGCCGGCTCAGCTCCTCGCGCTCCACACTGCTCAGGCCCTCCTTGCCGGCCAACGGCTTGCCGGCGTCGATCGCCTCCTGTGCGATCCAGTTGCGCACCGCCTGCGCCGAACAACCGAATTCATGGGACAGCTCCTGCGGCGTGCGGCCCACTCGGGCCAATTCGATGATCTGTTGACGAAACTCCGCCGGATATGGCGGTCTACTCTTAGGCACTTCGGACTCCTTCTCTTGCTACGGTAAGGTGTCCGTGAAAAGGGGTCAACTTCACACAACGTTTTTGGGGATGCGTGGGCTCCCCCGCGATATCAGCGACTTCGAGATGAAGGCATTTTTCACCTTCGATGGTGCCGAGCGCGACGCAATCAATGCACGCCGAGGTGATTCCCACAAGCTTGGTCTGGCGCTCCATATTGGTTTCCTGCGCATGAGTGGGCGTTTGCTCGGTGCCTTTCGGGTAATTCCAGTAGCCTTGTGGCGCCACCTTGGCAACGAGCTTGGCATTGCAGCACCAGAAGTCGCCTCGCTGAGAGCCATGTATGAACGCGGGCGCACGCTATTCGATCACCAACAAGTAGCCTGCACGGTCCTTGGATTCCAGTGGATGAGCGAGCACCAGCGCCGCTCACTGGTACGTGAACTGCGCGACGAAGTGGCGCGCTGCGCCGACCGCGATCAGCTACTCGTGCGGGCGCGTCAATGGCTGTACAAGAACAAGCTGGTGATCGTGCACGAGCGGGCAATTCGGACACTGATTGCGGCGGCACTTGCCCAGCTTGAAGTTGAAACAGGCACCGCCATCGCCGCCAGCGTTGATCCAGCAACACTTGATCGCTGGCGAGCCTCAGTTTCAGAGCTGCGCCCAGATGGACAAACCCAGCAGAGTTGGCTATGGGCTGCACCGGCGAAACACTCAACCCGCCAAATCAGCGAGGTACTGGAGCGCATCGACCTGCTTTACACGCTGGACGTTCATAAGCACCTGGCAGACATCCCCGATCTCATCTTGCGCCGCTACGCGCGCCGACTTGTCTCCAGGCCGCCCTCAGCCGGAGCCAAGATCAAAGAGCCAGCGCGCACCGTGGAGGTCGCATGCTTTCTTCGGTATTGCCTGTTCACCACCACAGACCAGTTGATCCTTATGGTGCAGCGCCGGATCGCCGATCTGTGGCGTCAGGCTGCCGCCGATGTCCCCGCTACCGTCAATTGGGCCGCAATGTACAAAACGCTGCTCGGCGAACTTGTTGCCTTGAGCGCGCAAGGTGCGGTGCCAGATGCTGAGTTGCGTGCCCGTCTTGAAGCCTTGATCACCGAAACCCAGAAACGCAAACCACCGAGCAGGGCCTCCCTGGTCCGCGAGGGATTGATTGATGGAATTCGCCCCGTGCGGTCGTTGCTCGTCGCCATTGCAAAGCTGCCCTGGCAGGCCACCGGCGAGCATCCTGCCATCGAGTACCTTGCCAAGCTGCAAGCTTTATATCTCAAAGGATCCAGAAAGCTGCCAGTTGAAGTGGTGGCACCAAGTCTGGGAATGATCTGGCAGGTTTCGATCTCCAGCCCAGACCGGGAACGGGCGTTTCAGGCGTTGGAGGTGGCCACCCTGTTTGCCCTGCGCCGCGCGGTGCGCAATGGCTCGGTCTGGATTGAGCACAGCCTGAGCTTTCGGGGTCGTGCGCGCTTGTTCTTCACGGACGAGCGTTGGCAGGCAGAGTCCAAGAAACACTATGCCCGTCTATCGTTACCCAGCAAGGCTGCCACTTTCTTGAAGCCTTTGCTGGCCAGAGTAACTGCCGGTGTCGATGCGGTGGCCGCTGCAGCCCGCAGTGGCGTACTGCGCGTGGATGATGAACTCCATTTGTCGCCATTGCCCGCAGAGGACGAAGACCCAGAAGTGACCAAGCTGCGCGCGGCTTTGGATCACCGCATCGGTGAGGTTCAATTGCCGGAAGTGATTCTGGCCGTTGACGCCCAGGTGCGCTTTAGCTGGATCATGCTCGGACGTGAGCCGCGCTCTACCGACGAGCTGCTGATGGTCTATGCCGGCATCATGGCCCACGGCACCAGTCTGACTGCGGTCGAATGCGCGCGCATGATTCCGCAATTGTCTGCCACCAGCATTCGCCAGGCCATGCGCTGGGCGCGGGACGAACGGCGTCTGAGCCAGGCCTGCCAGGCTGTGCTGGAATTCATGCAGCGACACCCGATTGCCGCCACCTGGGGGCGGTCCGATTTGGCATCTTCTGACATGATGACCATGGAGACCACCAAACGGGTGTGGCAAGCCCGGCTTGATCCTCGGCGCAACACACCTTCCATTGGAATCTACTCCCATGTAAAAGACCGGTGGGGCATCTTCCATGCGCAGCCCTTTGTGCTCAATGAGCGCCAGGCGGGCGTGGCCATTGAAGGTGTCATCCGCCAAGAAAAGCTGGAGACCAGCCAGCTTGCTGTGGATACCCATGGCTACACCGACTTTGCCATGTCACATGCCCGTTTGCTTGGTTTTGATCTTTGCCCGCGGTTGAAGGAACTCAAACAGCGCCACCTCTTTGTGCCACGCGGCACCAAAGTGCCCGCAGAAATCGCTGCGGTGTGCGAAGCCAATGTCGACGTCGCTTTGATCGAAAAGCATTGGGATAGTCTGGTGCACCTGGCAGCCTCGGTCATGAGCGGACATGCCAGTGCGGTGGCAGCTCTTGCGCGGTTCGGTTCTGCCGCCCAGGGCGATCCAATCTATGAGGCTGGCGTGCAATTGGGGCGGTTGCTGCGTACGGCGTTTTTGGCTGACTACTTTGTCAAGGACGCTTTCAGGAACGAGTTGCGCCGGGTGCTCAATCGGGGCGAGGCTGTTAACGCCCTCAAGCGCGCCATTTATACCGGCCGGATCAGCCCGGCGCAGGCCAAACGTGTCGATGAAATGCAGGCTGTGGCCGATGCGTTGAGCCTGATGGCCAACATCGTGATGGCGTGGAATACCTCACAGATGCAGGCGGTCCTGGATCGCTGGTCGAACCGCCGCCAGGTCATTCCACCGGAACTGATCGGGAAGATTGCGCCCACCAGGCTGGAGAGCATCAACTTGCGGGGTGTGTTTCGCTTCCCGGTTGACCGCTATGCTGACCAAATCCTGCCTTCGCGGCCAAATGCATCGATAACTGGCACCAATGGATGAAACCGACCACGGTTTGACGCCACGAATCGCAGATTTGAAAGTGAACAGGAAAGTCAATGAAATCAACGATCTACCAACACCACCTCCGCGCCAGTGCTAGCTTTTCGTACCGTCACTTATTGCACTGAAAACGAGGAGACCCCGGGAATGACAAGGGCGGCCAATGGCCGCCCTTGCTGCTCCTGGTTCGCGTGCCTACGCGGCGCCGAGTGACTGCCGCACCGCGTCCAGGGCCTCGCGAAAGTCGGCAGGTGTCGCCTGGCCCGTCTCGGCCTGGTAAAACACGACCATGAAAGCGTTCGCCACGGCCTCGGCGAGCGGCCCGAGCTGCCGCGCCGCGTCCTGGTCTAGCCAGTCGAGCGCGGCGAGTTGCACGGCTGCATGATGAACGGCCTGCGTTGCATTGGTAGGATTCAGGGTTGCCATGATTCACCTCTCTAACAGGTGGGTTGTGGAAGTGTCGGCCGGCCCCACGCCGGCCGACGCGCTTATCGGCTGCCGGTGCCGTAGAAGCCGGCGGCCTCGGCCAGCGGCGTGCTTCTCGCGCTGCTGCCGTAGCTGCTGGCATTGCCGCCCGACCTGGCCGCCAGCTTGGTGGCCTCAATGACGGGCGGAGCAGGTCGATCAACAAAGGCCGCAACTTCTGCCGCCGGGTCTGCATCAGTCGATTGATCGTCGACCGGCTCAACCTCACCCGCCTGCGCCTGGCGCTGCTCGGCAGCGGCAACGTCCAGGCAGTCGAAAAATCCTCTCGGCGTCATCGTCATACCTCCTTGTCGCGGTTGGCGAACGCGGCCACTTCATCATCAGGATCAGCAGCAGCCGAATCGGCCCCTGCCAGGCTGTTGCCGCCGAAGCTGGGCACATCCTCCACCGCCTGGTCTGTCTGGCTGCTCGCCCGGATCGCGGCGGCGATCTTCCCGCCTGTGGTGTCGGCGATGCGTTCGGCGGCGGCGTCGCGGATGCTGGCCGCCTTGGCCTTCGCAACGTCGCCAATGCCTTGCACCAGGTTCGCAGCCGTCGCAGCGACAAGGCTTCCCGCACCTCGGCCGGCTTGGCCGCCGGCGTCGCTGCTGCCGCCGGCCTTCGAGCCGCCGCCATCGCCGCTACCCTTCGAGCTGGAGCCGGCTTTGTCGCCGCCCCTCGATTCGCCGCCGCTGCTGCCCGAACTGCTGGAGCTTCCAGATCTGTAAAAGCCGGCCGCCTGGCCGAGCGGCGTACTTGTGCCGGCACTGGAACCGCCGCCACCAAAGCCCGCCGCCTGCGCGAACGATCCAACATCGGAATCACCGCCAGCACCACCACCAAACATGGGCACTCCGCCCGATTCGCCACCGGCGCTAGCCCCTGCTTTCTCGAACGCCGCCTTAATCGCCGACATGCCGCCGGCGGCCGAGGTCGCACCGCCCATCACGGCCGCGCCAGCCACGCTGGCCGCTCCGGCGGCCATGCTCGCCGCGCCCATAGCCGCACCGATGGCGGCACCTGCACCGAAGTTGCCAATGCCGCCAGCGCCACCGATGCCCGAGCCGGTGATGATGCCGGCGACAAGCGGGGGCACACGATTGACCAGCATGAGCAACGCCACGCAGAAAACCAGCATCACGCCCAGCTCTTCAAAGTTCAGGGTGCCGGTGTTCATCCTGGCGTAGAAGCTGGAAAGCAGGTCGTTCCCGATGCCGACCAGGAGCACCATCGTCATGATCTGCGCGGCCACGCCCAGCACGGTCTTGTAGTAGTTGATCGCCATGTCGGAAGTCCAACGGCTTCCACCGAAGCCGAGGAAGAAGATTCCGGCGTACATCAGCAGCCAGCCTGATACGAGCAGCAGCAACATATTCACGGCGACAACAGCCAGCAGGATCAGGATGCCGACGCTCAAGGCCACACCGATGAAGCTATCCACTGGCGACCAGATCGACGAGTTCCTGAATGCCTGCTTCAAGATCATGAAGCCGATATCCACAATGCCCGAGGGTGTCACCGACGCCACCCCGGACGCCTGCTCGCCGATCCGGGCCAGTGACTGGATGATCGAGTTGGCGAAGGCCGGGCCGTTGCGCAACAGCCAGAGGAAGAAGCCGAAGAACAGGATGAACCTGATGAACTCGGCGAAGAACTCGCCAATGTCAGCCTTGCGCAGCGCCATGAAGCCGAAGGTGAAAACCAGCGAGATCGTGCCCAGCGTCCAGAACAGGAACATCGCGGCATTCATCATCACCGTCTGCCAGGACGTGGCTCGCGTGGCGAACTCCGTCACCACCTGGTCAAGCATCCCCTGATTGGTGAGTTGGGCCGATGCGGCGGTGGAGTAAAGCGCGAGGGCGACGCCGATCAGCACCGCCTTTTGCAGTGTTTTCATGGCTTCGCCTCTTTCTGGTCTTTCGGGTCGGCCAGTTCGAGCCAGTTCATGGGCTTCTCGGTCGGCGCGATGCCGCCGGCGGCCGGCGACCGGCGCGAGCACAGCCCGGCGAATTTCTCGCGCGTGGCCCTGTCCTGGATCTTCTTGATCGCCTCGATCTGGCAATTGGTGTCATTGACCTCGGGCATGGGCGGGATGGCCGGCTTGTTGTCGCAACCAGCCACCAGCACCACCACGAGGCCGGTAAGCAGCATCGTTTTCTTCATGGTGCAGGGCCTCCGTCAGCGGGTCAGTTCGAGCCAGTTTCTCGGGTTGGCCGTCCGCTCGATCCTGGACTCCCGGGAAGTCGCGCCGGCGGCCTGCTGTTGCGCCTCTAGGTCGGCCTGCGCCTGCATCCTGGCCGTCGCGGCGTTCTGCTGTGCGATCAGCAGGCCACGGATTTGCAGAAGCTGGTTTGCCTGGTTGGCGGCGAGCTGGTTGGCGTAGCCGATGGCCTGCATCTGCCCGGTCGCGCCCTGCGCGGCGGACTGGAGCCGTTCGAGCTGGCGAGCATCGGCGGAAAGGTTGCGCTGCTGTTGCTCCAGGCCCTTGAAAAGCGCGTCGTTCGCCTTCTTCTGACTCTCGCTCGCCAGGCTGCGGTTTTGCTCCATCGCAGCGCGCTCGGCATCCGAGCACCCAGCGGCCGAGAAGCAAGGCGAACCACGGTAATAGGCCACATCCTGGAACTTGCCCAGGTACGCATCGATGCTGCCGAGCTGATTCCGGTAGTAGTTCAGCGTGTCGGTGGCGGCCATCAGTCCGTTGATGGTGGACTGCGCCTGGTCCCAGATATAGGCGGCCGGAGCCATGGTGTTTTGCAGCATGTTTTCGTACTGCTGCAATTGAGTCTGGTACTGCTCGATCTGCTTGAGCGTCTGCGCCACCGACTCAATGGCGGTCATGACGTTCTGCACCAGGTTGCCGCCGTCGATGACGGGGATGCCGGCCTGCGCCGGGGTGACGATGATGCTGCCGGCCAGAGCGGCGGCGAGCGCGGTTTTAGCCGCTAAAAAACGGACGTGCTTCATGGTCGCAATCTCCATTCGATGAAAGAAAGGCAATGCCTTGACCAAGCTCGCGCTTGCCCACGGCAAGGTTTCATCGAAGAGCTACGCCACTAGCTAATCGGTATCGCCCTTGGCACTGAGGCCAGGGCTTCGGTGGTTCTGCTCTCGGCCCTTACGGGGTGTCCCTGGCCTTATGCGTCCTCCCGAGAGTTGATAACGCTCAGGCCCGCGGCCTGGAAGTGCCTTGAACCGCCCCGGGTTTCGTGGAGGCTGGTTGGTTTAAGTCAGACCTCCACTGTGGAGGCTTGACTGGCGAGTTGCCGGTAGTAGTTTGCCTCAGCTTCTGCCGGCGGGATGTATCCAATGGGTCCGAATAACCTGTGGTGGTTGAACCAGGACACCCATTCCAGTGTTGCCAACTCCACCGACTCCCGGGTTGGCCAGGAGCGGCGATGAATCACTTCAGCCTTGTACAGCCCGTTGATGGTCTCGGCCAGGGCGTTGTCGTAGCTGTCGCCCTTGCTGCCCACCGAGGGCTCAATGCCGGCCTCCGCAAGCCTCTCTGAGTAGCGAATGGACACGTATTGAGAGCCGCGATCGGAATGATGGATCAATGAGCCATCGCGCTCGGGCTGTCTGTCATAGAGCGCCTGTTCCAGGGCATCCAGAACGAAGTCCGTGTGCATGGAACGGCTCACGCGCCAGCCCACGATACGCCTCGCATACACGTCGATCACAAAGGCCACGTACAACCAGCCCTGCCAAGTGGAGACATAGGTGAAATCTGAGACCCAGAGCTGATTGGGGCGGTCCGCTTTGAACTGCCGATTGACCCGATCCAGTGGGCACGGTGCCTTGGCATCACTGATGGTGGTTCGCACCACCTTGCCTCGCACCACACCGCGCAGGCCCAGGCGACGCATGAGCCGCTCGACCGTGCAGCGCGCCACCTTGATGCCCTCCCGGTTCATCTGCAACCAGACCTTGTCGGCACCGTAGACGCATTTGTTGGCCTGCCAGACGCGCTCGACCTGAGGAACCAAGGTCTCGTCACGTTTGGCACGAGCACCGCGCAGTTGGGGATTGCGTTGATGGGCAGCATGGCGCCAATAGCCTGAAGGGGCGATCTGCAGCACTTTGCAGATCGACTCGACCCCGAAGGCCTGTCGATGCTGATCAACGAAGTTGTTCAGGACTTCAGACGGCGGTCGAGCTCCGCCTGGGCGAAAAACGCACTGGCCAGTTTCAGAATCTCGTTGGCTTTGCGCAGCTCCTTGTTCTCGCGCTCGAGCTCCTTCAGGCGCTGCAGCTCGGAGGTGGTGATGCCTTCCTTGACCCCCGTATCGATTTCATCGCGCTTGACCCATTCGTTGAGGGTCTGCGGCACACAGCCAATCTTGGGAGCGATGGATTCAATGGCGGCCCACAGCGAGGGGTACTCGCCTCGGTGCTCCTGCACCATGCGAACAGCCCGCTCGCGGACCTCGGGTGAGAACTTGTTTGACTTCTTGCTCATGGCTCAATCCTCTCAGAGAAAAGAGCCTCCTCAAAATCCGGGGCGGTTCACCTCGTGTCGCGTCCGGCACACGAAAATTTAGCCGCTAAAACTCTCAACGGTCGGCCCTCGGCTGCACCACCGATTTCATAAGCCGACTCATTTCATCCTGAGTAGCTTCGATCCGAGCCAACAGGGCGAGGATCGTTGCATCGCCGAAACGGGCAGTGCGCGGATCGTCGGTCAGCCAGAGCTTGAGCAATCCGCCCAGCCGGCCAAGGTCGCCATTCACCCGCACCAGCTCACGCACGTAGTGGTAGTCCATGACTCCCTTGACCTGGTAGCCCTGGCCTACGTCGCGCAGATAGCGCGCCACGCTGATCCCCGCCATCTTGGCGTTCGCCTCAATCAGTTCGCGTTCTTCTGGAAGGCAGTACACCTTGATCGGCGGGCTGCCCTTCCTGGTGATTCGATTCTCGTCACCCATGTGTCCTCCAACCGGCGGTAGCCGGCAGCCTCGCAGAGCAGGATGCCCGTTGAGCGCCCCGCGCGAATAAGGGACAGTGAAGAAGGACAACCGGCTTGCCGGTGGGCCTACTTCACACATCCTGCCCGCCTTACGGCGTTGTTTTTGCCTCGTATGACTCATCGAACTTCGCGCTGTAACCGCACCGTTGCTTCGCAACAGCGCGCCAACAGCGGGAAAACCAACGGAAATTGCCAATGTCCGCGTGCTTGCAGCGATCCAAGAGGCCGGTAACAGCGTTTCAGCCATGCGCTTGCAGCGATTGAGCATGGAACTTTGCTTACTTCGTACCCTGCCCCATGGAGCTAGGCCGCGCATTGGTGATGTGCTGGCGAACGTACTTCAGGAACGTCTCATACCGGAAAGGGATGCGCCCGACCTCGCGCAGGTGCTCCCAGATGATCTTGAGCGCGTAGCCGGCCTCCATCGCTTCCTTCACGTCCGAGCGCACCGCCATGAAAGCGGCCAGGTAGTCCCTGCGCTTTGTTTGCGAGGTCTTCTGCTGAAGAGCCAGCCGTGCGGCCAGCTCCTCGGGGTAGCTGCTTTCTGTCGTCGCCATGTCCGTAAACCTCCGTTATCAACTGAACTACTGCGAAGGTTACGGAGTGCTGGCCTACACAACATTCCAATAATTGGCCGAAATGGTTGACATGGAGCCGATGACACAGGCACGCCCATCGAAACAGGGATGGCAGCTCATTCAGCACGGAAAATTGAACGCCAAGAGGGGAGTAGGCCGGGAGATCCCCGCCGCTCGGCCCCTCAAGTGTCAAAGAGAGGACCGCATCGTCAGAAGTGGCGATGCGAGCTCCAGCGCCGGCGGCCGTCATCGTCAGAACTGGCGATGGGGCCCTCGGTGCATCGTCGGACGTGGCGATGGTCGACCATGGCCCGGACATGGCCAGCCTCGCCGGAGATGACGATGCTGCAGCTCGACGTAGCGCGCGAAAGAAAGGCCGATCTCATGGCGTGGCCAGGGCATTGAATTGAACTGTTGTATGTTGTAGCGCGCTACAACATACAACACCTGCCTATTGACACTTGAGGGGCGCAGCGTTTTAGCCGCTAAAAAGAACCGGCCGGAGCTGACCGCCCTTCTGGCGTACAACTCGGCCGCAGGCCGACCATCGGCAAGGACTTGGCGTCGCCCTAAAGGGCGGCGGCAAGTGCCGCGCCTAGTGGATGATCTTGGAAGATCATGGATGGAATTTGCGGACTAGCCGCAAGCCCGCGCCGTTGCTCTGTTTTCCGGTTTGAGGCGGGGAGCGTTGCTACGGGTGAAGGGGAACGTTGCTACGGAGCTTGGGGAACGTTACTACGGGCTTCGGCCTGCCAATTTCCCACTTCCCTGCCGCATACTCGCTGACCTTCCATCCCACGGTGGCAAGCTCGGCCAGAGCCTTGCGGGCCTTCTGGCGGCGCTTCTTCATGGCCTCGGCGTTCGCCTGGTCCGGCCAGACATAACCGGAAAGGGTATCCAGTTCCACACGCCCGGCTTTGCCCGGATCGATCCAGCCGCATAGCCGCTGGTGAATCAGACGGGCCGGGTCAGTCTGTAGCGCCCGCACCTCGGCCATCTCGATGCGGGTATACGGGCGACGCCCAAGAATCGCCTCTGCAATCTGAGGATTCAGCGCGACGAATAGCCGTCCGTCCTCCTCGTCGAAGGCGTAGCTCATCAGGTGAAAAGACCTTTGCCTGCTCCCCTTGGTGACGACCACCGTCACGTTTGCCATGCGCAGCAAGCTCGCCTTGATCGCCCTGATATTGTCGCCGCCATCGGTCAAGCCGATTTCGCCTAGCAGGCTGGTCATACTCTCTCTCACGACCAGCGCATCCTGCCCTACCGCGTCGAACTTCGGCTCAAGGAATAGACGGAGTTGCTTCGGCAAGTCCGCTGTTGGCTCTGGCGTCAGGATGATGCCCTTCGGCCCTCCAAGAGCCACAAGACCTTGCAGCAGCCGCATGTCATCTGCGCCAAGAGGCTCGAATCCGACGAACCGCGCTAGTTCATTTTCGGCGTAGTGATACGTCACATCGAGCTTGAGCTTCTTCCGTTCGCCGCGCTTGAGACTGCGGAACAAGCCGGGGACCAAGCAGTGCATTGGATCGTGCCTGGCATGGGTGAGGTCAAAAGCCATCGCCTCGCCTCCGACCGTCACGTCCCTTTTCCTCATTCCGGCTGGCCACATACAGCTCCACCGGCACCAGCACGCCGCCGGCGTTCCGCATGTACCAGCGATCAAGCGGCGTGGCGTCGTAGTTCTGCTTGCTGACGCCGAAACGCACGAAGAAGCCGCGCCGCTCATCGCCGATGGGCTGCCGGTCATGGGCGCGGTCGCTGAGGCGCTTCGCCTCGTCCTCAGTCATGCGGGCGACGTAACCGCACCACCTGGCGTTGTCGATCAGCGCGGACGCGCCACGCGCGGCCTGCTGCTGGTCGGTCTGCCCTTCGCGGGCGCTTCCTTTGCTGACGTGGTGCAGGTAGAGCACGGATGCGCCCGTGGTAGCCGCGACCTGCTCCAGCACGGCCACGAGGTGGGCCATGTTGCCGTTGCTGTTCTCATCGAGGGCGTGGATGCGGCTCAGGGTGTCCAGCACGATCAGCCTCGCCCCGGCGCTGTACTCGATGACGCGGCGCAAGTGAGCCTCGTCCATGACGTTCAGGCGCTTGCCCATGATCGGCTCAAGCACGAGGTTCTCGGCGATGGCTTGGCGGGCTGTATGCCCGAGGTGCTGGCCGATGGCGTGAATGCGCCGGACAAGCGCGGGCGGCGGGTCTTCCCCGGCCAGATAGACCACGCGCCCGGTGTGTGCGGGGGCCAGGCCCACGAGGTCGCCGCCGGCAACGCTGCATGCGATGCTCATGGCCGCTTCCAGCGCCCAGAAGCTCTTGCCCGTGGCCCCTGGGGCGACGAGCGCGCCGACGGTTCCCGCGAGGAAGCCCGGCCATATGAAGTCCAGCACCGGCGGTTCGCACTCGAACGCCGCCAGGACGTCAATCGCCACGACTCAGTTCCCCGTTCCGTACAGGGATTCGTCGCTCAGCACCTCGGCGATCTGCGAGGTTCGAAAGTAGACGCGCCGACCGATCTTCAAGCGAGCCTTGTTGATTCGCCCCGCCCATTCGCTCGTCGTGCGCAAGCTGACCCGCAGGCCATCCGGTGATCGATCCAGGACGGAGGCGAGCTGTGCCATGCTCAGCAGCGGGCCGAAGCGTTGCAGTAGCGTGTCTTCTATCGTCATTGCGTAAACCTCCGCTATCAACTGAATTGCTACGAAGGTTAGGCGTTATTGGGGGTTGCCTACATCTTATTAGTTGTCCAAAATGGTTGACATGAAGAATGATCCAACCATTGTCATCTGGGAAGGCTGCGATCCCACTGTCTCGGAAGCCATCGGGCAGTTTGAGGATCGGTGGCGGCCGTATTCCGCCTCCTCGCGGCGCTACCCCATCGTTGGGCTGTTACAGGAACTCATTGACCCCGCCGTGGCTGCGTACACGGCGACGCTGCCACAACGCTACTTGGGCCATATCCCCGGAGCAGGAACAGGGGTGAGCTTCAGCGGAATCATTCGACTAGTTGGACTTGATGCGATGGTTCGCATGCAGCGGCAGTTGCTGCGCCAGTTCATCAAAACGGAGGATAGGCAGACGCCAAGAGATCGGC
The DNA here is from genome assembly GCF_900249755.1 of Cupriavidus taiwanensis. Taxonomy (NCBI): domain Bacteria; kingdom Pseudomonadati; phylum Pseudomonadota; class Betaproteobacteria; order Burkholderiales; family Burkholderiaceae; genus Cupriavidus; species Cupriavidus taiwanensis. The sequence continues at coordinate 2,044,602 of NZ_LT976853.1, forward strand.
GGTTTGTTGCAACACTTGAATCGTTGATCGGGCTTGTATGGGACTGCGCCTGCAAACGGCCGGTGAAGTCGAAGGTGCGCGACACCCGACTGAATGGCGAACGCCTCCAGGGGTTCTGCCGGTTCTGCGGATCACTCGCCGAGCTGACCTCATTCGCCGGCGGGAGCGATGATCCGAAGGCGGACGATCCAGAGGAAAAGCTTCGACTAAGCAGCCTGTATTGCCTGGATCACCGGCCTAAATTGCCGAGCGGCGCATGGAACCCTGTCTACAGACAAGCAAGGCGATCCCTCGCGCAATTCGACCTCGAACTGGCGAGACTCAACCAGCAATGCGCGAAGCCGGCCACTGCCCAAGTGAAATCGGGCGATCAACTGGTTGACAGCTACTTCTTCCACTATGTCGCAGGCCAGACCTTACAGCCGGCGGACAAGGCAGAGCTGCGCAATCAAGCACGGCTGATGGTGGACTCGAAGCTATCGGATCGCAAAAAGCAGATGCTGATGCTCCAGCGGTCTGGACTCAATCAGTCGGAGATTGCGCGAAAGCTCGGCATCGAGCGCCAAGCGGTATCGAAGGCGCTGGCGGCGATCCCCGCGATGTTCCGCTTGAGTACAAAGCCGCGCTCACGGCGTCAACCTAATTGACCAACTAATAGGACGAAACAATCCGCATTGCCAGGCACCATCAGGCACATGTTCGCAAGTGACTGAAAGAGGCCAGGGGATGCAGGCAACGACAAGCAAGACGCTCATCAATCGGAAGAAGCTACTGGCAATGATCCCGCTGTCTGAGCGCACGATCTTCAACATGGAGCAGCGCGGGGAGTTTCCGCGCCGGATCGCACTCACCAGCCGAAACGTTGCCTGGGACTTGGCCGAGGTCGAGGAATGGATCGAGGCGCGGAAGTCGTCGGGCACTCAGGCGATGCGGCCAGGCTTCACTCAGTCGGTCGCAGCCGCCACTTTTTAGCCGCTAAAACGCCGCGCCCCTCAAGTGTCAATGACGCGCGAAGCCACACCTCGATGCTCGGGCGGTGCTGCTGAACCCGCCCTCCTCTGACTTACGCCTTCGGCCGTCTCAGCGTCCATTCGTCGATCATGTCCGCCCAGTCCTGCAACATCGCCGTGCGCTGCTCGCGGTACTCGGCCTTGTTGTAGACGGCCCTGACGCCCCGCTGTTCGTGCGCCAGGCACTTCTCGATCCAGTCCGTGTTGTAGCCGGCCTCATGCAGCAACGTACTGGCCGTGCGCCGCAAGTCATGCGGCCCGAACTTGGCGAGCGACTTCCCTTCCTTCTGCGCCAGCCGATACGTCAGCGTCAGCACCTGGTTGAGCGTGGCGCTGCTCATGGGTAAGTCCGAGTCATACCGCGACGGAAGCACGTAGTCCGATCCCCCCGCGAAGGTTTTCAGGGCGATGAAGATGTCCAGCGCCTGCCGGGACAGGAACACTAGATGTGGATTGCGCCGCTTCATCCGCTCCTTCGGGATCGTCCAAAGCGCGTCGCTGAAATTGATCTCGCTCCAGGTCGCGTTGGTCAGCTCGCTCTTGCGCACCATCGTCAACAGCAGCAGCTTGGCCGCCGCCCGAATGGATGGCGCTGTGCCGATGCGCTCCATGTACTGGTACATCAGGCCGATCTCGTCGGGCGTCAGCGCACGGTCGCGCGGCTCGAACTTGGCAATGGTCGTCGGGCGTACCAGCTCGGCCGGGTTCTCGACCTTCTGGCCGCGCTCGATGGCCCAGCGAAAGACCTGGAGCACCACCTCGCGGACATGCACGGCCGTCGCCGGCGCGCCGCGCTCGACGATGGCATCGGTCAGCGCGCGCAGGTCTTCGTGGGTGATCTCCACCAGCTTCTGATTGCCGAACTTTGGCTTCAGCTCGCGCTCGTAGACCGAGCGGCGCATGTCGCGGGTGGAGTCGGCCATCTGGTAGCCGCGCAGCCACTTTTCCGCCCAGGCCCCGAACGTCTCCGCGTCCTTGACGCGGGCCTTGTCCCGCGCCTTTTCCTTGGCCGGCGACTTCCCGGCCGCGATCATCTTCTTGGCCTCGCCCAACCGCTCGCGGGCTTCCGCCAGGGTGATCCCGCCGACACCGTAGCGGCCGAAGGTGATGGTCTCCTGCCTACCGTGGATCGAGTAGTTGTAGCGGAACGAGATCGCTCCGGCGGCCGTGACGGCTACATAGAGGCCGTCACGGTCATTCACCTTGTAGAGCTTGTCCTTCGGCTTCAGGTTGCGCAGCTTGGTATCGGTCAACATGGTTCTCGCCCTGATTCAGCTCAAATACCATGATCCGAAGACCGGCCCGTCCTAGCGTAAAACATCAATTAAATCATCGTATTACGCAAATTCGATACCATGAACATTCAGCAAGGGGGTCGCATGGTATCGGTGACTTCTCATGGCATAGAAGCATTCAATGCCATCCATCATGCCATGAAAAAACGGTGCTTGGCGATGCCAAATGTTGCCAGGCGGTGCCGAACGAGATCACAAAAAAGCCCGCAATGACGCGGGCGTAGGTGTGTTTTCGTGCTACCAGATGCTAGCCGGTGCCAGACGCCGAATCACTCCCACTCAATCGTCGCCGGCGGCTTCCCCGACACGTCATAAACGACCCGGTTCAAACCCCGCACTTCGTTGATGATCCGGTTCGAGCAGCGGCCCAGCAGCGCATACGGCAGGTGCGCCCAGTGCGCCGTCATGAAGTCGGTGGTCTGCACCGCGCGCAGCGCGACCACGTAGTCATAGGTGCGGCCGTCGCCCATCACGCCCACCGACTTGACCGGCAGGAACACGGCGAAGGCCTGGCTGGTCAGGTCGTACCAGCTCTTGCCGACGTGCCCTGGTTCGCACAGGCCGGCGGCGGCGTCCTGTTCGGTGGCGATGGTCTTGCGCAGTTCTTCGATGAAGATGGCATCGGCGCGGCGCAGCAGGTCGGCGTAGTCGCGCCTGACCTCGCCCAGGATGCGCACGCCCAGGCCCGGGCCGGGGAACGGGTGGCGGTAGACCATTTCGGGCGGCAGGCCCAGGGCCACGCCGAGTTCGCGCACTTCGTCCTTGAACAGGTCGCGCAGCGGCTCGAGCAGCTTCAGGCCCAGCGTTTCGGGCAGGCCGCCGACGTTGTGGTGGCTCTTGATGGTGGTGGCCTTCTTGGTCTTGGTGCCGCCCGACTCGACCACATCGGGGTAGATCGTGCCCTGCGCCAGCCACTTGGCGTTGGTCAGCTTGCGGGCCTCGGCCTGGAACACCTCGACGAACTCGCGGCCGATGATCTTGCGCTTCTGCTCGGGGTCGGTGACGCCGGCCAGGTGGCCCAGGAACTGGTCGGAGGCGTCGACATGGACCACCTTGGCGTGCAGGCGTCCGACGAACATTTCCATCACCAGCTTGCCTTCGTCCTGGCGCAGCAGGCCGTGGTCGACGAACACGCAGGTGAGCTGGTCGCCGATGGCGCGATGGATCAGCGCGGCGGCCACGGATGAATCGACGCCGCCGGACAGGCCCAGGATGACTTCTTCATCGCCGACCTGCTCGCGGATCCTGGCGACCGCTTCCTCGATATGGTCGCGCATGATCCAGTCAGGCTTGCAGCCGGCGATCTGCAGCACGAAGCGCTCCAGCATCTGGCGGCCCTTGACCGTATGCGTGACTTCGGGGTGGAACTGCACGGCGTAGTAGTGGCGCGTTTCGTCGGCCATGCCGGCGATCGGGCAGCTCGGCGTGGACGCCATCAGCTTGAAGCCGGGCGGCAGGCCGGTGACCTTGTCGCCATGGCTCATCCAGACCTTGAGCATGCCGTGGCCTTCCGGGGTGCGGAAGTCCTCGATGTCCTTGAGCAGCTCGGTATGGCCGTGGGCGCGCATCTCGGCGTAGCCGAATTCGCGGTGGTCGCTCCACTCGACCTTGCCGCCCAGCTGCACCGCCATGGTCTGCATGCCGTAGCAGATGCCGAGCACCGGCACGCCCAGGTCCCATACCGCCTGCGGCGCGCGCAGCTGGTGGTCTTCATAGGTGCTGGCGTGGCTGCCGGACAGGATGATCGCCTTGGGGGCGAATTCGCGCACGAACGCGTCGGTGACGTCGTTCGGGTGGATTTCGCAATAGACGTGCGCCTCGCGGACGCGGCGGGCGATCAGCTGCGTGACCTGCGAGCCGAAATCAAGGATGAGGATTTTGTCGTGCATGATGGGCCGATGGCGTGTCTTCCGGGATGGGCTCGGTCACGACTTCCGTGCCGGGGCCATAGCCCGGCGGCGGCGTGATGACCGGCTCGCGCCGGTATTCTGGGGTATTCGTCGGGCGCGCCGCGGGGGCGACGCCGGGTTCCTTCCTGCTTTCCTGTTCCTGCAGCGCGCGTTCCATCTTTCGTTGCTGTTCGCGCACGCGCACGCGCTTGGCCGCCGGGATCTGCACCACGGCGAAGAACAGCAGCACCACCGCCATGGTCGGCAGCCAGAGCTTGCCGGCGCCTTCCAGCGGCAGTTCCAGGAACACCATCCAGGCGATGATCAGCACCGCGCTGGCGAGGTTCACGTAGCCTGCCGTGCGCGCCACCGGCACCGTCAGCTGGCCATTGAAGGCGGCCTGCCACAGCAGCACCGACAGCCCCACCAGGGCCACGCCCAGCAGCTGCCCGAACAGCGCAGGCTGCGGCTGCGGCAACTGCAGCGCCGCGTACAGCGTGGTGAACGGGGACATCAGCAGCAGGACGCCCAGCAGCAGGTCCACCAGGGCATCGAAAAACAGCACGGCTCGCAGCAACACCTTCATTGGCGCTCCTCGTCTTGGCCCCGGCCGGTGTGCGGCGGGCATCAGGACTACGCCTGCATGGCGCGCGGCCAGGTTCGGATGGGATGGCGGGTCGGGCGCGGGCACGCGCTGGCGCGCCCGCGCCCCGATGCCGGCGGCCGCGCACCGCCTGCAGGGACGGTGCGCGGCCACGGGGCATCAGTCGATATGGTAGTTCGGGGCTTCCTTGGTGATCTGCACGTCGTGCACGTGCGATTCACGCATGCCGGCCGCCGTGATCTGGACGAACTGCGCGCTCTCGTGCCAGTCGGCAATCGACTTGCTGCCGCAATAGCCCATCGAGGCGCGCACGCCGCCGGTCAGCTGGTGGATGATCGCCATCACCGAGCCCTTGTACGGCACGCGCCCTTCGATGCCTTCCGGGACCAGCTTGTCGACGTTGGCGGTGTTGTCTTCCTGGAAGTAGCGGTCGGCCGCGCCGTCCTTCATCGCCCCCACCGAGCCCATGCCGCGATAGCTCTTGAACGAGCGGCCCTGGAACAGGAAGGTTTCGCCCGGCGCTTCCTCGGTGCCCGAGAACATGCCGCCCATCATCACGGTGTGCGCGCCGGCCGCGAGGGCCTTGGCCACGTCGCCGGAATAACGCACGCCGCCGTCCGCGATCAGCGGTACGCCGGTGCCCTTGAGCGCTTCGGCCACGTTGGAGACGGCGGTGATCTGCGGCACGCCGACGCCGGCAACGATACGCGTGGTGCAGATCGAGCCCGGGCCGATGCCGACCTTGACGCCGTCGGCGCCATGCTCGACCAGCGCGCGCGCGGCGTCGCCGGTGGCGATGTTGCCGCCCACCACCTGCACCTGCGGGAAGTTCTGCTTGACCCAGCGCACGCGGTCCAGCACGCCCTGGCTGTGGCCATGCGCCGTATCCACCACAATCACATCGACGCCGGCCTTGACCAGCAGCTCGACACGCTCGTCGTTGTCCGGGCCCACGCCCACCGCGGCGCCTACGCGCAGCTGGCCGTGGTCGTCCTTGCTGGCGAGCGGGTTGTCCACCGCCTTCTGGATGTCCTTCACGGTGATCAGGCCGCGCAGCTCGAAGGCCTGGTTCACCACCACCACGCGCTCGAGGCGGTGGCGGTTCATCAGCCGCTTGGCTTCTTCCAGCGGCGCGCCCTCGGCCACCGTCACCAGCTTCTCGCGCGGGGTCATCTTGGCGCGTACCGGAGCGTCGAGCTCTTCCTCGAAGCGCAGGTCGCGGTTGGTGATGATGCCGACCACGGCCTTGCCCTCGACCACCGGGAACCCGGAAATGCCGTGCTGCTGCGACAGCGCGATCACATCGCGGATCTTCATGTCCGGCGAAATGGTGATCGGGTCACGCAGCACGCCCGACTCATAGCGCTTGACGCGCGCCACTTCGCGGGCCTGGTCGGCGGGCTTCAGGTTCTTGTGGATGATGCCGATGCCGCCGGCCTGCGCCATGGAAATCGCCAGGCGCGCTTCCGTCACGGTGTCCATCGCCGCGGAGACCAGCGGGATGTTCAGTTCAATGGAGCGGGTCAGGCTGGTGCGGAGGGAAACATCCCGGGGAAGGACGGCCGAATAGGCCGGGACGAGCAGCACGTCATCGAATGTGAGTGCTTTCTGGACAAGACGCATAGCAATTCCTCTAGGCGCAAAACCGAATTATACAGGAATGCGCGATTTGCAGAGGCCCGGCAACGGCCTTTGCGGGGTGCGGTCTGCTATGCTCGTTGTCTTTTTACTCGGGCACGGCGAAGTATGGGAATCGGCGTATTGTGCGGGCTGCTGGCTGGTGCGTTCTGGGGCATGGTCTTCATTGCTCCCAAGCTGCTGCCCGCGTTTTCGCCGTGGGAGCTGGCCATCGGCCGCTACCTGGCCTACGGGCTGGTGGCCTGCGTGGCGGCGCTGCCGCTGCTGCGGCGCATCGCGCGCAAGCTGACCCGTGCCGACTGCGTCGCGCTGCTGCGCCAGGCCTTTACCGGCAATCTGCTCTACTACGTGCTGCTGGCCTTTGGCGTGCAGCTGGCCGGGGTGGGCCCGACTTCGCTGATCATCGGCATCCTGCCGATCACGGTCACCATCATGGGCCGGCGCGACCACGGCGCGGTGCCGCTGGCGCGCCTGCTGTGGCCGCTGCTGGTGGTGGCCGCCGGCATTGCCTGCATCAATATCGACCTGTTCGGCGGCGGCCAGAGCGCGCATGCGGCGGCGGCCGGCGCGGTGGCGCGGCCGGTATGGCAGAAGCTGGCCGGGGTCTGCTGCGCGGCCGGCGCGCTGGTCTGCTGGACCCTCTACGCGGTCGACAACGCGCGCTACCTGCAGCGCAACCCGCATTACAGCGGCAATGAATGGTCGGCGCTGTACGGGCTGTCGACCGGCGCGGTGTCGGCGGTGCTGGCGGCAATCGGCTGGATGTTCGCCGGCGACACCCTGGGCGCCGCCGACAGCGGCCGCGACTGGCAGTGGTTCTGGATGGTCAATGCCGCGGTGGCGCTGGGCGCTTCGCTGATCGGCAACAACCTGTGGAATATCGCCAGCCGGCGCCTGCCGCTGACGCTGTCGGGCCAGATGATCGTGTTCGAAACGCTGTTTGCGCTGGCCTATGGCTTTGTCTTCGACCACCGCTGGCCGCGTCCGCTGGAGATCGCCGCGATCGTGTTGCTGATGATCGGCGTGGCCTGGTCGGTGCGCTTGCACGCCACCGACAAGTCTGCGTAGACTAGCGAACCATGGCGCGGGGGTCACACGCGCCAGAAAAATACAAAGCATCTTCCAGGGTCAGACCGGCGCTACGCATTGCCTCGCAGGCGGGGCGCCCGGCCATCGCCGCGGCTGTGCTGCCGTGGCCTTGCCATGCATGCAGCCGGCGGCCCGTGCTTCCAGAGCCACTTCGAGACGCCTCGCCATGCTCCGCTCTTCCGTGCCGTGCCTGCTTGCCGCTGCCCTTGCCGTCCCTGTGCCGGCCCTTGCCTACTGGCAGTGGCGCGACGCCAACGGGCACATGGTCTACAGCGACGTGCCCCCGTCCACGGCGGCCGCCAAAGTGCTGCGCGCCCCCGGTCGCCATGCCGGCGAATTCCAGCCAGTCCAGGCCCAGGCGGCGGACGCCGCAGCGCCCGCCCCGGCCAAGGCTTCGAGCAAGCCCGCCGTCGCCGCGCCAACGCCCGAAGAAGCCTTCCAGAAGCGCCGCGAAGCCAGCCTCAAAGCCGCCGCCGAAGACGCCCGCAAGGAAACCGAGGCGGCCGAGCGCGCCGTGCGCTGCGCGCAGCTGCGCAATTACGCCACCGGACTGCAGCAGGGCATGCGCGCCGCGGTCGCCGGGCCGGATGGTTCGCTGCAGCACCTGAACAGCGAGCAGCGCCAGGCGGAAATTCTCAAGACCAGCGCCAATCTGGAGAAGCACTGCAGCTGAAGCAAAGGAAGACGGGGCCGATCCGGCCCCGTTGGCTTTGGCGGCGAGGCGCGGCTCAGCCGTTGCCGCGCAACCATTTCTGGCCTTCGCGCGTGCCGCTGGCGCGCTGCTTCTGTACCCGCTTGCGGCGCGCCTGCTTCGGATCCGCCGTCAGCGGCCGGTACACCTCGACGCGATCGCCCTCGCGCACCACCGTCTCCGGGGTCTTGAGCTTGCCGAAAATGCCCACGCGCATGGTGGCGGGGTCGACCTCCGGACAAGCCTGCTGCAGCCCCGAGCCGACGATGGCCGCGGCAATGGTGGTGCCGGCGGGCACGTCGATCGCCTTCAGGAACACGGCATCCGGGCGCGCGTAGCAGACCTCGACATGCACCGTGCCGGCGCCGCGTTCAGCTGGTGCCATACACCACCTCGGCGCGCTTGACGAAGGCATCGACAAAGGTATTGGCGATCATGCTGAACACCGGGCCGATGAGCTTCTCCAGCAGCAGGCTGGAAAACTCATAGTGCAGGTGGAACTCGATCTTGCAGGCGTCTTCGCGCAATGGCGTAAAGCGCCATGACCCGTTGAACGTCTTGAACGGCCCGTCGGCAAAGGTCATGTCGATACGCGTGGGACGCTCCTGGGTGTTGCGCGTATGGAAGAACTGCTGGATGCCCTTGAAGTGGATATGGATCTTGGCGTCGAGCATGGTCTCGGTCTGCTCGAACACCTCCACGCCGCCGCACCATGGCAGGAACTTGGGATAGTCCTCCACGCGGGTGACCAGGTCGTACATCTGCGCGGCGGAGTAACCGAGCAGGACGGATTTATGGACGTCTGCCATGTATGGGGAAATCTGGCTTGCGGCCCTGCCGCGCGCGCTGCGCGGCAGGCATGCGCCTGTGCCGGGGGCTGGTTTGCTAGAATCCCGATTTTAGCCGACACGCGCGCCCCGCGGCATCCCGCCATGTGGCGGTGCAGCGAACCGGCCAGAATCCACCCTACCGCACCCCTACCCGCACGCATGACCATTGCAGATAACAAGAAGGCCTTCTTCGACTATTTCATCGAGGAACGTTACGAGGCCGGGATCGTGCTGGAAGGCTGGGAGGTCAAGGCGATCCGCGCCGGGCGCGTGCAGATCAAGGAAGGCTACGTGGTCGTGCGCGACGCCGAGATGTTCCTGATCGGCGCCCATATCAGCCCGCTGCAAAGCGCCTCCACCCACATCAAGCCCGACCCGGTACGCACGCGCAAGCTGCTGCTCAAGGCCGACGAGATCAAGAAGCTGATCGGCAAGGTTGAGCAGCGCGGCTACACGCTGGTGCCGCTGAACCTGCATTACACCCGCGGCCGCGTCAAATGCGAAATCGGCCTGGCCAAGGGCAAGAAGCAGTTCGACAAGCGCGAGACCGAGAAGCAGCGCGACTGGCAGCGCGAGAAGGCCCGCATCATGAAGGGCGACGCCAAGGACTGAGCCCCGGCGGCACCCTGTTATTCAGCCGCCCATCAAGCGGCCTTCTGCTGCCCCTTCACGATCTGCAGGGCCGTGGCGATCATGCTGCTCATGTCGCCCAGATTGCCCGGCACGATCAGCGTATTGCCCTGCTTGGCCAGGTTGCCGAACGCGGCGACGTATTCCTCGGCCACCTTCAGGTTGACCGCATCCATGCCGCCTTCGGCGCGGATCGCGTTGCCGATCTTCTGGATCGCCTGCGCATTGGCCTCGGCCACCGCCAGGATCGCGCTCGCCTCGCCCTGGGCGGTGTTGATGGCCGCCTGGCGCTCGCCCTCCGACTTCTGGATCGCCGCTTCGCGCGCGCCGGTGGCCAGGTTGATCTGCTCCTGGCGCTTGCCTTCGGACGCCGCGATCAGCGCGCGCTTTTCGCGCTCGGCGGTGATCTGCGCCTGCATCGCATGCAGGATTTCCTTGGGCGGGGTCAGGTCCTTGATCTCGTAGCGCAGCACCTTCACGCCCCAGTTGGAGGCGGCTTCGTCGAGCGCGTTGACCACGCTGTGGTTGATGAACTCGCGCTCTTCAAAGGTCTTGTCCAGTTCCAGCTTGCCGATCACCGAGCGCAGCGTGGTCTGCGACAGCTGCGTGATCGCGACCACGAAGTTGCTCGAGCCGTACGACGCCTTCATCGGGTCGGTGACCTGGAAGTACAGCACGCCATCGACCTGCAGCTGCGTGTTGTCCTTGGTGATGCAGACCTGGCTGGGCACATCCAGCGGGATTTCCTTGAGCACGTGCTTGTAGGCGACGCGGTCGACGAACGGCACCACGATCGACAGCCCCGGCGTCAGGGTGGCGTGATAGCGGCCCAGGCGCTCGAGCACCCAGGCATGCTGCTGCGGCACGATCTTGATGCCCTTGGCAATCAGCACGATCACGGCGATAAGGATAATCAGCGGCAGCAAACCAAGCTGAAAAGCGAGCATGTCACGACCCTCCAGGCAGAACACATCGGTACGGCGCCGCCGGTCGGCGGCAGGCGGAACCCACCGCGGCGGCGGCCGCGATGGGCAAAAAAGTCAGAAGACAGGGCTTCAGCGCGGCGACACCACCAGCGTGCTGCCGCGCACCGCGACGATGCGGTAGCGGCCCGGCGCCAGGGCGCGGTCAGGCGGGCAATCGGGCGCGAGCTCGACGGTCCAGTCGGCGCCGCGGTACGGCACGCGGGCGCGCCGGTTGGCGTCCCACGCGGGCACGTCGAGTTCCTGGCCGATATCGAGATTGACGTTGGGATCGGCCGCGGCATTGCCGCGCCGCAGCTTGCCGAAGCGGGTGCGGCGCAGCCCGGCGATCAGCACCGCCGCGACCAGCGCGCCGGTCAGTGTCTGCGCCGCGGGCGATGCGCCGAGCAAGGCCGCGATCCCGGCGGCGGCCAGGCCCACCGAAACCATCAGCAGGTAGAACGTGCCGGTGTTCAGTTCGACGATCACCAGCACCACCGCTGCCACGAACCAGATGTAGTACGCCATCCAAGCTCCCGTTCGTCCTGCGACTTCCCGAAAAAGTAAAAAACCCCGCAGCGCCGTTCAGCGTCTGCGGGGCTTTGCAACACCTGACGCAGGGCCGGTGCTTCCGCCGGCTGCCCGAAGGCGCCGGCAATCGTTATTGTGACGTCAAATGCCTCAGGAGGCCAGCTTTTGCCAGGTCTCGACCACCGAGTCCGGGTTCAGCGAGATCGACTTGATGCCTTCCTTGGCCAGCCATGCGGCAAAGTCCGGATGGTCCGAAGGACCCTGGCCGCAGATGCCGACGTACTTGTCCAGGCGGATGCACGCCGAGATCGCGCGCGACAGCATGAAGCACACCGCCGGATCGCGTTCGTCGAAGTCCTTGGCCAGCAGTTCCATGCCGGAATCGCGGTCCAGGCCCAGCGTCAGCTGGGTCAGGTCGTTCGAGCCGATCGAGAAGCCGTCGAAGTACTGCAGGAACTCTTCAGCCAGGATCGCGTTGGACGGCACTTCGCACATCATGATGATGCGCAGGCCGTTCTCGCCGCGCTTCAGGCCGTGCTTGGCGAGCAGCCCGATGACCTTCTCGGCCTGGCCCAGCGTGCGCACGAACGGCACCATGATCTCGACGTTGGTCAGGCCCATTTCGTCGCGCACGCGCTTCATGGCCTTGCATTCCATCTCGAAGGCTTCGGCGAAGTCTTCGGCGATGTAGCGCGACGCGCCGCGGAAGCCCAGCATCGGGTTTTCCTCGTCCGGCTCGTAGCGCGAACCGCCGATCAGCTTCTTGTACTCGTTGGACTTGAAGTCCGACAGGCGCACGATCACGGGCTTCGGGTAGAACGCCGCGCCGATGGTGGCGATGCCCTCGGCCAGCTTGTCGACATAGAACGCGCGCGGGCTGGCATGGCCGCGGGCCACGCTTTCGACGGCCTTCTTCAGGTCGGCGTCGACTTGCGGGTAGTCGAGGATGGCCTTCGGGTGGACGCCGATATTGTTGTTGATGATGAATTCCAGGCGGGCCAGGCCGACGCCGTTGTTCGGGATCTGCGCGAAGTCGAACGCCAGTTGCGGATTGCCGACGTTCATCATCAGCTTGACGTCGATTTCGGGCATCTCGCCACGCTGGACCTCGGTCACTTCGGTTTCCAGCAGGCCGTCGTAGATGCGGCCTTCGTCGCCCTCGGCGCACGACACGGTCACCAGCGTGCCGTCCTTGAGCACGTCGGTGGCATCGCCGCAGCCGACCACGGCCGGCACGCCCAGTTCACGCGCGATGATGGCGGCGTGGCAGGTACGGCCGCCACGGTTGGTGACGATGGCCGAGGCACGCTTCATCACCGGCTCCCAGTTCGGGTCGGTCATGTCGGCCACCAGCACGTCGCCGGGCTGCACGCGTTCCATCTCGGACGGGTCGTTGATCACGCGGACCGGGCCGGTGCCGATCTTCTGGCCGATGGCGCGGCCGCTGGTCAGCACCGGGGCGGTGCCCTTGAGCTTGAAGCGCAGTTCGGCCTTGCCGGCGGACTGGCTCTTCACCGTTTCCGGGCGGGCCTGCAGGATGTAGATCTTGCCGTCCTTGCCGTCCTTGCCCCACTCGATATCCATCGGGCGGCCATAGTGCTTCTCGATGATCATCGCGTAGCGCGCCAGCTCGGTCACGTCCTCATCAGAGATCGAGTAGCGGTTGCGCAGTTCGCCCGGCACGTCGACGGTCTTCACGCGGCCGGCTTCGCCCGGCTTGGTGAATTCCATCTTGATCAGCTTGGAGCCGATCGAGCGGCGGATGATCGGGTACTTGCCCGCTTGCAGCGTCGGCTTGAAGACGTAGAACTCGTCCGGGTTGACCGCGCCCTGCACCACCGTTTCGCCCAGGCCGTAGCTGGAGGTGATGAAGACCACGTCGGGGAAGCCCGATTCGGTGTCGATGGTGAACATCACGCCCGAAGCGGCCAGGTCCGAACGGACCATGCGCTGGACGCCGGCGGACAGCGCCACCACGTCGTGGGCAAAGCCCTTGTGCACGCGGTAGGAAATGGCGCGGTCGTTGTACAGCGAGGCGAACACGTGCTTGATCTTGTCGAGCACGTCGTCGATGCCGCTGACGTTGAGGTAGGACTCCTGCTGGCCGGCGAAGGAGGCGTCGGGCAGGTCTTCGGCGGTGGCCGACGAACGCACCGCGAACGAGGCCTCGGCGCCTTCGCGCTCGGCCGCGCGGGCATAGAATTCGCGGATTTCCTGTTCCAGGCGCGGCTGGAACGGGGCGGTGGCGACCCAGTCGCGGATCTCGGCGCCGGCCTCGGCCAGGGCCTTGACGTCGTCGACGTTCAGGGTCTTCAGGCGCTGCGAGATGCGCTCGGTCAGGTTGTTGTGGGCGAGGAAGTCGCGGAAGGCGAGCGCGGTGGTGGCAAAGCCGCCCGGGACCCGGACGCCGGCTTCGGCCAGCTGGGAGATCATCTCGCCCAGCGACGAATTCTTGCCGCCGACGATTTCCACGTCAGCCATGCGCAACTGCTCGAACGGCAGCACATAGGCGCCGTTATCTGCCTGGTTAGTCATGAGAGCCTCAAAACAAAGTAGAAAACTGGTTGCGCATGCCCGGTATGTTCTTGATGTTCTGTTCCCGGGCGGATCGCTTGGCTAAGCAACCCCGAACTGGCGCTGCGGACCTGGCGCTACGGCTCTCATGGCGTAGCGCGCATTGTCGACAATTCCGGGCGCGGTTTGTGGCATGGGCATGTTGCGGGGCCGGCCACCCTATGGAATTGCTTAGCGAAAAGATCGCCGCTATTCTACCGTGCTGCGCCGCACTTTTCTGCGGAAGATTGAATCTATTTCTTAACGCGCCATGCCAATGTGCGCCATCCCCATGTCCCAGCCAGAAGCGCCCGGAACGGCGACACCCGGGTCCCAGCCTGGAGCGCAGCCCGATACCCCTGCCACCCCCGCGCCCGCCTCACCCGCCGCCCCCCAGGCGGCCGAGCGGCCCGCGGTGCGCACCGTGTTCATCGTCTCGGACGGCACCGGCATCACCGCCGAGACCTTCAGCCACTCGATCCTGGCCCAGTTCGAAATGCGCTTCCGCAAGGTGCGCATGCCCTTCGTCGATACCCCGGAGAAGGCACATATTGCCGTCGGCAAGATCAACGAGGCGTTCCACAACGAAGGCGTGCCGCCGATCGTCTTCACCACGCTGGTCAACCAGGAAGCGAACAAGGCGCTGCGCCGCGCCAAGGCGATGATCCTGGACATGTTCCAGACCTTTATCGAGCCGCTCGAGAAGGAACTGGGGCTCAAGTCGACCCACGCCATCGGCCGCTTCCACCAGAATGCGGACACTGAGGCCTACAAGAACCGGATCGAGGCGATCAACTTCTCGCTGGCGCATGATGACGGCCAGTCACACAAGAACCTGGAAGAAGCCGATGTGATCCTGGTGGGCGTGTCGCGCAGCGGCAAGACCCCGACCAGCCTCTACCTGGCCATGCAGTACGGGCTGAAGGCCGCCAACTATCCGCTGATTCCCGACGACTTCGAGCGCGGCCGGCTGCCGTCGGCGCTGTATGCGTTCAAGCCCAAGATCTTTGGCCTGTCGATCGACCCGCAGCGGCTGACCGAGATCCGCAACGAGCGCCGTCCCGGCAGCAAGTACGCCGCGCTGGAAAACTGCCGCTACGAGGTCAACGAGGCCGAGGCGATGATGCGCCGCGAAGGCATCAAGTGGCTGTCTTCGACGCACAAGTCGATCGAGGAGATCGCGACCACGATCCTGCAGGAGATCAAGGTCGATCGCGACAACTACTGAAGCAAAAAGCGGCCGCACGGGCCGCTTTCTTTTTCTCCGGGCCGGCGGCTTCAGCCGGCGCGCCGCTGGCGCACCGCCTCGAACAGGCAGATCGCCGTCGCCGCGGCCACGTTCAGCGATTCCATGCCGCCCGGTTGCGGAATGCCGACCTTGCGCGTGACATGCGCCATCCAGCCCTCGCTGACCCCTGCCCCTTCGTTGCCCACCACCCACGCCACCGGCCCGCGCAGGTCGGTATCGAACACCGCGGCCTCGGCGTGCGAAGAGGTCGCCAGCAACGGGATCGCCAGGCGCGGCGCCAGCGTCTCGAGCGTGCAATGCTCGACGATATTCAGGTGGAAGTTCGCGCCCATGCCGGCGCGCAGCGTCTTGACCGACCACGCGAAGGCGCAGCCGGTGGCGAGGAAGGCGTCGCGGATGCCGGCCGCGGCCGCGCTGCGCAGGATCGAGCCGACATTGCCGGCGTCCTGCACCCCGTCGAGGATGATGCAGTCCTGTTCGATGCGCGCCGGCAGGTGCCCCACCGGCGTCTCGATCACCAGCATCAGGTCGATGCCGTTGACCACGCCGCTGATCTGCGTGAACAGCGCATCGGCCAGCACCACCACGCGCTCGCTGTCCATCCGGGCCAGCAGCGGCGCGACTTCGGGGTGGTCGTAGTGGCGCTCCGACACCAGGCAGGTCACGGGCTGGCCGCGCGCGGCCACATAGGCCTGCGCCAGGTGCACGCCGTCGAGCAGCGACTGGCCGGCCTTGCGGCGCTGGTGCGTGGAACCGGCAAGCGCCTTCAGGTGCTTGAACAGCGCGTTGTCGCGCGAGGTGACGTGCTTCACGATGCTTCGGGTGGCAGGAACGTGACGTGCTGCGCGGCCTCGGCGGCCGCGGCACCGGCAAAGGCGTCGGCGTCGGCATCAGCCATGTCGTCGATGACCGGCGCGGCGGCGGCCATGCCGGTGAACAGCGGCCGCTGCCCCAGCGCCTCGCGCACGGGCGCGAACGAGCGGCGATGGTGCGGGGTCGCGCCGAATTCGGCCAGCGCGGCCAGGTGCTGCGGCGTGCCGTAGCCCACGTGCGAATCGAAGCCGTACTGCGGGTAGGCCGAGTGCAGCGCCATCAGCGCGCGGTCGCGCGCCACCTTGGCCAGGATCGACGCGGCCGAGATCGCCTTGACCAGCGCATCGCCCTTGACGATGGCTTCGACCGGGAACGCGACCTGCGGGCAGCGGTTGCCGTCGACCTGCACCAGGTCCGGCACCACGCCGCTGGCGGCCAGGCCCTGCACCGCGCGCTGCATCGCCAGCATGCTGGCGTGCAGGATGTTGATGGTATCGATTTCCTCGACCGTGGCGAAGGCGATATGCCAGCCCAGCGCGCGCTCGCAGATCTTCTCGTACAGCGCCTCGCGTTTGGCCGCGGTCAGGATCTTGGAATCGGCCAGGCCGCGGATCGGGCGTTTCGGGTCCAGCACCACCGCGGCGGCATAGACCGGCCCCGCCAGCGGGCCGCGGCCGGCTTCGTCGACGCCGCACAGGTACTGGATGGCGCGGGCATCCGGCGCCAGGTCCAGCCCCAGCTGAGGCGTGGCAGCATTGCGGCGTGCCATCAGACGGTCCCCCGGCTGCGCATCAGGTCGACCACGACATCGGCCGCCAGTTGCGCGGTGTTGCACTTGAGCGTTTCGTGCATCCGCGTGAAATGCTCGTAGAGGAAGGCGGTGTTGCCCTCGTCGTTGAGCTGCAGCAGGGTCTCGCGGGCCAGCGCCTCGGGCGTGGCGTCGTCCTGCAGCAGTTCGGGGACGACAAAGCGCCCTGAAAGGATATTAGGCAATCCCACGTACGGCAGGTAACCCTGCCGCTTCATGATCTGCGCGGTCAGCCAGGGCACCTTGTACGAGATCACCATCGGCTTCTTGTACAGCGCCGCCTCCAGCGTCGCGGTGCCGCTGGCCAGCAGCACCACGTCGGCGGCTTCCATGGCCTGGTGCGACTTGCCGTCGACAATGGTAAGGCGCAGTTCCGGGTATTGCCGGTGCAGGTCTTCGACGATGGCGCGCAGCGGCGCGCTGGCGGCCGGCAGCGCGAACGCCAGGTTCGGGTCCATGCGCTGCATGCGAGCCATCGCCGCGAAGAAGGTGGCGCCGAGGTTGCGCACCTCGGACTGGCGGCTGCCCGGCAGCACGGCGACGATGCGGTGCCCGGCCGGCAGGCCGAGTTCGGCGCGCGCGCCGGCGACATCGGGCACCATCGGGATCACGTCGGCCAGCGGATGGCCGACATAGGTGGCCGGAATGCCGGCCCTGGCGTAGATCTCAGGCTCGAACGGGAACAGGCACAGGATGTGGTCGACCGCGCGCGCAATGGTGCGGATGCGCCCGCCGCGCCAGGCCCAGATCGACGGGCTGACGAAATGCACCACCGGAATGCCGGCACGGCGCAGCGGCACTTCCAGGCCGAAATTGAAGTCCGGGGCATCGACCCCGATAAAGCACAGCGGGGGCTCGGCCAGCAGCCAGTCGCGCACCGCGCGCCGGGTGGCGAGGATCTCGCGCAGCGAGCCCAGCACCTCGACATAACCGTTGACCGACAGCGTTTCCATCGGCCAGCGCGAGGTGAAGCCCCGCGCCATCATGCGCTTGCCGCCGATGCCGGCGTAGTCGACCGACTCTCCCGTTTCAGCCAGGCGGGCCTGCAGCCCGCCCATCATCAGCGAAGCCAGCAGGTCGCCCGATGCCTCGCCGGCCACCATGGCGATGGTGCCGCGCTTGCCCGCGGCGCCGGCGTTGCCCGCTGGCAGGTCCTTCCGAATCGCGGCGTCAGCCATGTGGGTCCGGTCTCAGCGCACGATGCCGCGCTGGGTGGCGGCAAGGAAGTCGACAAAGGCCTGCAGCGGCGCCGCGGTGCCGGCATCCACCTGCGCCAGCAATGCGGAGATCTCGTTGCGCGCCTCGTCGAAGCTGAGGTCGGACTTGTACAGCAGCTTGTAGGCCTGCCGCAGCGCGGCGATCTGGCCGGCGTCGAAGCCGCGGCGGCGCAGCCCTTCGACATTGATGCCATGCGGCGTGGCCTTGTTGCCGCTCTTGTCGCTGGCCGCGATCACGTATGGGGGCACGTCCTGCACCAGCGCCGAGGCGCCGCCCAGCATCGCATGGGCGCCGATGCGCACGAACTGGTGCACGCCGCTCATGCCGCCCAGGATGGCCCAGTCGCCCACCTCGACGTGGCCGGCGATCTGCGCGTTGCTGGAAAACACGGTGTGGTTGCCGACCATGCAGTCATGGGCGATATGGACATAGGCCATGATCCAGTTGTCGTTGCCGATGCTGGTCAGGCCGCGGTCCTGCACCGTGCCGGTGTGGATCGTGGTGAATTCGCGGATGGTGTTGCGGTCGCCGATCTCGAGCCGGGTCGGCTCGTTGCGGTACTTCATGTCCTGCGGCACGCCGCCGACCGACGCATAGGGGCCGATGGTGTTGCCCGCGCCGATCGTGGTATGGCCCTCGACCGTCGTATGCGAGCCGATCCGGGTACCGCTGCCGACCCGCACATTGGGGCCGACGATGGAGAACGGGCCGACGCTTACGTCGGCGGCCAGTTCCGCCTTCGGGTCGACCAGTGCGGTGGGGTGGATTTGCGTCATGCGTACTGTCCTGTGATGGGTCTGGTGAAGGATGGGCCAATGCGCCTGGCAAAGGTTCCCGTCCGGTCCGTCCGCCCCCGCACGGCGGGGACGCGGCAGTCAGCCCGCGGCAGCGCCGCGGGCCGCGGGCGGCCTCACTCGGCCTGCTTCACGGTGCACATCAGCTCCGCCTCGCAGGCCACCTTGTCGTCGACCGTGGCGAACGCCTTGAACTTCCAGATGCCGCGGATATAGCGCTCGACCGTCACGTTCATGTGCAGCTGGTCGCCCGGGTACACCACCTGCTTGAAGCGGGCGCCGTCGATGCCGACGAAGTAGTACAGCGCGCCTTCCTTGCGCTCCATGTCGGCGCCGAAGGTCAGCAGGCCGGCCGACTGCGCCAGCGCTTCCAGGATCATCACGCCCGGCATCACCGGCTGCTCGGGGAAATGGCCCTGGAAGTACGGTTCGTTGATGGTGACGTTCTTCAGGGTCTTGATCCGCTTCTGCGCTTCGAACTCCAGCACGCGGTCGACCAGCAGGAACGGGTACCGGTGCGGCAGCAGCTTGAGGATCTTGCGGATATCGATTTCGGCCGCGCTCATGATGATTTCTCTTTAGTCTTGTGAGGGTTGGGACCCGGCGGCCTGGCCGCGCAGGCGGCGTTCCAGCGCCACCACCCGTTCGCGCAGCTTGCTCAGGCCGCGCACGATGGCTGCGTTGCGTTCCCACTCGCCGTGCGGCAGGAACGGGAACACGCTGGTGAAATGCCCGCCGGGCTTGGTAATGGACTTGGTGATCGAGGTGCCGCCCGACACCGTGGTGCGGTCGGCGATGGTCAGGTGGCCGGCAAAGTTGGCCGCGCCGCCGATCACGCAGAAGCGGCCGATGCGCGTGCTGCCCGACACCGCGGCGCAGCCGGCGATGACCGTGTGCGCGCCGACCCGCACGTTGTGCGCGATCTGGACCTGGTTGTCGATCTTGCAGCCGTCCTCGATCACGGTATCGGCCATGGCGCCGCGGTCGATCGCGGAATTGGCGCCGACTTCCACGTCATCGCCCAGCACCGCGCGCCCGGTTTGCGGGATCTTCACATATTCCACGCCGGTCGCGCTGATGTCCGGCGCAAAGCCGAAGCCGTCGGCACCGATCACCACGCCGCTGTGCAGGATGGCGCGGGCGCCGACCACGCAGTGGTGGTAGACCGAGACATTGGCGTAGAGCAGCGCATCGTCGCCGATCTGCGCGTGCGCGCCGACGTAGCCGTTGGCAAGAATGCGCACGCGCTCGCCCAGGCGCGCGCCGGCTTCGATGACCACGTTGGGGCCGATATAGCACGATGCCGGCACCACCGCGTCGGGCGCCACGGTGGCGCGCGCGTCGATGCCGGTGCGCGCATCGGTATTGGCGGCGCGGTCGAAACGCTGCGCCACGCGGGCAAAGCACACGTAGGGATTGCGCGCCACCAGCCAGTTGCGGCCGTCGGCCTTGCCTTCGGCGCGCACGCGCTCGAGGTCGGCGGCCGAGACGATCACGGCGCCGGCTTTCGCATCCAGCGCCTGCTGCAGGTAGAGCGGATTGGACAGGAACGAGAGTTCGCCCGGTCCGGCCTGGTCCAGGGGGGCCAGGCCGGTGATCGCCAGGTCGGGGTCACCCACAACCTGCGCGCCGTTCTCGGTGGCGAGCTGACCCAGTGTGGGTGTCTGCATGGCGGTACTTCCTGATGGAAAAACGAAAGAAGGAGATGAAGCCGCGGCGGCTTACTTGCTGCCGGCGTTCAGCACCTTCATCACGTCGTCGGTGATATCGATGCGCGGATTCACGTAGACCGCTTCCTGCACGATCAGGTCGTACTTGCGCTGTTCGGCGAGCTGGCGGATCACGCGGTTGGCGCGTTCCAGCACCTGGGCCAGCTCCTCGTTGCGGCGCTGGTTCAGGTCCTCGCGGAATTCGCGCTGCTTGCGCTGGAACTCGCGGTCCAGGTCAGCCACTTCGCGCTGGCGGCGCTGGCGGTCGGAATCGGCCAGCACGGCCGTGTCCTTGTCCAGCTTGTCGGCCATGCCCTTGATCTTCTGGGCCATGTCCTGCAGCTCGCGGTCGCGCTTGGAGAACTCCTGCTCCAGCTTGACCTGCGCCGCCTTGGCCGGCTGCGAATCGCGCAGGATGCGTTCGGAATTGACCGCGGCGATGCGCGCTTCCTGGGCCGAAGCCGGCGTCGCGGCACAGATCGCCGCGGTGGCGAGCGCGGCGGCGCCGAGGGACTTGACCAGTTTGAATGTTGTAGTCATGAAAACAGATCCTTTTTCAGAATCAGAATGCCGTGCCGATCTGGAACTGGAAGCGCTGGACCTTGTCGTTGGTGTCGCGCCGCAGCGGGAAGCCCATGCTGAGCTTCAGCGGCCCGATTGGCGACAGCCACGACATGCCGAAGCCGGTCGAGTACTTCAGTTCGCTGAAGCTGAGCGGCTCGCCTTCCTGGTAGACGTTACCGAAGTCGAAGAAGGTGAACAGGCGCAGCGTGCGATCCACGCCGGAGCCCGGCAGCGGGAAGATGAACTCGATGTTGCCGATCATCTTGGAGGCGCCGCCCACCGGGTTGCCGTTCTGGTCCTTCGGGCCCAGCGTGCTGGTCTGGTAGCCGCGCACCGAGCCGATACCGCCGGCGTAGAAGTACTTGAACACCGGGAACGGCGTGTTGCCGTAGCCATGGCCGTAGGCGACCTCGCCGTTCAGTGCCAGCGTGAAGGCCTTCGAGATCGGGTAGAAGTACTGCTGCTGCACGCTGGCGCGGTAGTACTGCGTATCGCCGCCCGGCAGGCCGACTTCCAGGTTGGCCTGGGTGTACGGGCCCTTGGTCGGGACCAGCGCACTGTCGCGGCGGTCGCGTGCCCAGCCGATCGTGAACGGGAAGTTGTTGATGCCGTCGCCGGAGTTCTTGCCGATCTTGTTGAGCCAGTCGGTGTACTGGGTCGGGGTGTTGACCGAGGTGTACACCTGGGTGCGTTCGTAGCCGATGCCGAAGAACACGGTATCGACTTCGGAGAACGGAACGCCGAACTTGAAGCCGCCGCCGGCCGACACGATCTTGTAGTCCTGGTCGCCGGTGTAGTACAGCGGGCGCGAGGTACGGTAGTAGATATCGGTCGAGCGGCTGATGCCGTCCACCGTGAAGTACGGGTCGTACTGCGTCAGCGCGATGGTGCGGAACGACTTGGCGGTGTTCACGTCCAGACCCAGGCTGGTGCCCGAGCCGAACACGTTGTCCTGGCGCAGGCCGGCCTGCAGCACCAGCTTGTCGGTCGACGAGAAGCCCACGCCCAGGCTGATCTGGCCGGTCGGCTTTTCGGTCACGTTGACGTTCACATCGACCTGGTCGGGCGCGCCGGGCACGTCCTCGGTGGTGATGTTGGTGTCGGTGAAGTAGCCGGTACGGTTGATGCGTGCCTGCGACTGCTGCAGCTTCTCGCTGTCGAACCACGAGCTTTCCATCTGGCGCATCTCGCGCCGCACCACTTCGTCGCGGGTCTTGCTGTTGCCGACCACATTGACGCGGCGCACGTAGACGCGGCGGCCCGGATCGACCATCAGGGTCAGCGCGACTTCACGCTTTTCCTTGTCGATCTGCGGTTGCGGGTTGATGGTGGTGAAGGCGTAGCCATAGGTGCCGAGCAGGTCGGTAATGGCCTTGGTGCTCTGCGTCAGCTTCTCGGACGAGAAAATATCGCCCTTCTTCAGCTGCAGCAGCTTTTCCATTTCCTCCTGCTTGCCCAGCAGTTCGCCCGCCAGGCGCACCTCGGAAACCTTGTACTGCTCGCCTTCCTTGATGTTCAGCGTCAGGAAGATGTCTTTCTTGTCGGGCGTGATCGAGACCTGGGTCGACTCGATGGCGAATTCCAGGTAGCCGCGGTTCAGGTAGTACGAGCGCAGCGCTTCCAGGTCGGCGGTCAGCTTCTGCTTCGAGTACAGGTCGTTCTTGGTGTACCACGACAGCCAGTTGGGCGTGGACAGCTGCATCTCGTCGCGCAGCGTGCTTTCCTTGAACGCCTTGTTGCCGACGATATTGATTTGCCGGATCTTGGCGACCGGGCCTTCGTCGACGTTGAACACCACCGAGACGCGGTTGCGGTCGACCGGCGTGATCGTGGTCTGCACGTCGGCGGCATAGTAGCCGCGCGCGACGTACTGGCGCTTGAGCTCCTGCTCGGCCTTGTCGATCAGGGCCTTGTCGTAGTAGCGGGCCTCGGCCACGCCGACCGCGCGCAGCGAGCGGCGCAGCGTGTCCTTGTCGAATTCCTTGATGCCGACGAACTCGAGCTGCGAAATCGCCGGGCGCTCTTCGACCTGCACCACCAGCACGCCTTCCTCGGCGCGGATCTGCACGTCCTTGAAGAAGCCGGTATTGTAGAGGGCACGGATGGCATCGGCGCCCTTGTCATCGGTGAAGGTTTCCCCGACGCGCACCGGCAGGTAGCCAAACACGGTACCCGGTTCGACACGTTGCAGTCCCTCAACGCGGATGTCCCTGACGACGAACGGATCGGCAGCCCAGCCCGCCGGGCTCCAGGCTGCAATAACGGCACTCGCCAGCAAGCCCAGCGAAATGCGCTTATGTCTGATCAATGTTGATCCCCTCTTTGATTCCATCCAGGATTGCGCTCCGATGCCTCATTGGACTGCGCCTGGCAAATGGCGTCCCCGGCGACGGTGTCCGACGACACCACCACCCCCTTGCCGACACACGTTTCTAGCCGTTCGCCAGAAACATTCGGCTGACGTCATTGAACAAAGCGAGCGAAGTCAGGAGCAAGATGCAGGCGATGCCAACCTTCTGCAGCATTGCCTGCCAGTGGTCTGGGACGGGCCGGCCAGTCAAAAATTCCACGCAATAATACAGCAAATGCCCCCCGTCCAGAACCGGAATAGGTAACAAATTCAGTACTCCGAGACTAACGCTGACCAGCGCCAGGAAGCTGACAAAGGCCTGTATGCCGAGGTTGGCGGCGCGCCCGGCGTAGTCCGCCACGGTCAGCGGCCCGCTCAGGTTTTGCAGCGATGCCTGCCCCACCAGCATCTTGCCCAGCAGCTTGAGCGACAGCACGCTGGTGTCCCAGACCTGGCCCGCCGCGCGCGCCAGCGCCTCGTCCGGCCGGTAGCGCACGGTCTCCATCTGCACCGCCTGGGTCAGCGCCGCGCCGAGCTTGCCCGCGGGCGCCGGCGCGGCACGGCTGGCATCGCCGGCACCGTCGCGCGCCGCGGCAGTGTCGAGCGTGACCGGCACGTCCAGGCGCTGGCCGTCGCGCTCGATGCCGAGCGTCACGGCCTGCCCCGGCTGGCTGCGCACCGCCTTGATCAGCGCGCTGGCCTGCGTGATCGGGCTGCCCTGCCAGGCCACCACGCGGTCGCCCTTGCGCAGTCCGGCGCGTTCGGCGGCCGAATCCGGCAGCACCTCGGTGATCGTCACCGGCCCGCCCTTCAGGTTCAGGCCCAGCGTGGCCAGCGGGTCCTGCTCGGGATTGCCGCCGGTATTGGGCAGGCGCGGCAGCGTGACGTCGCGCTCGGCGCCGTCGGCGCCGCGCACGCGCAGCACCGCGCGCGCATCGCCGAAGCCTTCGGCAAACACCGCCATGCGCAGGTCGTTCCAGGAGCGCACCGGCTCGGTGTCGCCGTTGGCGGTCAGCGACAGCACCCGGTCGCCGTCGCGCACGCCGGCCTGCGCCGCCATGGTGCCGGCCGCGGGCGCCGCCACCACGGGCACGGGCTCGCGCATGCCGCCGGCGAACAGCGCGAAATACAGCACGATCGCCAGCGCGAAATTGGCCAGCGGGCCGGCCGCGACGATGGCGAAGCGCTTGCCCACCGGCTGGCGGTTGAAGGCGCGCGGCAGGTCGGCCGGGTCGATCGGCGCATCGCGCGCGGGATCGAGCTCGCGCTCGTCGAGCATCTTGACGTAGCCGCCCAGCGGGATCGCCGCCACCGTCCATTCGGTGCGGTCGCGGCTTCTGGAAATCCAGCGCAGCAGCGGCCGCCCGAAGCCGATGGAAAAACGCAGCACCTTCACGCCGCAGGCGCGCGCGGCCAGGTAGTGGCCCATTTCGTGCACGTAGATCAGCACGCACAGGGCAACGATGAAAGCGAGTACGGTTTGCATGGATGCGGGACGTCGGTAAGGTCGCTGGGCCGGCCCGCGCGGTCCCGCAAGGGACCCGCCGGCGCAGCCGCTATTGTCGCAGATGCGGCGGACCGCCCCGCCGGATCAGCGCGCCGCGGCGCGCGCGGCCACGCCGGCGCGGGCCGCCTCGCGTGCCAGCGCGTCGGCCGAGAGCACGGCCTCGAGCGTATCGGCCGAGCCGTTCGGTGCTTGCTCCAGCACCTCGCGCACGATGCCGGCGATATCGGTAAAACGCACGCGCCCGGCAAGGAATGCTTCTACCGCCACTTCATTGGCGGCATTGAGCACCGCCGGCGCCACCCCCGCCGCGCGCAGCGCGTCGAAGGCCAGCGCCAGGCACGGGAACCGCGCCAGGTCCGGCTTTTCGAAATGCAGGCCGCCGGCGAGGGTCAGGTCGAGCGGGGTCACGCCCGCGTCGATCCGTTCCGGGTAGGCCAGGCCATAGGCGATCGGCGTGCGCATGTCGGGGTTGCCCAGTTGCGCCAGCACCGAGCCATCGGTGTAGGCCACCATCGAATGCACGATGCTCTGCGGGTGGATCAGCACCTCGATGCGCTCGGCCGGGGCACCGAACAGCCAGTGCGCCTCGATCACCTCGAGGCCCTTGTTCATCATGGTGGCCGAGTCGACCGAGATCTTGCGGCCCATGACCCAGTTGGGATGGGCGCAGGCCTGGTCGGGCGAGATATCGTGCAGCGTGGCGGGGTCGCGCGTGCGGAACGGCCCGCCCGACGCGGTCAGCAGCACCTTGGCCACGCCGCGCCCGTAGCGCGGGTCGTCGGCGGGCAGGCACTGGAAGATGGCGTTGTGCTCGCTGTCGATCGGCAGCAGCGTGGCGCCGTGCTCGCGCACCGCGTCCATGAAGATGCGCCCGGACATCACCAGCGCTTCCTTGTTGGCCAGCAGCACGCGCTTGCCGGCGCGCGCCGCCGCCAGCGTCGGGCGCAGTCCCGCCGCGCCGACGATGGCGGCCATCACCGCGTCGGCCTGCGCATCGGCGGCGATGGATTCCAGCGCGGCCTCGCCGTAGCTGACCTCGGTGGCCACGCCGGCATCGCGCAGCAGCGTTTCCAGCTCACGCGCCGCCTCGGCCGTCCCCACCACGGCGCGCGCCGGGCGGAACTCGATGCACTGCCCGGCCAGCTTGCGCACCTGCCGGTGGGCGCTGAGCGCATGCGCGGCGTAGCGGCCGGGATGGCGCCGGATCACGTCGAGCGTGCTTTCTCCGATGGAGCCGGTGGCGCCCAGGATGGTGATGCGATGCATAGCAGACGGCTTCAGAGAAAAATCAGCATCAGGGCAGCCAGCGGGAACACCGGCAGCAAGGCGTCGATGCGGTCCAGCACGCCGCCATGGCCGGGCAGCAGCCGGCTGCTGTCCTTCTTGCCGACCTGGCGCTTGAGCAGGGATTCGAACAGGTCGCCGACCACGCTCGCCGCGACCAGCAAAGTGGTCAGCACCGCGACGTAGGCCAGCCCGCCGCGGTCGCCCATCGCCGAGAACCAGGTCGGAGCAAACGCATGGGTGGCGGCCAGCGCCAGGCCGATCGCCAGCGCCAGCACCCAGCCGCCGATGGCGCCCTCCCACGACTTGCCCGGGCTGATGCCGGGCGCCAGCTTGCGCCGGCCGATCGCCTTGCCGGTGAAATACGCGCCGATATCGGCGGCCCATACCAGCACCGCGGCGGTCAGCAGCACGCCGATGCCGGCGCCGCGCAGGATCATGGTGGCATGGGCAAACGCGGGCAGCATCACCAGCCCCAGCACCGCGCCCAGCGCGGTGAAGGCCGGGGTGGCGGTGCGCACGCCGCGCGCCAGCAGCACCACCGCCACGCCCCAGCACACCACCGCGGCCTCGAGCAGCCAGGTGGTGGCGTGGCGCAGCGGCAGGTCATGCCAGGTGATGGTGGCGATCAGGCAGGCCAGCGCATAGACATAGGGCCACGGCCCGCGCAGGCCGATCAGGCGGCCGAATTCCCAGCCGGCCAGCAGCACGATCACGCCGAGCAGTCCGGCCAGGCCCGCCGGCGGCGCCAGGAACAGGATCGGCAGGATCAGCAGCAACAGGCACAGGGCGGTGATGACGCGGGTGAGGAGCATGCGCTGCGGTCCCGTGAAAGGTTGGAGTGGCCGGGCTCAGGCCGTACCGGAAAGCCCCGGCGCGACCAGCTGCGCGCTGGTGCGGCCGAAGCGGCGTTCGCGCTGGCGGTACGAGGCAAAGGCCTTGTCCAGTTCCGCGGCGTCGAAATCCGGCCAGTAGACATCGGTGAAGTACAGCTCGGAATAGGCGAGCTGCCACAGCAGGAAGTTGCTGATGCGCTGTTCGCCGCCGGTACGGATGAACAGGTCCGGCTCGGGCGCATAGGCCATGGCCAGGTGCGGCGCCAGCTGCGATTCGTCGATCGTTTCGGGATCGAGCATGGGCGAGCGCGCCAGCATCTTGCGCATGGCCTGCAGCAGGTCCCAGCGCCCGCCGTAGTTGGCGGCGATGGTGACGGTCAGGCCGGTATTGCCGGCGGTGCGCGCCTCGGCGTCCTTGATCAGCCGCTGGATGCGCGGGCTGAAGCGGCTCAGGTCGCCCACCACGCGCAGCCGGATGTTGTTGGCGTGCATCTTCACCACTTCGCGCCGCAACGACATCATGAACAGCCGCATCAGGAACGTGACCTCGTCGGCCGGGCGGCGCCAGTTCTCGGAGCTGAACGCGAACAAGGTCAGGTACTGCACGCCCCGCGCGGCGCAGGCTTCCACCACCGCGCGCACAGCGTCCAGCCCCCGGCTGTGCCCCGCCACGCGCGGCAGGTGCCGCTGGGTCGCCCAGCGGCCATTGCCGTCCATGATGATGGCAACGTGCCTGGGCACGTAGGAAGTATCGGGTACGGCAAGCGTCGAGCTGATGTGCTGCATGGGCGTGAGACGGTCGCTGACAGTCCCGGCAAGGCCGGGACGGGCGTCAGACCGTCATGATCTCCTTCTCTTTGTCCGCGACCATCTTGTCGATCTCGGCCACGTACTTGTCGGTCAGTTTCTGCACCTCGTCCTGGCCGCGGCGCTCGTCGTCTTCCGAAATGGTCTTGTCCTTGACCAGCTTCTTGAACTGCTCGTTGGCGTCGCGGCGCAGGTTGCGCACGGCCACCTTGGCACCCTCGGCCTCGCTCTTCACGACCTTGGTCAGCTCCTTGCGGCGCTCTTCGGTCAGTGCCGGCATCGGCACACGGATGACCTCGCCCATGGTGGCCGGATTCAGGCCCAGGTCGCAGTCGCGGATGGCCTTCTCGACCGCGCCGACCATTTTCTTTTCCCACGGCTGCACCGTGATGGTACGGGCATCGGCCAGGCCGATCGCCGCGACCTGGCTGATGGGCACCATCGAACCGTAGTAATCCACCTGAACGTGGTCGAGCAGGCCGGTATGGGCACGGCCGGTGCGGATCTTAGCCAGATCGGCCTTGAAGGCTTCGATCGACTTCTGCATTTTCTGCTCGGCGCTCTTCTTTGTGTCGGCGACGCTCATTTTTACCTCCGGAAATCAGCCAACCAAGATCCCCTCTGGTGGGGATCGAAAATGAATCATTCTACTCTTTGCCCGGCGGGATACCAGCGCCGCGGCGCGGCATCCGTTGCCGGACTCACACGTGCACCAGGGTACCCTCGTCCTCGCCCAGGATCACGCGCTTGAGCGCGCCGGGCTTCACGATCGAGAACACCTTGATCGGCAGCTTCTGGTCGCGGCACAGCGCGAAGGCGGTGGCGTCCATCACCTGCAGGTTGCGCGAGATGGCCTCGTCGAAGCTGATGGTGGTGTAGCGCGTGGCGCTGGGATCCTTCTTCGGGTCGGCGGTGTACACGCCGTCGACCTTGGTCGCCTTGAGCACGATCTCGGCGCCGATCTCGGAGCCGCGCAGCGCGGCCGCGGTGTCGGTGGTGAAGAACGGATTGCCGGTGCCGGCGGCGAAGATCACCACCTTGCCCTCTTCCAGCTGGCGGATTGCGCGCGGGCGGATATAGGGCTCGACCACCTGGTCCATGCGCAGCGCCGACTGCACGCGGCCTTCGATATTGGCGTGGCGCATCGCGTCCTGCAGCGCCAGCGCGTTCATCATGGTGGCCAGCATGCCCATGTAGTCGGCCGTGGCACGGTCCATGCCGGCGGCGCCGCCGGCGACGCCGCGGAAGATATTGCCGCCGCCGATCACCACCGCCACCTGCACGCCGAGCTTCACGATCTCGGCAATGTCGTTCACCATCGCCTCGATGGTCGAGCGGTTGATGCCGAAGGCATCGTCGCCCATCAGGGCTTCACCGGACAGTTTCAGAAGGACGCGCTTGTAGGCTGGCATGTTCACCCTCGGAAGGAGCAGTTCGCTCGGTTGAGACGACTCGGTCGAGACGGCTCGGCTGAGACACACTGGGACGTATGTTTTGGCACCGGCGGCACGAGCCATCGTGCCGCCGGCAGGAGAAAGCCGGTTTTCGGGGTGCCCCGGCCTGGACCGGACCACCGCGGAAACGGACTGCTGCAGTGCAACGCCGGCTGTGCCGGGCTGCACCACTTATGCAGAGGGGCACCTTGCGGCGCCCCTGCGGCATTATAGGCGCCCGGACCGGCCCCGAAGGCCAGTCCGCGACGCCCCGGACATCAGCCCTTCTGGGCAGCGGCCACCTGGGCGGCCACTTCAGCGGCGAAGTCGTCCTGCTTCTTCTCGATGCCTTCGCCGACGACGTACAGGGTGAAGCCCTTCACGGTCGTGTTGGCGGCCTTCAGCATCTGCTCGACGGTCTGCTTGTCGTTCTTCACGAACGGCTGGTTGAACAGCGAGACTTCCTTCAGGTACTTCTGCACCGAACCCTCGACCATCTTGGCAGCGATCTCGGCGGGCTTGCCCGACTCGGCGGCCTTCTGCTCGGCGATGCTGCGCTCCTTGGCGATCAGGTCGGCGGGGACCTGGTCGGACGACAGCGACACCGGCTTCATCGCGGCCACGTGCATGGCGACGTCCTTGGCGGCGGCTTCGTCGCCGTCGAACTCGACCATCACGCCGATGCGGGTGCCGTGCAGGTACGAGACCAGCTTGCCGCCGTTGGCGTAGCGGACAAAGCGGCGGATCGTCAGGTTCTCGCCGATCTTGCCGATCAGTGCGGTACGGGTGGCTTCGACGCTGACGCCGTCGATTTCCAGCGCCGACAGCGCGGCCACGTCGGCCGGGTTCTGCTTGGCGATCAGTTCGGCGACCTTGGCCGAGAAGGCCAGGAAGTCGTCGTTCTTGGAGACGAAATCGGTCTCGCAGTTCAGTTCGACCAGCACGCCGGTGGTGCCATCGATGAACGAAGCGACCACGCCTTCGGCGGTGACGCGCGAGGCGGCCTTGCTGGCCTTGTTGCCCAGCTTGACGCGCAGCAGCTCTTCAGCCTTGTTCAGGTCGCCGTCGGCCTCGGTCAGGGCCTTCTTGCATTCCATCATCGGCGCGTCGGTCTTCGCGCGCAGTTCTGCAACCATGCTTGCGGTAATTGCCGCCATTTGTCACTCCTTGAATGGTTCGCGCCGGCTGCCGGCAGTCGCCCGCGGCACCCGGTCGGTGGGTCTTCAGCGCACCCGCGGCAGATCTTGCCTGCGGCGGATGACAACAATTCAAATTCGAAAAAAGGGGGCGCCAGATGTGCCCCCTTTTTTGCCCTGCTGCCGACGTTCCCCGGCTTGCGCCCTGCGCGCTGCCCGGCGTGCCGGGCGGCAAGCGATGCCTGCCTGTCGTGTGTTGACGTGCGCGCTATCGGGTTCCTTTCAGCAGCGGGCCGGAGGCTATCAGCCTTCCTGCACTTCGACGAATTCGTCGTCGCCGCGGGCGGCTTCAACGACTTCCTGCACCGCGTTGGCACGGCCTTCCAGGATGGCGTCGGCCACGCCGCGCACGTACAGGGCCACGGCCTTGCTCGAGTCGTCGTTGCCCGGGATCACGTAATCGATGCCTTCCGGCGAGTGGTTGGTATCGACCACGCCGATCACGGGGATGCCCAGCTTGTTGGCTTCGGTCACGGCGATCTTGTGGTAGCCGACGTCGACCACGAAGATCGCGTCAGGCACGCCGCCCATGTCCTTGATGCCGCCGATCGACTTTTCCAGCTTCATCATCTCGCGCTCGAACATCAGCGCTTCCTTCTTGCTCATGGTTTCCAGCGCGCCGGCTTCCTTGGCGGCTTCCATGTCCTTCAGGCGCTTGATCGAGATCTTGACCGTCTTGAAGTTGGTCAGCATGCCGCCGAGCCAGCGGGCGTCGACGTAGGGCATGCCGGCGCGGCCGGCTTCTTCAGCCAGGATTTCGCGCGACTGGCGCTTGGTGCCCACGAAAAGGATGGTGCCGCGATTGGCTGCCAGCTGACGCACGTACTTCATGGCGTCCTGGAACATCGGCAACGTCTTTTCGAGGTTGATGATGTGGATCTTGTTGCGATGGCCGAAGATGAAGGGGGCCATCTTCGGGTTCCAGAAGCGGGTCTGGTGGCCGAAGTGGCAACCGGCTTCCAGCATTTCGCGCATGGTCACGGACATGTAAATCTCCAAAGGGTTAGGTCTGAAGCCCGCCCCGACATTCCTGAAAAGGAACACCCCGGATAGGCGGGCCAGCGATTTCCAGCATTTTCTCGAATGGCAGGGAGGACCCTGCCAACATTACCGAACCGGCCGGCGCAATTGCTGCGGCGCAACCAGATCAGCCCGCTATTGTAGCAACAAAAGTTCGGACCGCTCAAGCCGCCCCGCTCTCTTGCGCCCCGGGCGCGCAGCTCCGGGCGGCCCGGAACAGGCTGCGATCCGGCGTCGATGGTGCGATAATCCCACATTGATCTATTGAATCCGGCGCGGCCAGTGGCCCCGCCATCACTTTTTCTGGCGACGCAGCATGAGCATTTACCTGAACACCGCCGAAGACATCGCCCACATGCGCGTGGCTTGCCGCCTTGCCTCCGAAGTCCTCGACTACATCACGCCCTTCGTGCAACCGGGCGTCACCACCGGCGAACTGGACCGGCTGTGCCACACGTACATGCGCGACGTGCAGGGCACGGTGCCGGCGCCGCTGAATTATGCGCCCCCGGGCTACCCGCCCTTCCCCGGCGCGATCTGCACCTCGGTCAACGACGTGATCTGCCACGGCATCCCCGGCGAGCGCGTGCTCAAGAGCGGCGACGCCATCAACCTCGACATCACCGTCATCACCAAGGACGGCTACTACGGCGACACCAGCCGCATGTTCATCGTCGGCGAGGGCTCGATCCTGGCCCGGCGCCTGGCGCAGGTGACGTACGAATGCATGTGGAAGGGCATCGCACAGGTGCGCCATGGCGCGCGCCTGGGCGATATCGGCCACGCCATCCAGGTGCATGCCGAAGCCGCCGGCTACAGCGTGGTGCGCGAGTACTGCGGCCACGGCATCGGCAAGAACTTCCATGAAGACCCGCAGATCCTGCACTACGGCCGTCCCGGCACCGGTGCCGAGATCAAGGCCGGCATGATTTTCACGGTGGAGCCGATGATCAACGCCGGCAAGCGCGATATCCGCACCATGCCCGACCAGTGGACCGTGAAGACCCGTGACCGCAGCCTGTCGGCGCAGTGGGAGCACACGGTGCTGGTCACCGAGACCGGCTACGAGGTGCTGACGGTGTCCGCCGGCACCCCGGCGCCGCCGGCCTTCATTACCGATTCCGTGGCGGCCTGACGCCGCGCGAAAAGCCAGGGCGCCTGACCGGGCGCCCTTCTTTTTCCAGCCGTGCCCACCAACCCTTCCGCCCTCTCCATGGACACCACGCCGGAACTGCTGCTGGCGGCGCGCGTGCGCGACCAGCTCAAAGCCGACAAGCAGGCGCTGTTTGCCGACTTCAACGCCAGCGCCAATGCCGCCACGCTGACCACGCGGCTGCGCCGCGCCGTCGATGCCGCGCTGGGCGAGGCCTGGCGCGGACTGCGAATGCCGCCGGACGCGGCGCTGGTGGCGGTGGGCGGCTATGGCCGCGGCGAGCTGTTCCCGTACTCTGACGTCGACGTGCTGCTGTTGCTGCCGGCCGAGCCCGACCGCGACACCGCCGGCAAGCTGGAGCGCTTTATCGGCCTGTGCTGGGACCTGGGGCTCGAGATCGGCTCGGCGGTGCGCACGGTGGACGACTGCATCCGCGAGTCGCGCCAGGACGTCACCATCCAGACTTCGCTGCTCGAAGCCCGCCTGCTGACCGGCAACCGCAAGCTGTTCGACGCGCTGCGCAGCCGCTACCAGGCCGACCTGGACCCGGCCGCGTTCTTCCAGGCCAAGCTGCTGGAAATGCGCCAGCGCCACGCCAAGTACCAGGACACGCCCTACGCGCTCGAGCCCAACTGCAAGGAAAGCCCCGGGGGGCTGCGCGACCTGCAGGTGATCCTGTGGATGACCAAGGCCGCGGGCCTGGGCGACAGCTGGAAAGAACTGTTCGAGAAGGGGCTGCTGACGCGCCGCGAAGCGCAGGAGCTGGCGCGCAACGAACGCCTGCTGAAGACCATCCGCGCGCGCCTGCACCTGGTCGCCGGGCGCCGCCAGGACGTGCTGGTGTTCGACCTGCAGACCGCGCTGGCCGAGGCCTTCGGCTACCGCCAGAACGCCAACAAGCGCGCCAGTGAACAACTGATGCGCCGCTACTACTGGGCCGCCAAGGCGGTGACGCAGCTCAACAGCGTGCTGCTGCTCAATATCGAGGCGATGCTGTTCCCGAGCGAGTCGCAGGTGACGCGCGTGCTCAACGAGCGCTTCGTCGAACGCCAGGGCATGCTGGAAATCACCAGCGACGATGTCTACGAGCGCGACCCGCACGCCATCCTCGAAACCTTCCTGCTGTACGAGCGCACGCCCGGCGTGAAAGGCCTGGCGCCGCGCACGCTGCGCGGGCTGTACAACGCGCGCACGGTGATGGACGCGCGCTGGCGCAACGACCCCGAGAACCGCCGCCTGTTCCTGGCGATCGTGCAGGAGCCGCAGGGCATCACCCATGCGCTGCGGCTGATGAACCAGACCAGCGTGCTGGGTCGCTACCTGATCAACTTCCGGCGCATCGTCGGACAGATGCAGCACGACCTGTTCCACGTCTACACCGTGGACCAGCACATCCTGATGGTGGTGCGCAACATGCGCCGCTTCGCCATCGTCGAGCACACCCACGAGTTCCCGTTCTGCAGCCAGCTGATGGCCAGCTTCGACAAGCCCTGGGTGCTGTGGGTGGCGGCGCTGTTCCACGATATCGCCAAGGGCCGCGGCGGCGACCATTCCCGGCTCGGCACCGTCGATGCGCGCCGCTTCTGCAAGCAGCACGACATTGCGCGCGAGGACGCCGACCTGATCTGCTGGCTGGTCGAGCATCACCTGACCATGAGCCATGTCGCGCAGAAGCAGGACCTGACCGATCCGGACGTGGTCCATGCCTTCGCCAAGGTGGTCGGCAACGAACGCTACCTGACCGCGCTTTATCTGCTGACCGTGGCCGATATCCGCGGCACCAGCCCCAAGGTGTGGAATGCCTGGAAGGGCAAGCTGCTGGAAGACCTGTACCACATCACGCTGCGCGTGCTGGGCGGGGCACGGGTCGACTCGCATTCGCTGTGGGCGCAGCGCAAGGAAGACACCATCTCGGAGCTGCGCCTGAAGGCCTTCGACCCGGCGCTGGGCAAGTCGCTGTGGGCGCAGCTGGACGTGGCCTTCTTCCTGCGCCACGATTCGCACGATATCGCCTGGCTGACGCGCCACCTGTACAACAAGGTCGACAGCCCCACCCCGGTGGTCAAGGCGCGCGTGTCGCCGGCCGGCGAGGGGCTGCAGGTCGCGGTCTACATCAAGGACCAGCCCGACCTGTTCGCGCGCATCTGCGGCTATTTCGAGCGCAAGGCGTTCTCGATCCAGGACGCCAAGATCCACACCACGCGCCACGGCTACGCGCTCGATACGTTCCAGGTCACCGACCCCGGCATGGCCGGCGACGGCGGCAACTACCGCGACATCATCGCGCTGGTCGAGCACGAGCTGTGCGAGCGGCTGCGCCTGCAAAGCGCGCTGCCCGAGCCCACGCAGGGGCGGCTGTCGCGCCAGTCGCGCAGCTTCCCGATCAAGCCGCGCGTCGACCTGCGCCCGGACGAGCGCGGGCAGTATTACCTGCTGTCGCTGTCCGCCAACGACCGCACCGGCCTGCTGTACGCCATCGCCCGCGTACTGGCACGGCATCGCGTGTCCGTGCATACGGCACGCATCAACACCCTGGGCGAACGCGTCGAAGACGTGTTCCTGGTAGACGGCAGCCGCCTGGCCGCCGACAACCGATTGCAGATTCAGCTTGAACAGGACTTGCTCGCCGCCCTCGCCATCTGAGGCGGGCGGGCAGCATCAACATATGACCGACAGCAATTCGCCGAAGCGCAAGACGCTAGGCATCAAGGCCGCCAGCGAATCCGGCACGCCCGCGCGCAAGGGCGCCACCCGCCCGGTGCGCGTGTCCGACCTGAACCGCAAGCGCGTGCAGGCCGTTTCCGAAGGCATCAAGCGCGCCCAGCAGCGCGCCGGCGGCAAGACCGGTGGCAAGGCTGGCAGCGGCGAAGCCCAGGGCGAAGCGCAGGCCCAGCCGCGCAAGCCGCGCGCGCCCCGCCCCGCTGACGGCGAACGCCAGGCGCGTCCGCGCCGCTTCGAAGGCAACGAGTCGCGCCCGCCGCGGCGCTTCGGCGATGACGACAATCGTCCGCGCCGCACCGGCGATGACCGCGGCGAAGCGCGCCCGCGCCGCTTCGAAGGCAACGAGTCGCGCCCGCCGCGGCGCTTCGGCGATGACGACAACCGTCCGCGCCGCACCGGCGACGACCGTGGCGAAGCGCGTCCGCGCCGCTTCGAAGGCAACGAGTCGCGCCCGCCGCGGCGCTTCGGCGACGACGACAACCGTCCGCGCCGCACCGGCGACGACCGCGGCGAAGCGCGTCCGCGCCGCTTCGAAGGCAACGAGTCGCGCCCGCCGCGGCGCTTCGGCGACGACGACAACCGTCCGCGCCGCACCGGCGATGACCGCGGCGAAGCTCGCCCGCGCCGTTTTGAAAGCAATGAGTCGCGCCCGCCGCGCCGCTTTGGCGATGACGACAACCGTCCGCGCCGCTTCGAAGGCGCTGACACGCGCCCGCGCCGCTATGGCGACGACGACAAGCGCCCGCGCCCCGCGCCGTCGGGCGAGCGCCGCCGCGAAGGCACGGCGCCGGCACGCCGCTTCAGCGACGCGGCCGACCGTATCCGCACCGCCGGTCCATCACGACCGTCAGGACCGTCAGGACCGGCGCGCCCGGAACGCGCGCCAGCGCCGGCCCCGCGCCGCGAAGCGGCCGCGGCACCGCGCGACGAATCGAGCCATGACGACGGCCTGGTGCGCCTGTCCAAGCGCATGTCGGAACTCGGCCTGTGCTCGCGCCGCGAGGCCGATGAATGGATCCCGCTCGGTTGGGTGCTGGTCGACGGCAAGCCCGTGACCGAACTCGGCAGCCGCATCCGCCCCGACGCCGAGATCGAGATCCTGCAGGAAGCGCGCTCCGAGCAAGGCGAGCGCGTCACCGTGCTGCTGAACAAGCCGGTGGGCTACGTTTCCGGCCAGGCCGAGGACGGCTACGAGCCCGCCGCGGTGCTGTTCGCCCCCGAGAACCAGTGGGAAGGCGACCCCACGCGCAAGCGCTTCGCGCCGTGGCAACGCAAGAACCTGGCGCCCGCCGGGCGCCTCGATATCGACTCCACCGGCCTGCTGGTGCTGACCCAGGACGGCCGCGTCGCGCGCGCGCTGATCGGCGAGGATTCGACGGTCGAGAAGGAATACCTGGTGCGCGTGGTCTGGCACTCGCCGCACGGGCCGGTCGAGCGCAACATCAGCGCGGAATTCCCGGCCGACGACCTGGAGCTGCTGCGCCACGGCCTGTCGCTGGACGGCGTGCCGCTCAAGCCGGCCAAGGTCAGCTGGCAGAACGAAGAGCAGCTGCGCTTCGTGCTGCGCGAGGGCCGCAAGCGCCAGATCCGCCGCATGTGCGAGCAGGTCGGCCTGCAGGTGGTGGGCCTCAAGCGGGTGCGCATGGGGCGCGTGGTGCTGGGGGATCTGCCGCCGGGCAAGTGGCGGTTCCTGGGGCAGTTCGAGAAGTTCTGATGTGAAAAAAGCGGCCGGAATGGCCGCTTTTTCTTGGGGTTTTGGCAAATTGCCACCGCCTCATCCCTGTACCGCTTGCGTGCTCCCTCTCCCGCTTGCGGGAGAGGGGAGCAAACCGGCAGCGTACTGATTGGCGTCGGCATTCAATCGTCGCTATTCGTCGCTATTCGCCGGCAAATCCGGAAACAGCACCTCGGTAAACCCAAAGTTCGAAAAATCCCGGATCCGCATCGGATAAAGAATCCCCTGCAGATGGTCGCATTCATGCTGCACCACGCGCGCATGGAAGCCCTCGGCGACGGGTTCGATGCGGTTGCCCATCAGGTCGTAGCCGCTGTACTTCAGCCGCAAGTGCCGCGGCACCACGCCGCGCAGACCCGGCACCGACAGGCAGCCTTCCCAGCCGTCCTCCATCTCGTCGGACTGCATCTCCAGCACCGGGTTGATCAGCACGGTCTTGGGCACCGTGGGCGCATCCGGGTAGCGCGGGTTGCGGTCGAAGCCGAAGATCACCACCTGCAGGTCCACGCCGATCTGCG
This sequence comes from Cupriavidus taiwanensis, assembly GCF_900249755.1. Lineage (NCBI taxonomy): Bacteria > Pseudomonadati > Pseudomonadota > Betaproteobacteria > Burkholderiales > Burkholderiaceae > Cupriavidus > Cupriavidus taiwanensis. The sequence goes on from NZ_LT976853.1 coordinate 2,082,039, forward strand.
GTGCGGCCAGGCCCGCGCCGTTGGCGTGGTCCATGGTGTCGAACATGTCTTCGATCAGCGTGCGCAGCTCCGGCGTGTTGAAGCGCTCCACCGGCCGCGCCACCTGCAGCAGGCGCGGATCGCCCATCTTGAGAATCTCGCGGATCATGGTTGTTTCCCCGGTTATTCCTGGGCCGGCGCGGCGCCGGCTTCGGCCAGCAACGCCAGCATGCCGGCCTCGTCCAGCACCGGCACGCCCAGCGCCTCGGCCTTGTCGAGCTTGCTGCCGGCTTCGGCGCCGGCAACCACGTAGTCGGTCTTCTTCGATACCGACCCCGCCACCTTGGCGCCGGCGGCTTCCAGCAGTTCCTTGGCGTCCTCGCGCGACATGGTGGGCAGCGTGCCGGTCAGCACGAAGGTCTTGCCCGACAGCGGCGCCGGCGCCCTGGCCACCGGCTCGCTTTCGGCCCAGTGTACGCCGGCGGCGCGCAGTTGTTCGATGACCTCGACGTTGTGCGGCTCGGCGAAGAAGTGCGCGATCGACTGCGCCACCACCGGGCCGACATCATTCACTTCCAGCAGCGCGGCTTCGTCGGCTGCCATCAGCCCATCCAGCTTGCCGAAATGCCTGGCCAGGTCCTTGGCGGTGGCTTCGCCGACGTGGCGGATTCCCAGCGCGAAGATAAAGCGATTCATCGTGGTCGCGCGCGACGCGTCGATTGCCGCCACCAGGTTGGCGGCGGACTTGTCCGCCATGCGCTCCAGCGCGGCCAGCTTGGCCACGCCCAGCTTGTACAGGTCGGCCGGCGTGCGCACGATGCCCTGGTCGACCAGCTGCTCGACCAGCTTGTCGCCCAGGCCCTCGATATCCATGGCGCGCCGCTGCGCGAAATGCAGCAGCGACTGCTTGCGCTGCGCCGCGCAGATCAGGCCGCCGGTGCAGCGGGCGATGGCTTCGTCCTCGAGCTTCTCGATATGCGAGCCGCACACCGGACACGCGGTAGGCATCACGAACGCGCGCGCATCGTCGGGGCGGCGTTCGGTCACTACCGCCACGACCTCCGGAATCACGTCGCCGGCACGGCGCACGATCACGGTGTCGCCGATATGCACGTCCTTGCGGCGGATCTCGTCCTCGTTGTGCAGCGTGGCATTGGTCACGGTCACGCCGCCGACGAATACCGGCTTGAGCCGCGCCACCGGCGTGATCGCACCGGTACGGCCGACCTGCACCTCGATGTCCTCGACGACGGTGGTCATCTCCTGCGCCGGGAACTTGTGCGCCAGCGCAAAGCGCGGCGCGCGCGAGACAAAGCCCAGGCGCTCCTGCTCGGCCAGCGCGTTGACCTTGTAGACCACGCCGTCGATATCGTAGGGCAACGCGTCGCGGCGCTTGCCGATATCGCGGTAGAAATCGAGCAGCCCCTGCGCGCCCTTCACCACCGCGCGGTCCTTGCACACCGGCAAACCCAGCGCGGCAAAGCCGTCGAGCATCGCGCTGTGGGTGGGCGGGCGGTCCACGCCCTGCAGCTCGCCCAGCCCGTAGGCAAAGAACGACAGCGGACGCCGCGCGGTGATGCGCGGATCGAGCTGGCGCAGGCTGCCCGCGGCGGCGTTGCGCGGGTTGACGAAGGTCTTCTCGCCGGCCTCGGCCTGGCGCGCGTTGAGCTTGTCGAAGTCGCGGCGGAACATGAAGACCTCGCCGCGCACCTCGAGCACCGCGGGCGCCGGGCCGCGCAGCTTCAGCGGGATCGCCTTGATGGTGCGCACGTTGACGGTGACGTCCTCGCCGGTCTCGCCGTCGCCGCGGGTGGCGGCCTGCACCAGGCGGCCGTCTTCATAGCGCAACGACATCGCCAGGCCGTCAAACTTCAGTTCGCAGGCGTATTCGACCGCATCGGCGGCGCTGAACAGGTCGGCTTCGCCGGCCGCCGCAGCGCTGCGGCCCAGCCCCTGCGCGCAGCGGCGGTCGAAGTTGAGCACGTCTTCGTCGGCGAAGGCGTTGTTGAGCGACAGCATCGGCACGCGGTGCCGCACCGAGTCGAACGCCGACAGCGGCTCGCCGCCCACGCGCTGGGTCGGCGAGTCCGGCGTCTGCAGTTCGGGATGCTCGAGCTCCAGCGCCAGCAGTTCGCTGAACAGCGCGTCGTATTCCGCATCGGGAATGGTGGGCGCGTCCAGCACGTAATACTGGTAGTTGTGGCGGTCCAGCTCGTCGCGCAGCCAGGCCACGCGGCTGGCGGCGGCGTCGGCCGGCAAGGCGCCGGCGGGCGCGGAGGCATCTGCCTGCGCGCCGCGGTGTTTTGCGGTCATGGGCAGGCTCCGGCTAGTTGCTGAACAGGCGCAGCGTCACCGGCGAACCGGCCGGCATGCCGCGCGCTTCCAGCTTCTGGTACAGCGCTTCGAGCTGGTTGAAGATGGCGACGAACGAGGCTTCGGTCAGCGGCCGCATATTGTCGTCGACCAGCTGCGCGCCCATGCGCTGGGCCAGCGTATGGCCGTACTCGCACACCGTCTTGAACGGCTTGGCGGCCTGGTCGGCCACCGGCACGTCGAGCAGCAGCGTGATCTGGCGCCCGGCCTTGACGGTCAGGTCGTCGCGCAGGAAGTTGGTGTCGCCGAACTGCAGCGTGAACAGCGGGCGCTGCACGCCCTCGGCATTGGCCTGATAGCGGATAAAGCGGGTGCCGTCGCGCGACAGCACCAGCCCGTCCTGCGTCGCCACGTTCTGCACATAGGCGGCCGACCACGGCGCGCCGTCGGAGATCACATTGACGCCCAGCTGCACGTCGCAGGCCGCGGCAAAGCTGTCGAGCTCGCGCGCATTGGCCACGGTCTCGCCCATGTCCGGCAGGTCGGCCGAGGCGTCGAGCGACTCGGCCAGCGATTCCACCGCGGTGATGAATTCCGAGAACTCCAGCGCATTGAGCGGGCCGCCGCGGTTGGCCAGCTGCACGCCCACCTGCAGGTCTTCGTACTGATGGCCGGCGGTAACGGGCTCCCAGGCGTTGGCTTCGGCGCGCAGGCCTTCGATATGGACCGTCTTGGTGCCGGCGCGCCGCAGCCGGCCGGTCAGCGGCAGGATGCGGTCGCCCGAAGCCTTGCGCTCCAGGTGCAGCGGCACGATGCAGTCGATCAGCGGATCGACCACGGCCGGCGCGGGCTGGCCGTCCGGCACGGCGGCGACCGGTGCCGGTGCCGGTGCGGGCGCCGGTGCAGGTGAAGGTGCCGGGGTAGGCGTAGGCGCAGGCGCAGGTGCGGGAACAGGCGCCGGGGCCGCCGCTGCGGCGATGGCGGCGTCCGCCTCATCGGACGACTCGCGCGACGCCGCGGCCGCGATCGCGACTTCCTCGGCGACGGCTTCGTCGGCATCGGCGGTGCTGGCCGCCGCGGCCGCTGCGGCGGCCACGTGGTTGTTGTCGGTCACGGCGGCGCCGACGCTCGCCGGCGCCTGCGACAGCGTGGGCTCGCGCCGCGGCGGCTGCTCGGCGGCGGTTTCGTGCAGGCGTGCGGCGGTCTCCGGCGCGGTGCCCGGGGCCACCACCGGCTCGCGCATCGGCGGCAGGTCGTCTTCGGGACGCAGCTCGCGCGGGCGGCGCGCCTTGCGGATCTGCCACTGGTTGTAGCCGAACACCAGCACCACGAAAACCAGGCCCGCGACGATCAGCGCGGTCTGCAGGTCCATGTTGAGTTTCATGCTGCCTCCGCCATCGACACCGCAGCATCCATATCCACAGCCACGATCCGCGAAACGCCCTGCTCCTGCATGGTCACGCCAATGAGTTGATGAGCCATTTCCATGGCAATCTTGTTATGTGAGATGAAAACGAATTGGGTCTTGTCCGACATGCGCGCCACCATGTTGGCATAGCGCTCGGTGTTGGCGTCGTCCAGCGGCGCGTCGACCTCGTCCAGCAGGCAGAACGGCGCCGGGTTCAGCTGGAACATCGCGAACACCAGCGCGATCGCGGTCAGCGCCTTCTCGCCGCCCGACAGCAGGTGGATGGTCGAGTTCTTCTTGCCCGGCGGCTGCGCCATCACCTGCACGCCGGCGTCGAGGATTTCCTCGCCGGTCATGATCAGGCGCGCCTGGCCGCCACCGAACAGCGACGGGAACAGCTCGCCGAAATGATGGTTGACCTGGTCGAAGGTGCCCTGCAGCAGCGCGCGGGTTTCCTGGTCGATCTTGGCGATCGCGTCTTCCAGCGTGCCGATGGCGTCGTTCAGGTCGGCCGACTGCGCGTCGAGGAAGGTCTTGCGCTCGCGCGCCGCCGCCAGTTCGTCGAGCGCGGCCATGTTGACCGGGCCCAGCGCGTTGATGGCGTTGTTGATGCGCGTGACTTCGCCCTGCAGGTACGACGGCTTCAGGTCGCCGGTCAGCTTGTCGGCCAGCGCGGCCTCGTCCACCTCGGCGGTGGCCAGCTGCTCGCTGAACTGCTCCTGGTTCAGGCGCGCGGCCTGTTCCTTGAGCTGCAGCTCGGTGATGCGGTCGCGCAGCGGCTGCAGGCTGCGCTCGGCGGCCAGGCGCTGCTCGTCGTGCTGGCGCAGCTGCGCCGACAGCGCATCGAGCTCGGTGCGCGCAATGGTCAGCTTCTCTTCCTTCTCGGCGCGGCGCTCCAGCGCTTCCTGCAGGCCGGTATGCGCGGTCTGCTCGTTGATGGTCTCGAGTTCGGCGCGGGCGTTTTCCAGCGATTCGGCGATGCGCTCGGCCTGGTCCGCCGCCACCTGGATATTGCGGCGCAGCTCGTCGATGCGGCTGGCCAGGTTGCGCTCGGCAAACAGCGCCTCCTGCGCGGCGCGCTCCAGGTCGCGCAACTGGTGGCGCGCGCCGGAGAGCTTGCTGTCCAGCGCCTCGAAGGCCATCTGCTGGTCTTCATGGGTAGCCTGCATCTCGGCCAGCGCGGCGTCGTGCTGCTCGAAGCTGGCTTCGGATTCGGCGCGGATGGCGCGCTGCTCTTCGATCTGCGCGTGGATCTCTTCCAGTTCCTCGCGGATCTGCCCGCTGCGGGCGGCATAGCGTTCCATCGCCTGCGACAGCTTGAGCACGTCCATCTGCAGCGCATGCACGCGGCGGGTGGCCTGCTCGGCGCGCGCACGCGCTTCGCCAAGGGCCTGGCTGGCCTGCGTATAGGCGGCTTCGGCGCGCACTGCCTCGGTTTTGGCTTCGTCGGACAGCAGCATTTGCGCGCGCGCCTGCTTCTGCAGGTTTTCGATTTCCTGCTCGCGCGCGAGCATGCCGGCCTGCTCGGAATCGGCGGCGTAGATCTGGATCGCGTTGCGGCCCACCAGATGGCCTTCGGCCACCACGAACGAGGCGCCGTCGGGCAGCGTGTGGCGCGCGGCCAGCGCCTGCGCCATGTCGGTGGCGACATAGACGTCGGCCAGCCAGTCCTGCATCACCGCGCGGATGCCCGGCTCGGTGATCTGCACCAGCGCCATCAGCGGGCGCAGGCCGGCAGGCGTTTCCAGCGGACGCGCGGCCGGCGGCGGCGAGTAGAACGCCAGCTTGGCCGGCGGCGCGTCGGACAGGAAGGCCTTGACCCAGTCCAGGTTGGAGACTTCCAGCGCGTTCAGCTTCTCGCGCAGCACGGACTCGAGCGCGTTTTCCCAGCCCGGCTCGATATGGACCTTCTTCCACAGCCGCGGCAGCTCGGCCAGTTCATGTTTGGCGAGCCAGGGCTGCACCTTGCCGTCGGTCTGCACGTTCTCCTGCAGCTGGCGCAGCGCCGACAGGCGCGCCTCGAGCGTGGCGATGGCGGCGGCTTCGCTGTGCACGCGCGCCTGCGCGGCGCGGCGCGCCTCGTCCAGGCGCGGCACGTTCTCTTCGGCGTCGGCCAGCACGGCCTGGGCTTCCTCGACCAGCGCCTCCTGTTCGGCCAGTTCGGCGCGGGCCTGCTCCAGCCGGGTTTCGTCGGGGCGGTCCAGGCCCTTGTCTTCGGCCGACAGCCGTTCGCGGCGCTGTTCCAGCTGCTGCAGCATCTGGTCGGCGCTGCGCTGCTGCGCGGCTTCCAGCTTCAGCGCCTGCTCGGCCTGCATGATGCCGGCGCGCTGCTCGTTGAGCAGCTGCTGGGCGTCGCGCCACTGCGCCTCCAGCGTCGGCAGCTCGTCGTTCTGCTGCGCCACGGCCTCTTGCGCCTCGACCGTGCGGCCTTCGGCCACGGCCAGGTTTTCCTCGGCCTGCGCGAGTTCGTCGGTGGCCTGCCCGGCCTTGCCCTGCCATTGCTCGCGCTGCGCGGTCAGCGCGGCGATCTGGGCCTGCACGCGGTTGCGCGATTCCACCACGTAGCGGATCTCGGCTTCCAGCTTGCTGACCTCGGCATTGGCCTCGTACAGCGCGCCCTGCGCGGCGTGCATGCCGTCGGACGCGGCGTAGTGCGCGGCGCGCAGCGTTTCCAGCTCGGCCTCGACATGGCGCAGCTGCGCGGTCTGCGCTTCCAGGTCGATCTGGGCCTGCTCGATGGCGCGCTGGTGGCGCTCCTGCTCCTGCTGGGCCTCGCGCTTGCGCAGCAGCCACAGCAGGTGCTGCTTCTCTTCGCCGTCGGCCTGCAGCGTCTTGAAGCGCTGCGCCACTTCGGCCTGGCCTTCGAGCTTCTCGAGGTTGCTGCCGAGTTCGCGCAGGATGTCTTCGACGCGGGTCAGGTTCTCGCGCGTGTCCGACAGCCGGTTCTCGGTCTCGCGGCGGCGCTCCTTGTACTTGGACACGCCCGCCGCCTCTTCCAGGAAGATGCGCATGTCGTCGGGCTTGGCCTCGATGATGCGCGAGATCATGCCCTGGCCGATGATGGCGTAGGCGCGCGGGCCCAGGCCCGTGCCGAGGAAGATGTCCTGGATATCGCGCCGGCGCACCGGCTGGTTATTGATGTAGTAGGACGAGGTGCCGTCGCGGGTCAGCACCCGCTTGACCGCGACTTCGGCGTACTGGCTCCACTGGCCGGCGGCGCGGCCTTCGGCGTTGTCGAACACCAGCTCGACGCTGGCGCGGCCGGCCTGCTTGCGCGCGGTGGAGCCGTTGAAGATGACGTCCTGCATGGATTCGCCACGCAGTTCAGATGCGCGTGACTCGCCCAGCACCCAGCGCACCGCATCGATGATGTTGGATTTGCCGCAGCCGTTGGGACCGACGATGCCGACCAGTTGGCCCGGCACCTGGAAATTGGTGGGATCGACGAATGACTTGAAGCCCGCCAGCTTGATCGAGGATAGTCGCACGGTTTCTCGTGTGGTATCGGCCACTCCGGCAGGAAAGCGGGGGCGGCCTGGTATCGGGTTTCGGGGCTATTGCTCGGTTCAGGAAAGCCGGGCTGCGCGGGAACCGGCGCGGCGTGACGCCAGCACCTCAAAACACCCCTCCAGCCCGAGAATTGGGGCTAATCATACCATCGCAGATGCCTTCGCCGGCCCGTTTGGGGGGTACCGAGGGCTGGCGCCGCCAGACGGAATTCCTTTGTGTTTCCGCCCCTTACAAGCGGTTTCGCAAGCACTTTGGCAAACCGGCGTGGGCAGCGCGCCACGTCTGCGGGGTGATGTCCAGGAAACTAACTAGGGTAAATGCTAGTCTCTGCTCTGTCGGCGTGATGCCGGATACGCTCCGGCACCCACGCACCATGAACGCCCCTCGCGCCGCCTTTCGTCACCTTCGGCCAACCAGGAGGACAGAGCATGAGTGAACCGTCAGCGGCCGCCCGGCCGTGGTCTGTCAGCGACATCGACTACCAGGCGATCGACGTGGCACGCGTACGCGGCGACCGCGATCTTTTCTACCTGCTGGTATCGGCCTCGTTCATCGAGAGCGGCTCCGATACCTATGCAGGCAACCTTGCCACCTATTACGCCCGCGTGCCCGAGGCCGCCGGCTGGCTCGCCGAGCACTGGGAAGCCGAGGAACTGCAGCACGGCCTGGCGCTGCGGCGCTATGTCGAGCAGGTCTGGCCGGAATTCGACTGGGAACGCGGCTACGCGCGCTTCTTCGCCGAGTACAGCCAGACCTGCTCGATCGACCAGTTCGAGCCCACCGAGGCGCTGGAGATGGCGGCCCGCTGCGTGGTCGAGACCGGCACCGCGGCGTACTACCGGGCGCTCGAGCAGGCCAGCGACGAACCGGTGCTGCGCGACCTGACGCGGCGCATCTCCAACGACGAGGTGCGGCACTACAAGCACTTCTATCGTTTCTTCAACCGCTTCGCGGAGGCCGAGCGCCTGGGCCGGCTGCGCGTGCTGGGCGCGCTGGCGCGCCGGCTGCTGGAGATAAAAAACGAAGACGCCGCGATCGCGCTGCGCAACGTGCTGCGCATGGAGCGCGGCGTCGAGTCGGTCCCGGAGGCCGAGGTGCGCGCGCTCAATACGCGCGTGTCAGGCGTGATCCGCCGCAACATCCCGATCGAGATGACCGTGAAGATGCTGCTGCGGCCGCTGCACCTGCACCGCGGCGTGGAGCGCGCAGTGCGGGCGCCGCTGGTGGCGATGGTGTCGCGGGTGATGCTGCACTGAGCCCGTGCCGGGCTAGGGGCAGGCCGCGGACTCGGCGCCGGATGCCTGCGCGGGCGCCGCGCGGCTGCGGTGCACCAGCCCGGACAACGCCCCGGCGGCGATGATGCACAGGCCGCCCGCCGCCTCCTTCCAGCTCAGCACCTCGGTCGCCAGCCACCACGACGACAGCGCGGCGATGACGATCTCGAACAGCATCAGCAGCGACACGCGGTTGGCCGGCAGCCGCTGCAGCCCGTACTGCACCACCGAGTTGCTGACCACCAGCACCGCCGCCAGCCCCAGCACCAGCATGGCGGCGCTGACCTGCGCGCCAGGCACGATCGCCACCGACGGGCCGTCGAGCAGCAGCGCGGCTGGCACGCCGACCACGGTGCAGCCCAGGTAGACCACCACCGTGCGCACGCGCGCGTCGGTGTCCGGAAAGCGCTGCCCGGCGCGGCGCGACAGCACGTTGTTGACGGCAAAGCCCATGCCGCCGACCAGGCCCGACCATTCCGCGGCGGAGCCCGGCAGCGGCACGCCGACCTCCGGCGTCCACAGCATCAGCCCGGCGCCGAACAGCGCCAGCCCCACCAGCGACAGCCCGGCCGCCGACAGGCGCTCGCCCAGGAACACGCGCGCGAACAGCGCAGTCCAGACCGGGGTCAGATAGAACAGCAGCAGCACCCGCATCACATGCCCGTTGACGCTGCCCCAGACAAAGCCGGCGTTGGTCACGCCCGCCGCCAGCCCGATCGCCACGAACAGCCAGTGCGGGCGCAGCCCGCCCAGGTGCCGGCGGAACGCCAGCAGCGACAGCACCGCCGCGACCGCGCTGACCAGCGCCGCGGCATGCATGCCGCCCAGGCCCCAGCCGGCCAGCACGCGGTACGGGAACCAGGCGATGCCCCACACCGAGGCGCCGATCAGGATGGAAAGCGATGACTTGACCGCATGGCGGTCGGCCGGCGCCAGCGGCGCCGAAACGGTATTTGTGCTCATAAAGGGAATCCGTGCGAGGCGAGCCGGGCCGCCGGCCGGTGACAGGCAGGCAGCGTCCGGACGGCGCCGGCGGCATCACCAGGACGTGATGCCCGCCATCCGTGCCGGCGGCCGGCCGCGCGGACCGGGCCGGCGCACGGAAACCCGCGCCGTTCCTCTATAATGCGTCGTTTTAACCGGCCCCCGACTGACACCGTGAATCCGCGCCTCGACCTGCTCCAGCCCTACCCGTTCGAGAAACTGCGGGTGCTCTTTGCGCAAGTAAAGGCTGCCGACAAGCCGGCCATCAGCTTCGGCATTGGTGAACCCAAGCATCCGACGCCTGCATTCATCAAGCAAGCGCTGGCAGAGTCGCTTGCGGGGCTGGCGAATTATCCCACAACGGCCGGCTCCGATGCACTACGGCAGTGCATCGCCAGCTGGCTGGAGCGCCGCTACGGTCTGCCCAGCGTCAACGCCGCGACCGAAGTGCTGCCCGTGACCGGCTCGCGCGAGGCGCTGTTCGCCTTTGCCCAGACCGTGGTCGACGGCACCCGCCCGGGCGCGCTGGTGCTGTGCCCCAACCCGTTCTACCAGATCTACGAAGGCGCGGCATTGCTGGCCGGCGCCACCCCGGTCTTCGCCAACAGCGACCCGGCGCGCAATTTCGCCCCGGCGTTCGACCGCATTGCCGACGAGGTCTGGCAGAAGGTGCAGCTGCTCTTTGTCTGCACCCCCGGCAACCCGACCGGCGCGGTGCTGTCGCTGGAAGACTGGAAGCAGCTGTTCGCGCTGTCGGACCGCTACGGCTTTGTGATCGCCTCGGACGAGTGTTACTCGGAAATCTATTTCGACGAGGGCCGCGCCCCGCTGGGTGCGCTGGAAGCCGCGCACAAGCTGGGCCGCGGCCTTGACCGGCTGGTGATGTTCTCGAGCCTCTCCAAGCGCTCCAACGTGCCGGGCCTGCGCTCCGGCTTCGTCGCCGGCGATGCCGCGCTGCTGAAGAAATTCCTGCTCTACCGCACCTACCATGGCGGCGCCATGAACCCGGCGGTGCAGAGCGCCAGCATCGCCGCGTGGAACGACGAAGCGCATGTGCGCGAGAACCGCGCCGCCTACGTGCGCAAGTTCAGCGAAGTCACGCCGATGCTGGCCGAAGTGCTTGACGTGGCGCTGCCCGATGCCGGCTTCTACCTGTGGGCCGATGTCTCGCGCACCGGCCTCTCCGATACGGAATTCGCCGCGCGGCTGCTGGCCGGGCAGAACGTTACCGTGCTGCCCGGCAGCTACCTGGCGCGCGAATCTGACGGAATCAACCCCGGCGCCAACCGCGTGCGCATGGCGCTGGTGGCGACGCCTGAGGAATGCCTGGAAGGGGCGCGGCGGATCGTGGAATTTTGCAAGTCGCTGGCCTGAGGCCTGATTGTCCAATTGTGTTCTCCCTCTCCCTTCAAGGGGAGAGGGTCGGGGTGAAGGGTGGTTTGGCAAGGCACCACGCCCGTAGAACCGCCCACCCTCACCCCCTGCCCCTCTCCCGCAAGCGGGAGAGGGGAGCAAACAAGAGGTCGAGGCTGAGACTCGACGACCGAACATCAACCCTGAGAAACCAAACATGACGCAAGCTCTGCAAGCCCTGATCGACCAGGCCTGGGAAGACCGCACCAGCCTGTCGCCGAAGTCCGCCCCCGCCGACATCCGCGAGGCCGTCGCCAACGTCATCGGCCAGCTCGACGCCGGCACGCTGCGCGTGGCCGAGAAGCAAGGCAAGGACTGGATCGTCAACCAGTGGGTCAAGAAGGCCGTGCTGCTGTCGTTCCGCCTGGAAGACAACGCGCCGATGAGCGCCGGCGGCTTTGCCCAGTTCTACGACAAGGTGCCGACCAAGTTCGCCAACTGGAGCGGCGACGACTTCGCCAAGGCAGGCTTCCGCGTGGTGCCGCCCGCCGTGGCGCGCCGCGGTTCGTTCATCGCGAAGAACGCCGTGCTGATGCCGTCGTACGTCAACATCGGCGCCTATGTCGATGAAGGCACCATGGTCGACACCTGGGCCACGGTCGGGTCGTGCGCGCAGATCGGCAAGAACGTGCACCTGTCGGGCGGCGTCGGCATCGGCGGCGTGCTGGAGCCGCTGCAGGCCAACCCGGTGATCATCGAAGATAACTGCTTTATCGGCGCGCGCTCGGAAGTGGTCGAAGGCGTGATCGTCGAAGAAAACTCGGTGATCTCGATGGGCGTGTACCTGGGCCAGTCGACCAAGATCTACGACCGCGAAACCGGCGAGATCCACTATGGCCGCGTGCCGGCGGGCTCGGTGGTGGTGGCGGGCAACCTGCCGTCCAAGGATGGCAAGTACAGCCTGTACTGCGCCGTGATCGTGAAGAAGGTCGACGCGCAGACCCGCGCCAAGACCAGCCTGAACGACCTGCTGCGCGGCGACTGATCGCGCCATCGCGGCCCGCACGGGCCGCGACGCCCCGGGGCCCGGCTCCGGGGCGGATTTACCGCTGTCACCCGCCTGGCCAGGCTGAACATGCCCTCCCTCCGCAAGCGACTCATGGCCCTGGATCCCACCACTGTCAGTACCGTGCTTTCCCTGCTGCCCACCATTCTCGAGCAGGCCAACAAGACCCTCGAGAAACTGAAGAAGAACAAGCGCAAGGACGGCTCGCCCGAAGGCGCGGTGGCCGACGCGCGCGATCCCGCTACCCGTATCGCCGAACTCGAAGCCGCCGTGGTGCAGCAGGCCGAGTCGGTCAAGCTGCTGGCCGAGCAGCATGCCATCACCATCGACGCGCTGCGCAAGGAAGCGGCCCGGCTGGACCGGCGCCTGCGCCTGATGACCGCGGTGGCAATGGGCGGCGTGGCGCTGGGCCTCGGTGGCCTGGTGATCTCGTTGGACCTGCTGTTCCGCTGAAGCCGCCGGCTTTCCCATCGCATTCCATCAAGACTTGCCATGACCGTCCTGCTCTACGGCATCCCCAACTGCGACACCGTCAAGAAGGCCCGCACCTGGCTCGATGCCAACGGCGTCGCCTACACCTTCCACGACTTCAAGAAGCAGGGCGTGGATGAAGCCATGCTGCGCGGCTGGCTCAGGCACGTGCCGCTGGCCACGCTGCTCAACCGCAAGGGCACCACCTGGCGCGCGCTGTCCGACGCCGACAAGGCCCGCGCCGACGAAGAAGCCGGCGCGATCGCGCTGATGCAGCAAAGCCCGTCGCTGATCAAGCGCCCGGTGCTGGCCCACGATGGCAAGGTGATGGTCGGCTTCTCCGCCGACCAGTACGCCAGCCAGTTCTGATTTCCCATTCCGCCGTCCGATGAACGCCACCCTCGCCCTCACTGAAGACCTGATCCGCCGCCGCTCCGTCACGCCCGCCGACGAGGGCTGCCAGGCCATCCTGGAAACCCGCCTGAAGGCGCTCGGCTTCGACTGCGAAGCGCTGGTCAGCGGGCCCGACGATTTCCGCGTGACCAACCTGTGGGCGCTCAGGCGCGGCACGCAGGGCCAGGACGGCAAGCTGCTGGTGTTCGCCGGCCATACCGACGTGGTGCCGACCGGCCCGCTGGAGCAGTGGCATTCGGACCCGTTCGCACCGACCCACCGCGACGGCAAGCTGTACGGCCGCGGCGCCGCCGACATGAAGACCTCGATCGCCGGCTTCGTGGTGGCGGTGGAAGAGTTCGTCAAGGCCCATCCCGCGCATGCCGGCTCGATCGGCTTCCTGATCACCAGCGACGAGGAAGGCCCCGCGCACGACGGCACCATCAAGGTGGTCGAAGCGCTGACCGCGCGCGGCGAGCGCCTGGACTACTGCGTGATCGGCGAGCCCACCTCGGTCAACGCGCTTGGCGACATGGTCAAGAACGGCCGCCGCGGCTCGCTGTCGGGCAAGCTGACGGTCAAGGGTATCCAGTGCCATATCGCGTACCCGCACCTGGGCCGCAACCCGATCCATGACGCCGCGCCGGCGCTGGCCGAACTGGCCGCCGAAGTCTGGGACGAAGGCAACGAGTACTTCCCGCCCACCAGCTGGCAGATGTCGAATATCCACGGCGGCACCGGCGCCACCAACGTGATCCCGGGCCACGTCACCATCGACTTCAACTTCCGCTTCTCGACCGCGAGCACGCCCGAGGGCCTGAAGGCGCGCGTGCACGCCATCCTGGACCGCCACAGCCTCGAATACACGCTCGACTGGACCCTGGGCGGCGAGCCCTTCCTGACCCCGCGCGGCGAGCTGTCCGAGGCGCTGTCGTCCGCGATCAAGGCCGAGACCGGCTTCGACACCGAGTTGTCGACCACCGGCGGCACCTCCGACGGCCGCTTCATTGCGAAGATCTGCCCGCAGGTGATCGAGTTCGGCCCGCCCAACGCCAGCATCCACAAGATCGACGAGCACGTCGAAGTGCGCTTTATCGAGCCGCTGAAGAACGTGTACCGCGGCGTGCTGGAACGCCTGATCGCCTGATTTCCTTTCGAAAGACCAACCATGGCAACGCCCTCCCCCCTGCGCACCGTGCGCGACCTGCTGCGCCTGGCCGTGTCGCGCTTTACCGCCGCGCGCCTGTCCTTCGGCCACGGCAGCGCCAACGCCTATGACGAGGCGGCCTACCTGGTGCTGCATACGCTGAACCTGCCGCTCGATACGCTCGACCCGTTCCTCGATGCGCGCCTGCTGCCCGAGGAAATCGAGGCCGTGCTGAAGGTGATCGACCGCCGCGTCAACGAGCGCGTGCCGGCGGCCTACATCACGCACGAGGCCTATATGCACGGCCTGCGCTTCTACGTCGATTCGCGCGTGATCGTGCCGCGCAGCTTTATCGGCGAACTGCTGCAGGAAGGGCTGGAGCCGTGGGTCGGCGAAAGCGGCAGCATCGGCCCGGTGCTGGAACTGTGCACCGGCTCCGGCTGCCTGCCGATCGTGGCCGCGCACGTCTGGCCGCACGCGCGCATCGACGCGGTCGACATCTCGCCCGACGCGCTCGCCGTCGCCCACCGCAATGTGGCCGACTACAAGATGGAAGACCGCATCCGGCTGTACCAGGGCGACCTGTACGCGCCGCTGCCGCACGGCGCCACCTATGACGTGATCCTGACCAACCCGCCCTACGTCAACGAAACCTCGATGCAGGCGCTGCCGCCGGAATACCTGGCCGAGCCGCGCATCGCGCTGGCCGGCGGCGACGACGGCATGGACGTGGTGCGGCGGATCATTGCCGGGGCCAAGGCCCGGCTGAATCCGGGCGGCGTGCTGGTGGTGGAGATCGGCAACGAACACGCCAACGTGGAGGCCGCCTTCCCGGAGCTGGAAATCGTGTGGCTGCCGGTCAGCGCCGGGGACGACCAGGTGTTCCTGCTGACGTACGACGCGCTGCCGGGCTGATCACCGCAGCGAACCGCCGGTCTGCTCCCCTCTCCCGCCTGCGGGAGAGGGGCCGGGGGAGAGGGCAGGCACTGGCATTCCGACGCACTGTACTTCGTCGAAGCTCCCCGCCCTCACCCCAACCCTCTCCCGCAAGCGGGAGAGGGAGCCCGCAAGCGCGAATTGGAAAGCCCGAGGCATTGATGCCGCTGGGGGTTTTCTCCCCTCTCCCGCTTGCGGGAGAGGGGCCGGGGGTGAGGGCCGGGCGCTGGCAATAGCGAAGGCCTTCACTTCGTGGAAACTCCCGCCCTCACCCCAACCCTCTCCCAAGCGGGAGAGGGAGCACACCATCGGCAAAGATCGCGGGCGCCCGCGCAATCTGGGCGAACACCGGCCAACCGTTGATCCGGCAACGCGCGCAGGCCCTACACTCGCTGCACAGCTAGCGCCACTGACGCCGTGACCCCCAGCAATCCCCCTCCGCCCGGATCCGCTTCCGGCTCCAGCGCCCTGCCCGCCCGGGATGCGGCGACGTATGCCGTGCGCGGCATCGCCATCCTGACCTTTGCCTTCGCCCTCAGTCAGTTCTTCCGTTCCTGCCTGGCGGTGATGGCGCCCGAGCTGCAGCACGATTTCGGCCTGTCGCCGGCGGGCTTCGGCGCGCTGTCGTCATCGTTCTTCCTGGCCTTCGCGGTGGCGCAGATCCCGGTGGGCATCGCCTTCGACCGCTATGGCGTGGGCCGGCCGACCGCGCTGCTGCTGGCGGTAGGCGCGCTGTCGTCGATCCTGTTCGTGCTCGCGCCCAACGGCACCGCGGCCACGCTGGCGCAGGTGGGGCTGGGGCTGGCGTGCGCGCCGGTGTTCATGGGGCTGCTGCACTTCGCCTCCGAGCAGTTGTCCGAGCGCGACTACACCCGCTTCGTCAGCCGCTCCAATGCCACCGGCATGGTCGGCTCGCTGTGCGCGACCGCGCCGCTGGGCTGGGCCATTTCGCTGGTGGGGTGGCGGCCGTCGATGGCGGTGTCGGCGCTGGGCATGGTGGCGGCGTGCTATGGCGTGTGGCGCTGCGTGCGCGACCAGGGCCATGCCGAGGCGCGCAGCGCGTCGTGGCCCGCAATGCTGTCGGAAAGCCTGCAGTTGCTGAAGCTGGCACCGCTGTGGACGCTGATCCCGCTGTGCGTGGCCATGGCCGCCGGCACCGCCTTCCGCAATGCCTGGAGCGGACCCTACCTGGCCGACGTGTTCGGCCTGGGCTCGGCGCCGCGCGGCGTGGCGCTGACGCTGCTGAGCCTGGCCGGCTTCCTGACCGCCTTCCTGCTGCCGGTGCTGGTGCGGCGCAGCGCGCTCAAGACCACCATCGCCGGCTGGTCGTGCTTCGCCATGACCGGGGCGATCCTGCTGACGCTGTGGCCGGACAACGGCATCGGCTACGGCGTGGCGATGATGGCGCTGCTGTCGACCATCGGCATGCTGCATCCGCTGGTGATGGCGCAGGGCCGCGGGCTGATCCCGCCGTCGCAGCGCGGGCGCGGGCTGGGGCTGCTCAATACCTTCGTGTTCCTGGGCTCGGCGCTGGCCTCGTGGGCGTTCGGGCTGATCGCCAATGCCGGCCATGTGCGCGGCTGGCCGCTGCCATCCACCTATGCGGCCATCTTCCTGTCGGCGGCGGTGCTGATCGCGCTCGCGCTGGTGCCCTACTGCTTCAGTCCGCCGCATCCGACCCGCCATTAGCGCTGCAGCGCGGCGTGCTGCCGTGCCCCCGGTACCGCTTCGCCGGCAAAAAGCCAGACTTATCGATTTAAGAATTCCTCTCGCGGGCATACACCTTTACCGTTGGTGACTCCAACGTCCCAGCCATGCCCGGCTGCCAGGGACCCCGGCCGCGCCCGCTGCCGCACAACGAGGAGACAACCCGATGGCATCCACACCCCGCCCCGCCCGGGGCCGCCGCGCCTGGCTGGCCGCCATGCTGGCTACCGCAGCTGCGGCCGCCCTGCCCGCCAGCGCCGGCGCCGAGACCTGGCCGGCGCGCCCGATCCAGCTGCTGATCCCCTACCCGCCCGGCGGCAGCGCCGACCTGCTGGCGCGCCCGGTCGCGGCGAAGCTGCAGGAGCGGCTGGGCCAGCCGGTGGTGCTGGAATACCGCCCCGGCGCCGGCGGCACCATCGCCAGCCAGGCGCTGGCGCGCGCCAAGCCCGACGGCTACACGCTGATCATGGTGCTGGCCGCCCATGCCATCAACACCAGCCTCTATCCCCGGCTGCCCTACGACACGCGCAAGGATTTCGCGCCGGTATCGCTGGTGGCCAACCTGCCGATGATCCTGGCGGCCAGCCCGTCGCTGCAGGCCGCCAATGTCAAGGAGCTGATCGCCGAGGCCAAGGCCGCGCCCGGCAAGCTGACCTTTGCCTCGGCCGGCAACGGCAATACCGGCCACCTGGCGGGCGAGCTGTTCGATTCCGTCGCGGGAATCAAGATGACCCACGTGCCGTACAAGGGCAGCGCCCAGGTGGTGACGGCGATGCTGTCGGGCGAGGTCCAGCTGACCTTCGACAGCATCTCGACCACGCTGCCGCATGTGAAGAGCGGCAAGCTGCGCGCGCTCGCCGTCACCGGCAGCCAGCGCGCCGCCGTCGCCCCCGAGGTGCCGACGCTGGCCGAGGCCGGCGTGCCCGGCATCAGCATTACCGGCTGGTACGCGATGCTGGCGCCGGCCGGCACGCCGCAGCCCGTGATCGACCGGCTCAGCACCGAGATTGCCACCGTGCTGCGCCAGCCCGAGCTCAAGGCCACGCTGGCGGCCAACGGCTATGAACCGGTGGGCTCGACGCCCGCCGCGCTGCGCACCCATATCGACGCCGAGATCAACCGCTGGAGCAAGGTGGTGAAGGACTCCGGCGCACAGATCCAGTAAGGCTTGCCGCATCCACCAACACTGCCCGACATGACCCAACCGACTCCGCTCCAACGTCCCTTCACCACCATGTCCGTGCTCGTGCGCGAGCACGCCGCGCAACGCCCGGCGCAGCGCGCGCTGATGCACGACGAGCGCGTGCTCGACTACGCCGGGCTCGACGCCGCGATGGACCGCATTGCCGCGGCGCTGGCGCGCGACGGGGTGCGGCCCGGCGAAGCCATCGCCATCTGCGCCGCGTCGTCGATCGAATACGCCGCGGTGTACCTGGGCGCGGTGCGCGCCGGCGTGGTGGTCGCGCCGCTGGCGCCCTCGTCCACGCCGGACAGCCTGGCCGGCATGATTGCCGACGCCGGCGCGCGCATCCTGTTCGCCGACGCCGGCGTGGCCGACGTGCTCGAGCCGGTGCGCGCCAGGCTGGCCGGCACGCCCGTGGTCACGCTGGACGGCAGCGAGTCGGGCCGGCCGTACGCCGACTGGCTGGCGCCCGCCGGCACGCCGGTGACCGAGCCCGAGATCCGCCCGGAGATGCCGCTCAACATCATCTATTCCTCCGGCACCACCGGCACGCCCAAGGGCATCGTGCAGTCGCACGGCATGCGCTGGGCACACGTGTCGCGCGGCGCGATGACCGGGTACGGCACCGACGCCGTCACGCTGCTCTCTACCCCGCTCTACTCGAACACCACGCTCGCCAGCTTCTTTCCCACCATCGGCCTGGGCGGCACCGCCATCCTGATGGCCAAGTTCGATGCGGGCCAGTACCTGGCGCTGGCGCAGCGGCATCGCGCCACGCATACCATGCTGGTGCCGGTGCAGTACCAGCGGCTGCTGGCGCATCCGGCATTCGACCAGCACGACCTGTCCGCCTTCCGGCACAAGTTCTGCACCAGCGCACCGTTCAGCCCGGCGCTGAAGGCCGAGGTGCTGCGGCGCTGGCCGGGCGCGCTGACCGAGCTCTACGGCATGACCGAAGGCGGCGGCGGCTGCCTGCTGTTCGCCGACCAGTTCCCGCACAAGCTGCACACCGTCGGGCGCCCCGCCACCGGCGCCGACGTGCGCATCATCGACGAGGCCGGCCGCGAGCTGCCGCCCGGCAGCACCGGCGAAGTGGTGGGCCGCTCGGCGGCGATGATGAACGGCTACCACAACCAGCCCGAAAAAACCGCCGAGACCGAATGGCACGACGCGCAGGGCCAGCGTTTTATCCGCACCGGCGATATCGGCCGCTTCGACGAAGACGGCTTCCTGGTGCTGCTGGACCGCAAGAAGGACATGATCATCTCGGGCGGCTTCAACATCTACCCGAGCGACCTGGAGGCGGTGGTGCGCGAGCACCCGGCGGTATCCGACGTCTCGGTGGTCGGCGTGCCGTCGGAGCGCTGGGGCGAAACCCCGGTGGCCTTCGTCGCGCTGCGCGCCGACGGCGGCGCCAGCGCACAGGAGGTGCTGGCGTGGGCCAACGAACGGCTGGGCAAGACCCAGCGGCTGACGGCGATCCACCAGGTGGAGAGCCTGCCGCGCAGCGCCATCGGCAAGGTGCTCAAGCGCGAGCTGCGCGACCGCATCGGCGCGGCCTGACGCGCTGCGCCGGGCACCCGCGCAAAAAGTCGCGCGCGGGTGCTTGCGCAATCGCGAACGGCTCTCTATAATTCGCGCCTTCGCTAGGCTCGTAGCTCAGCTGGTTAGAGCACCACCTTGACATGGTGGGGGTCGTTGGTTCGAGTCCAATCGAGCCTACCAACGCACAACGGAACACGGACGGTACGCATCGCGCACCGTCCGTTTTTCTTTTGCGCGGTTGCTTCAGGCGCCGATGCCGAACTCCGCCAGTACCGCACCGGTATGCTCGCCCAGCCCCGGCGCACGCCCCGCCGGCAGCGCAAGTCCCGCCATGCCCGGCAGGTTGGCCCAAGGGACCTCGCCGATGCCCGCCAGCGGCAGCCGGCCAAACACTCCCGCCTGCGCGCACTGCGCGCTCTGCAGCAGGTCGCGCGCATGGCCGACGCGCGCGAACAGCACATCGTGCTCGGTCAGCAGCGCCTCCCAGTGCGCCAGCGGCTGCGCGGCCAGCGCCTGCGCCACGCGCCGTGCAAGTTCCGCCGCGCGCGGCAGCCGGCCGGGGCTGCTGTGCAGCGTGGTATCGGCGAGCCAGTCGTCGAAGCCCAGCAGCGTGGCCAGCCGCAGGAACATCGCGTCGTTGAGCATGCTCAGGTAGAGCGCGCCATCGGCCGCCTCGAACAGCCCGGTCGGCGCGTTGGCCGCAGACAGTTCGGCGTCGGGGAACATGGCGTCGTCGACCATCAGGTAGGACTGCAGCGCGGCGCTGGTCTCCAGCAGCGACAGCCGCACATGCCGGCCGCGGCCGCTGCGCGCGGCCTTGTACAGCGCCGCCGAAGCCTGCTGCGACGCGTACAGCCCGGTGGCCAGGTCGACCATGAAGAAGGCGATGCGGCGCGGCTGGCCGCTGGCGTCGCGGTTCAGGTGCATCAGGCCGCTGTAGGCCTGCATGGTGGTATCGACCGCGGGCCGGTTCGCCAGCGGCCCCGCATGGCCGTAGCCCGAGATCGAGACATAGACCAGCGCCGGGTTGTGCGCGGCCAGCGCCTCGTAGCCTGCGCCCATGCGCTCGGCCACGCCGGGCCGGAAGTTCTGGATCACCACATCGGCCCGCTGCGCCAGCCGCGCGATGGCGGCGCGGCCTTCGGCGCTGCGCGCATCCAGCACCACGCTCTCCTTGCCCACATTGCAGGCCACCGCGATGGCGGTCTGGCCGGCGCGGATGCGCCCCATCTGGCGCGACCAGTCGCCGCCGGGCGGTTCCACCTTGATCACGCGCGCGCCCTGCTGGCGCAGGATCAGCCCGCAGTACGGGCCGGCAATGCCCTGGCTCAGGTCGAGCACGGTCAGGCCGTCGAACATGGCGTCCTCCATGGCATCCATGGCCGCTTGTGGGTGTTGCATGGTTGGCTCCGTTCAGATATCCAGCATGACCTTGCCGATGGCGCGGCGCGACATGGTGGTGTCGACCGCGGCCAGCCAGTCGCCCAGCGCAAAGTGCTGCAGCACCGGCGGCGCCAGCCTGCCGCTGGCCGCGGCCTGCATGATCTCGCCCACCATCGCCTGCACCTGCGGCGCAAAGCGCCGGCGCTCGTCGGTCAGGCCCCAGCCGATGTAGTAGCCATAGTTGAAGCCGACCAGCGTCAGGTTCTTCACCAGCAGCAGGTTGGCCGGCACCGACGGGATGCGGCCGCTGGCATAGCCGATCGACAGCAGCCGCGCGCCCGGCGCCGCGCAGCGCAGCGAGGCGTCGAAGAGATCGCCGCCGACCGGGTCGAACACCACGTCGGCGCCGCCGGCCGGGCATAGTGCCTTGACCGCGGCCGCCAGCGCGGCCGGGTCCGGCTCCAGCGCATGCGCGGCGCCGTTGCGCAGCGCCGCCTCGCGCTTGGCCGCGGTGCTGGCGGTAGCGATCACGCGCGCGCCCATCAGGCTGCCCACCTGTACCGCGGCCGTGCCGAGCGCGCCGCTGGCGCCGTGGACCAGCATGGTCTCGCCCGGCTGCAGCGCGGCGCGCCACGCCAGCGCGGCCCAGACCGTGCCATAGGTGATCGGCAGCGCGGCGGCGTGCGCCAGCGCCAGTCCGTCGGGGACCGGATAGACGGTCTCGGCGGTGGCCACCGCTTCCTCGGCAATGCCGCCCCAGTCCAGCGCCGCCGCCACGCGCTGGCCCGGGCGCAGCCGCGTGACGTCGGGCGCCACTTCGATGATCTCGCCCGCGACCTCGGTGCCCGGCGTGAACGGCAGCGGCGGCTTGCGCTGGTACTTGCCGGACACGAACAGGCTCAGCGCGAAACCCACGCCCGCGTGCCGCACGCGGATGCGCACCTGGCCGGCGGCCAGCGGCTTGCGCGCGATGCGTTGCAGCTCCAGCTCGCTCCAGTGGCACCAGCGCGAGCAGACCAGTCCCAGGTAATCATCGGCTTGCATCGGCGCCTCCGTCATTCGAGCGTGATGCCGACATCGCGGATGATGCGGCTCCATTTGTCGCGGTCGTGCTTCATCACCGTGGCGAACGCCTCCGGCGTGCCGCCCACCGGCATCAGGTTCAGGTCCTGCATTTTCTTCGCGATCTCCGGCAGGCGCACGATCCGCGCCACCTCGCGCGACAGCGCGTCGACCCGCGCCCGCGGCACGCCGGCCGGGAACAGCAGCCCCATCCACGCATCGGGCTCGAAGCCCTGGTAGCCGGCCTCGCGGAAGGTCGGCACCTTGGGCAGCAGCGCCGAGCGCTCCGCGCCGGCGATCGCCACCGGCACCAGCTTGCCGCCCTGCAGCAGCGGCATCGCCGTGCCCACGGCGATAAAGCCGAGCTTCACGTGGCCGGCGGCCAGGTCGGTGGCCAGCGGCGCGCCGCCTTTGTAGGCGACGTGTTCCATCTGCACGCCGGCCTCGCGCTTGAGCAGCTCGCCCAGGATATGCCCGGTGGTGCCGGCGCCGTAGGAGCCATACGGGTACTTGCCGGGATTGGCCTTGAGCAGCGCCACCACGTCGGGCAGCGTGCGCGCCGGGAAGTCCGGCGACACCGCGAGGATGGTGGACGAGATCGCCACCTCGCTGACCGGCGTGAAATCCGCGATCGGGTCATAGCCGATGCCGCGGTACAGCGACGGGTTCTGCACGTGCGCGGTAAAGGTCAGCAGCGCGGTATAGCCGTCTTTCGCGGCCCTGGCGACGTACTTGGTGCCGGTGGTGGTGCCCGCGCCGGGCTTGTTGTCGACGATCACCGGCTGGCCCCAGCTTTTGGTCAGCTCCTGCCCGATCAGCCGCGCCACGGCGTCGTTGACGTTGCCCGCCACCGACGGCACCACGATGGTCAGCGGGCGCGACGGATAGGGCTCGGCAGGGGCGGCGTCGGCTGCGGCTGCGGCAGCCGGCATGACGGTGGGAATGGCGGCCAGCAACATCGTGGCCATGGCTGCGCGCAGCCATGCGGAACGGTATGGCATCGGTTGTCTCCTGTCCTGGGTTCCCTTCTCTGGCGGCCGCCGCAGTTTCCACTGCGGTGCGGTGCGCGAGGGATGCCACGCAGTCTAGGCCAGCGTCCGGGCCGGCGTGATTCCCGCGCGGCGCGAGCCGAGTCCTGGCGGGCATGGCGCTACAATGGCCCGCACCGACCAGCGCCGCCACGCCCCATGCGATTCGAGGATCTAGAAGCCTTCCTGGTCGTGATCGACCAGGGCAACCTGCACCGCGCCGCCGACACCCTGGGCATGACCCAGTCCGGCCTGTCCAAGACGCTGGCGCGGCTGGAGGGCGAAGCCGGCATGCCCTTGTTCGAGCGCACCCCGCGCGGGCTGGTGCCGACCAGCGTGGGCCGCACGCTGGCCGCCCATGCGCGCCGGATCTCGCTGGCCGCGGGCGACATGCGCAACGAGCTGGCCGAGCAGCGCGCCGCGCGCGCGGGCACGGTGCGGCTGGGCGCCATCCCCTACCTGCTGCCGTCGCTGCTGTCTCCGCTGCTGGCGCGCTTCTTCCTGAGCCGGCCGCTGGCGACGTTCTCGATCGAGACCCATCTGAGTGCTCGCCTGGTGGCGATGCTGCAGAACGGCGAGGCCGACCTGATCCTGGCCGCGCGTCCGGCCAGCCTGCCGGCGGACGTGGCCTGGCTGCCGCTCGGCCCGCTCAGCATGCAGATCGTGTGCCGCAGCGCTCATCCGCGCCGCGACGGCTTTCGCACGCTGGCCGACCTGGCGGGCGAGCGCTGGGTGGTGCCGGCCAGTTCGCTGTACCTGCGCCAGTGGCTGGAAGAACGGTTTACCTCGGTCGGGCTGCCGCCGCCGCGCGTGGCGGTGGAAAGCACGGCGTCGCCGGTCGCCTTCGGCGAGTTGCTGCGGCACTCGGACCTGCTCGGCATCATGCCGCCGCGCATGCTGCGCCAGGCCGAGGGCCAGGGGCTGGCCGCGATCGAGGCCCCGGGCATGTCGTGGCAGCATGAGCTGGCGGTGCTGTGGCGCGCCGACGGCTACCTGTCGCCGATCTGCCAGGACTTCCGCGATGCGGTGGTGGCGTGGTGCGAGGAGATGGGGTTGTGAGCGCCGGGCGGGCTCAGGGCACCCACCAGTAGCGCGTGACGTGGAAGAACACCGGCGCGGCGAACACCACCGAATCGAGCCGGTCGAGCATGCCGCCGTGGCCCTGGATCATGTGACCCCAGTCCTTGATCCCGCGGTCGCGCTTGATCGCCGACATCACCAGCCCGCCCAGGAACCCCATCAGCGCGATCACCAGCGCGATCGCGCCGGCCTGCCACGGCGAGAACGGCGTGATCCACCACAGCGCCGCGCCCAGCGCGGTGGCGCTGGCGACCCCGCCGACAAAGCCCTCGACGGTCTTGGACGGCGACAGCAGCGGCGCGATCTTGCGCTTGCCGCACAGCTTGCCCCACACGTACTGCAGCACGTCGCTGCCCTGCACCACGATCACCAGGAAGGCGATCAGCAGCAGGTTGCGGCCGTCGAAGCCCGGGATCGGCAGCGTCAGCAGCGCCGGCACGTGCGAGATGCAGAACACGCACACCATCACCGCCCACTGCACCCCGGCGCAGCGCTCCAGGAAGCGCGTGGTCTCGGACGACAGCGCCGCCAGGATCGGCAGCACCAGGAAGGCATAGACCGGGATCAGGATCGAGAACATGCCGTACCAGCCGATATAGACCAGCACGTACTGCAGCGGCAGGAACACGAAGAACGCGGCGACGATGGCGCGATGGTCGCCGCGCCGCGTGGTGGTGATGGTGACGAACTCGCGCAGCGCGAAGAACGACAGCAGATAGAACAGCACGATCACCGCGGTGCGCCCCAGCGCGAAGGCGACACCCATGATGCCGATCATCCACCACCAGGCCGACACGCGCTGCCCCAGGTTGTCGATCACCGCGTGCCGGTCGCCGCCCGCGACGCGCCAGCGCAGCAGCGCGGTCACGGTGGAGGCCAGCAGCAGCACGCCGAACAGGCCGCCGAACAGCAGCCAGGTTTCGCGGCTCCAATGCAGGGTGGGCATGGCGTTCATTCCAGTTCCGGGGCAAGTGCGAGCAGGCCCTCGCGGCAGCGCGCAAGGAACGCTTCCTTGCTGTCGTCGGCGGCCAGCCGCAGCGGCTGGCCGAAGGTCACGGTGCACAGCAGCGGCACCGGCACCACTTCGCCCTTGGGCATCACACGGTTGAGGTTGTCGATCCACACCGGCACGAACTCCACCTGCGGGCAGGCCCGCGCCAGGTGGTAGATGCCGCTCTTGAACGGCAGCAGGCGCGCGTCGGTGGTGTTGCGCGTGCCTTCGGGAAACAGGATCAGCGAGTCGCCCGCCGCCAGCCCGGCGTGCATCAGCGCGACCGGGGCGCTGCCGGGCTCGCTGCGGGTGCGGTCGATCAGCAGCGCGCGGAACACGTCGCGGCCGATAAAGCGCCGCAGCGGCGATTTCTCCCAGTAATCCGCACCGGCCACCGGCCGCGTGACCGTGCGCAGGTCGGGCGGCAGGCAGCCCCAGATCAGCACGAAATCGCCGTGGCTGCTGTGGTTGGCAAAGTAGACGCGCTGCACCGCGGCGGGGATGCAGCCCTGCCAGTTGGCACGCATGCCCGTCAGCAGCCGGGCGAAGGCGATGATGGCGCGCGCGGTCGCGCGGGCAAGCCACATGGTTGGTTACCTCAGGATCAACGAAAGCAAGGCCAGCAGCAGCTGGCACACGGTCAGCGCGGCACTGGCGCGCACCAGGCGCAGCGCGCCGCGCGCGCGCTCGGGCAAGGGGCGCGCTGCGCGCGCGGCGGACATCCAGCCCAGTTGCAGCAGCGCCGCATCGAGTCCGGCCAGGTCGGCCTGGCCCGGCACGCCGGTGGTGAGCGCACCGAACAGGCGATGGTCGATCGCCACGCGCAGCAGCAGCCAGAGCTGCGGCAGCGCCAGCAACAGCGCCAGCGCCGCCGGCAAGCGCAGGCTTGCGCCGCCCGCGCCCAGCCAGGCCGCCAGCATGGCAAATGCCAGTCCCGCCGCGCCGATCCACATGGCGCCCGACAGCGCGCCGGTGACCGCGTGCGCGATCCAGGTGTCGGTGCGGCGTACGAAATCATCGTCCCGGTCAGCGGCCATCGCCAGGCTCCTGCGTCGCGCCACGGTCCAGGAATCGCTGCAGCGCGTCGGCATGCTCGCGCCCGAGCACCACGGCCGGCCGATGCTGGCGCAGCGCCGCCAGCGCAGTGCCCGCGTCGCGCACGCCCTGCCGGCGCGCCAGCCACGCCGCCGCCACCAGCGCGCTGCGCGAATAGCCCAGCGCGCAGCTGACCAGCACGCGGCGTCCCTGCCGCTGCCACGCAACGAGCTGGGCCACGGCCTGTCCGATCTGCTGCGGCGTCGGCACGGTCAGGTCCAGCACCGGCACGCAGCGATACGCCAGTCCGGGCCCCTTGGCCGAACGCGGCAGCTCGGCGCTCAGGTCGAGCACGGCATCGGCGTCCAGCGCGCGCAGGTCGGCCCGGGTCGGGAAGCGGCCCACCCAGACGCCCGGTGCGATCGCGCTGGCCTGCGGCGCGCGCCGCGTCCACCAGCGAGAATTGACGAAGGCGCCCAGCAGGTAAGGCGCCAGCACCCAGCGCGCCGCCGGCGCCATCGCGCCGTCGCTGTCCTTCTGGAACCACGCCGGCGCCGCCAGCGCGTAGATGCGCGCCACGCAGGCCAGCGCCAGCGCGGCCCACAGCAGCAGGAACGCCAGCGTCACCGATGCGCCCAGCGCCAGCACCGCGCACAGCAGCGCCACCAGCGCGCCCACGCCGTAGCGGTGCGACAGTTGCCGCGTGCGTGCCTCGGCCACGCCGGCCGCGGGTCGCTGCATCGGCAACAGGTAGACGCACAGCCAGCCCACCAGCGCACCAGTGGGCACATCGATCAGGTGATGCTGCCAGGTAGTCAGCACCGAGGCCCCGATCAGCGCAAACCATCCGTGCAGCAGCCAGCGCCAGCCGCCGCGCAGGTGCGCGGCGAAGGCCACCCTCAGGATCACCAGCAGGCTGATATGCAGCGACGGCGCCTGGTTGAACGGCAGGTCGAAGCCGGCCAGCAGCGTGAACAGCTGGC
The DNA here is from genome assembly GCF_900249755.1 of Cupriavidus taiwanensis. Classification (NCBI taxonomy): domain Bacteria; kingdom Pseudomonadati; phylum Pseudomonadota; class Betaproteobacteria; order Burkholderiales; family Burkholderiaceae; genus Cupriavidus; species Cupriavidus taiwanensis. The sequence goes on from NZ_LT976853.1 coordinate 2,108,870, forward strand.
CCGGCAGGCCGTCGGCGGCGGGCCGCGCAAAGCTGAAGCGCAGCGGGAACGCGATAAAGCACGCCACCGACACCAGTTGCGCCAGCACCAGCCGCTTGACGTGCGTGACCAGCGCCGCGCGCGAGCGCCACAGGAAGAACGAGACGCCGTACAGCAGGTCGATCGACCAGTACGGCACGATGGTCCACGGCAGGAACGGAATGCCGCGCTCCCATGCGTAGTGGAACGACGGCACCTCGGCGCGCTGGCTCGCCAGCCAGTTGGCAAAGCCATAGCTGGAGAAGAAGAACGCGCCCGCCAGCGCCAGCAGCAGGCACGCCAGCCCCCACGGCCGCCGCGGCTGCAGCGCCGCGCCCGCCTGCGTCGCCGCCGTGCTCATGCGGCGCGCCTGCGCGCCAGGCTGACGGTAAAGATGCCCCACGGGTCGATGCGCTGCGTGACCTTGTCGAAGCCCGCGGCGCGCACCAGTTCATCCATCTCGGCCTGCGAGCGGCGGCGCATCACCCAGGCGGCGCCGGCGCGATGGCTGGTCAGCGCGCGCGCGATGAACTCCAGCTGCGGATGCCAGGGTTGGCCGGTATAGACCAGGTAGCCGCCCGGCGGCACCGCGCGCGCCAGCCCGTCGAGCGAGCGCCGCACCATGGCGTTGTCGGGAAACAGCTCGTACAGTCCGGACACCACCGCCAGCGTCGGGGCCGGCGCCAGCGCGGCCAGGCTGTCGCCGTCGAAGGCATCGCCCTGCTCGAAGCGGGCCACGCCCTGCAGGCCCTTGGCGGCGATCAGCGCGCGGCCCTGCTCGACATTCAGCGCGCTGTAGTCGCGCAGCAGGATCGATTCGACCGCGGCCGCGCCGCCCTCGAGCGCGCCCAGCGCTTCCAGCACGTAGCGGCCGTGGCCGGCGGCGATATCGACCATGCGCACCGGCATGCCGGCCCCGCGCAGGCGCCGCACCGCCCCGGCGATCAGCGCCTCGGCGTGGACCTTGCGCTGGCGGATGCCGCGCCAGCCGATCGCGTCCAGGTACTGGCGGTCGGCCAGCCGGCCCAGCGCGCCGCGGCCGGACGGCGTGTTGCGGTAAACGTAGTCGAGCGTGGAGCCCGAGTCGAAGCCGGTCTGGTGGCCCAGCCGCACGCCGTCCGACAGCATCCCGCCCAGCTTCAGGTTGGCCCGCGCCGCGCGCCAGTACCAGGCGGCCAGCCCGCCCGGCGCCGATGCCAGCCGGTCGGACTCTTCGCGGAACGGGCCGATCTGGTCGGCATCGAGCAGCGAGCGCGGCGCCGAGGGCGTGTCGAATTCGCGCACGATAAAGCGGCGCGCGGCATCGACCGCCAGCTTGCGGTCGCGCTCGCCCAGGGTATCGTGGTAGAAGCCGTCCAGCACGATGCGTTCCTTGGTGCGCGAGCCCAGCCGTTCATAGAAGCGGTCCTGCGGGCCGCGGTGCACGACCCAGTCGGCGCCGGAGATCAGCAACTGCGTCGGCACCGTGATCGCGGCCGCATCGGCGACGATGCGCTCGGCGGTCTGGTACAGGTCCAGCAGGATATTGACCGCGATCGGGCGCGTGATCAGCGGATCGCTGTCATAGCTGGCGATGCGCTCGGGATCATGCGTCAGGAACTTCGCCTTGACATAGCTGTTGACGAAGAACTTGCCGCGCAGCCGCTGCATCAGCTTCAGGCCCGGCCGCGCGAACGGCACGTACAGCTTGACCTTGAACGCCGGCGACGCCAGCACCAGCGCGCGGATCGGCGGCGCGTAGTCATGCACCCAGGTCGCGGCCAGCACCGCGCCCACGCTCTGCGCGACCACCGCGGTGCGTTCCAGCGGGATGCCGTGGACTTCGGCGATATGCGCGGTGAAGGTCTGGATATCGCGCACCGAATCGGCCAGGCTCGGGCTGTAGCCGCGCTCGCCGGGCGAATTGCCGTGGCCGCGCGCGTCCCAGGCAAAGATGTCGTAGCCGGGCAGGTTGAGCTCGTCGGCCAGGTGCGCGACCCGGCCGGAATGCTCGTGGCCGCGGTGGAACAGCACCACGGCGCCGCGCGCCGGGCCCTCCACCGCGGGCCAGTGGCGATAGAACAGCGCCTGGCCGTCGTGGGTCTGGAATTGCCGCTGCTGCGGCTGGCGGGAAGACGGTCGGTCCATCGCGCTACTCCGCAAGGCGGGACTGGGCCTCGGCAATGCCGCGGCGCACCCGGTTGGCCATCGTGAACAGCGACAACAGCGACAGCAGCAGCCACAGCCAGCTGGCGGCCGCGCCGAAGCCCAGTCCCAGCCCGGCCCACAGCGCGATCGCGCCGACCGCGAAGGCGCGGTCGCTCTTGCCCAGCGGGCCGTCGTAGCGCCGGCTGGCGCCGGCCAGCGGCCCGATCAGGCCGGCGGCCTCGACCAGCAGCGCCAGCAGCGCGAAGGTGCCGACCTGCCCCAGGCTGAAACCGGGCAGCGCGGCCAGCGGCAGGATCAGCGCCAGGTCCGAGACCATGTCGCCCAGCTCGTTCAGGTAGGCGCCCAGCACGCTCTGCTGGCCATGTTCGCGCGCCAGCATGCCGTCGATGGCATTGAGCGCCATGCGCGCGAACAACCACAGCGGAAACAGCAGGAACAGCGCCGGGGTCTCGGCCACCAGCATGCCCAGCGTGGCCAGCACGCCCACCGCCAGCGACCCCGCGGCGGCGGCCAGCGTGACCTGGTTGGCGGTCACGCCGCGTTGCGCCAGGTCTTGCACCATGGGGCGCAGCCAGGCCTGGAACCTGGGCTTCAGTTCGTAGAGCGTCATCGCGCCGGCCTCCCTGTCGAGCTGATGGCGGAAGCGGGCCGCCCGCGGACCGGGCGGCGACGCGCATGGCGTGGCACGCTGGCCCGGCCGCGGCGGCTTCCGTCTTTGTTGCTGGTGTTGGTCTGGTTGTGGTGTGGCTGTGGCCTGCTGTGCCTGGCTCGGCACTCTGCCGCCACGCCCCGGACAATACCAGATGACGCCTGATGCCAGAAACCCGCCCGCTAGGCGGATGCGATCGTATTGCGCACCGCGTCGGTGACCTGCGCCACCACGCCGTCGCGCCAGTCGTCGGCATCGCCATAGAACGCGCGCCACATCGCCTGGCGCACCAGCGCGCGCTGGTTTTCGTCGGCCTCGGGATGCCGGTGCAGCCAGTGGTCGCCGCGCAGGGCATCAAGCACCTCGCCCACGGGCAGCGTGCCGAACTCCAGCGCGATGCCGGCGTAGTCCACGCCCGGCAGCGTCTGCGGCACCGCGTGCCAGGCCAGCCCGGTCAGGTTGGCCGAGGTCGACGAGCCATCGTAGATCGAGGTCACGCGCTCGCCCCAGATCGCGCGCGTGCGCGTGATCGATTCAGGCGTATCCGGCCCCATGTGGATGGGCTCGCCATAGCCCCACGGGCCCAGGCCGGTATGCACGTCGATCCAGCGCAGCGCCGCGCGGCCCGCACCGAAGCGCGCCAGGATGCGGCACAGCGTGTAGTTGCTCCAGGTGGCCTTGTCGCCGCCGTAGAACATGCCGCCCGGGTCCTGGTACTGGCCGCTGCTGACCGCCGCCTGGTACCACGCCATGCCGCGTTCGGCCACCGCCTTCATCAGCCGCGCCTGGTCAGCCTCGGACGGCGGCCATTGCGCCGGCAGCAGCAGCGGCGCGATCTCGGCATAGGCGGCGTTATGCGGCAGCGGCTGCGAGAAATCCATGAAGTTGCGGTTCAGGTCGACGTTGTCCTCGTTGACCCGGCGCAGGTAGGAAAAGCCATAGGGATTGACCGCATGCACCAGCAGCAGGCAGGCGTCGGCGGCGGCGCAATCGGCAAGCAGCGCGGCGTCGTGCAGCATCGCCGCCTGCGCGCCGGAGCCGGCAAAGCCCTCGGCACCGTGCGTGCCCGAGGTCACCATGATGCAGCGCCGGGCCTCGGGCGCGCCGGCCAGCGCCACGTCGATGGCCAGGTCTTCGCCGGCGCTGCCGCGCTTGGTCGGATGCGGAAATTGCGCCAGCGCGGCGCCTGCATTGCGCGCGGCGTCCAGGAAGGTCTTGCGCGCTTCGGCGTAGCTGCGAGAAAAATGGCTCATGGCGTCACCCGCGAATGCGATGCAGGCATTAGACGCCAATTCGGCGGGTCTCGCCAGTCGCGGCTAGAACAGGGAACCGGACTCGAACCTGCCCGGCGCGGAAGGCGCTTCGGCTTCCGGCCCCCAGATGCCGGGCGACGTGAACGCCTGCGGATGCATCGCGATCCCGGCCGCGGCCAGCTGCGCCGCGGTCAGCACCAGGTGCCGCGCCAGCCAGTCATGCAGGCTGCGCAGGAAGCGGATGTTGTCGACGCTGGCCGATGCCGCGATCAGCCGTTCCAGCTTCACATGCGCGGTATAGACGTCGAGCAGGTTGGTCGCGCGCAGGCGCGGCGGCGTCGACGGGCTGCGCTCGATCGCCAGGATGCGGCGCACCTGCGCCGGGGCGATGTCGGCGCTGCGCTGGTATTGCTCGTAGACGTCCTCCAGCGCCGGGAAGCGCACGGTGGGCTGCACGCGCGGCACCGCGGCGACCTTCTCCATGCGCAGCACCAGGTAGCGGATCGCCGCGGCGCGTTCGGCCGCACGGAGCTGCGCGGGATCGCGCCGGCGCGGGCCTGCGGGCAACTCGGGCAAGGCCGTGCGCGGCACCACGTCGCGCTCGGTGTAGTCGGGCACCTGCCGCAGCAGCGCCGGCTGTGCCACCGCGGCGCGCGCGCAGTCCTCGCCGAACGGGTATTCGTGCCCCGCGGCGTCGCGCAGGATATAGGCCTGACCCTCCGGGAAGCCGTGATGGCGGCGGCTGGCGCCGCGCGCGTGGCAGCGCGTGGCGGGATCGACGAAGTCCTTGCGTACGGGGATCCAGCCCCCGTGGTGTGCCTGGGTCATGCGTTGCGGTATTGCCTGCATATTGCTCGACCCGCCATTGTCGCCGATCTGCGGGGGGCGCCCGCTGAGCCACGCTGCGCCGCCCTACTTCAGCATGAACGACATCGCCGACAGGCAGTTCAGCATGCGCACCGCGGCCTGCACCGAATCGGCCTGGAACGACAGCGTCACGCCGTCGCGCCGCTCAAGCGCCGGCCACTGGCAGAACAGGTCGGCGTGTGCCGGCGTCTGCGTCTGCAGGGTGCAGGCCACCGGCGCGGCGATGCGCAGGCATTGCGCCTGCGCGCGCTCGCGCACCGCGGCCGTTGCCGCCGCGGCAATGGCCGCACACGCGGCCGCCGGCGACAGCGAGGCGCCGCTGCCGAAGCCGCCCGCGCTCTTGGTCTCGACATAGCGCACCCACGGCATCAGCGCGTGCGTTTCCTGCACGAACACGTCGTCGCCGCTGGCCATCAGCACCGGGGCGCCGAACTCGCCCGCCAGCGCCGCGTACAGCCCGGCCTCTCCCAGTTCCTTGCCGTTGAGCCAGACCCGCGCAAAGGCGCCGCTGTTGATGGTGTGCGCCAGCACGCCGCGGCTCTGCGCGCGGCCGTGGTAGCCGACCATCAGCACGCCGTCGACGCCGGCCTCGACCCCCGCCATCATGCCCAGGTAGCGCGGCTTGCCCAGCACCACGCGCGCGCGCGCATCGAGCTGGTCCGGCAGCAGGTTGCGGAAGCCGCCGTGCGAATCGTTGACCAGCACCTCGGCCGCGCCGCCGGCAAAGGCGCCTTCGATGGCCGCGTTGGCCTCGGCCGTCATCCAGGCGCGGGCGCGTTCGTATTCGCCGTTGCCGGGACGGGTCTGCTCGGCGTGGAAGACGCCGGCGACGCCTTCGATATCGGTGGAAACAAGGATCTTCATCAGGCGGTCTTGTCCGCTTCGGGCATTACGTCGAGCAGCGCGCGGCGGCAGTGGCCGTCGCGGCCTGTTACGGTTTCGGCATGCCACAGCGCGTGCAGGATGGCTTGCTCGACGCTGTCGGCCGCGGCGCGGAACAGTGGGTCGAGCCGGCTTTCATGCAGCATGGCGAGCGCAGGCATGGGGCGCGCGGCGTCGTGCGGCACGGTATAGGCAGTGGAGAAGGCCAGCGCGAGATCGCCCGAGCCGTGCCCGAACACCGAGCCGGTGCGCGCCAGCCCTGCTCCCGCGCGCAGCGACAGCCGGCGCAGCTGGCGCGCGTCCAGCGGCGCGTCGGTGGCGAGGATCATGATGATCGAGCCTTTTTCAGGCTGCGCGTCGGGGCCGGCCAGACGCTGCGCCAGTTCCGGACCGAGCAGCCGCCCGGCCACGGTCAGCGACTCCGGCGTGCCGAAATTGGCCAGCACCAGCGCGCCGACGCAATGGCCGCCCGCCAGCCGCGATGCCGTACCGATGCCGCCCTTGACGCCGAACGCCGACATGCCGCGCCCGGCGCCAACCGCTCCCTGCGCAACCTCATGGCTGGCACCGGCCAGGGCCGCCTCATAGTGGCGGCTCTCCACCGCCATGCGCTGGATATCGTTCAGGTAGCCGTCGTTGCATTCGAACACCAGCGGATTGACCGTGGGCAGCGCGCGCCCGATTTCCGGGTTGGCCGCCACCGCCGCGCGGATCTGCGCCTGCGCGACGGCACCGACGGCGAAGGTATTGGTCAGCGCGACCGGCGTCTCCAGCACGCCCAGCTCTTCCACCTGCACCAGCCCCACGCTCTTGCCGAAGCCGTTGAGCACGGTGGCCGCGGCCGGCACCTTGTCGCGGTACGGATCGCCGCCATGCGGGCGGATCACGGTCACGCCGGTCTGCACGGCGTCCTGCGCCAGCGTGCAGTGGCCGACGGTGACGCCAGCCACGTCGGCAATGCTGTCGAGCGGCCCCGCGGCCAGCGCGCCGATACGCGGTATCGATGCAGCCATCGCTTCAGCGCCGGTCGATCTTGGGATCGAGCGCGTCGCGCAGCCCGTCGCCAAGCAGGTTGAACGCCAGCACCGTCAGGAAGATCGCCAGGCTGGGGAAGATCGCCACGTGCGGCGCGGTGACCATGTCGGCGCGCGCCTCGTTGAGCATCGCGCCCCATTCCGGCGTGGGCGGCTGCGCGCCCAGGCCCAGGAACGACAGGCTGGCAGCGGTGATGATCGAGGTGCCGATCCGCATCGAGAAATACACCACGATCGACGACACCGTGCCCGGCAGGATATGCCGCATCAGGATGGTCCAGTCCGACGCGCCGATGCTGCGCGCGGCTTCCACATAGGTCAGCCGCTTGAGCATCAGCGTATTGCCGCGCACCAGCCGCGCGAACGCCGGGATGCTGAAGATGGCCACGGCGAAGATCACGTTGGTCATGCCGTTGCCGAGGATGGCGACGATGCCGATCGCCAGCAGGATGCCGGGGAAGGCGAACAGCACGTCGGAGATGCGCATCACGATGCGGTCCCACCAGCCTTCGTAGTAGCCGGCCAGCAGGCCCAGCGCGGTGCCGATCACCGCGCCGATGATCACCGACAGGAAGCCGGCCGCCAGCGAGATGCGCGTGCCCGCCAGGATGCGGCTGAAGATATCGCGGCCGAGCGAATCGACACCCATCCAGTGCGCGGCCGACGGGCCGGCGTTGAGCGCATCGTAGTCGAAGAAATTCTCGGGGTCGTAGGGCACGATATGCGGCGCCACGATGGCGATCGCCACCAGCACCAGCACGAACGCGCCGGCGCCCAGCGCCAGGTGCTGCTTGCGGAATTTGCGCCAGAACTCGGTCCAGGGCGTGCGCACGGCCTGCGGCGCGGCGGCTGTGGCGGATGCCGCTTGCGCTGCGGCGGGCGTGGAAAGCTCAGTCATGCCGGCCTCACTTGTAGCGGATGGTGGGATTGATCACGGTGTAGAGCATGTCCACCACCAGGTTGATCAGGATGAATTCGAGCGAGAACAGCAGCACCTCGGCCTGGATCACCGGGTAGTCGCGCATCTCGACGGCATCGACCAGCAGCCGTCCCAGCCCCGGCCAGTTGAACACTTTCTCGACCACGATCGAGCCGCCCAGCAGGAAGCCGAACTGCAGGCCCATCATGGTCACCACCGGGATCATGGCGTTGCGCAGGCCGTGCTTGGCCACCACCAGCGTCTCGCGCACGCCCTTGGCGCGCGCGGTGCGGATAAAGTCTTCCTGCAGCACCTCGACGAACGAGGCCCGGGTAAAGCGCGCCATCACCGCCGCCACCGCGGCGCCCAGCGTGACCGAGGGCAACACGTAGTGCTGCCAGGTATCGGCGCCGATCGACGGCAGCCAGCCCAGCTGGACCGAGAACACCTCCATCAGCAGCATGCCCAGCGCGAACGCCGGGAAGGAAATCCCGGAAACCGCCAGCGTCATGCCGAAGCGGTCCGGCCAGCGGTTGCGCCACACCGCCGAGCCGATGCCGATCGCCATGCCGAACACCACCGCCCACGCCATCGACGCCACCGTCAGCAACAGCGTCGGCATGAAGCGGTCGCCGATTTCCTCGCTGACCGGGCGCTTGGTGCGCAGCGAATTGCCGAACTCGCCGCGCAGCGCGTTCGAGAAGAAATTGACGAACTGCTCGTGCATGGGCCGGTCCAGCCCCAGGTCCTTGCGCACCAGCTCGACCGTGGCCGAGTCAGCCTCCGGGCCCGCCGCCAGGCGCGCCGGATCGCCCGGCAGCAGGTGGACGAACAGGAACACCAGCACGGCCACGATCAGCAGCGTGGGGATCACGCCCAGCACGCGTTTGAGGAAGTAGTTCAGCATCACACACCATGAAGAAAGGCCGCGGGCCGCCCGCCTGCGAACCCCGCGTCGCGAGGCAGGCGGCCGTCTGTCGGCTTACTGCGTTACTGCTCTGTTGGATGGCTTGCCGGGGCGCGCATGATCTTGGGTATTGCAAGCGCCCGCCCTCACCCCTTACTGCTTGATATCAATCTCATCAAAATTAAACGACCCATCCGGCATCACATACGCACCGCTCAGCCGCTTGCTGCGCGCGAACAGCACCTTCTCCGTCACCAGGAAGGCCCACGGCGCGTCCTTCCAGATGCGTTCCTGCGCGTCCTTGTACAGCTTCGCCTTCTCGGCGCGGTCGGTGGTGCGCAGCGCGCCCGCGATATCGGCATCGACCTGGTCGTTCTTGTAGTAGGCGGTATTCAGCAGCTTGGGCGGCATCGATTCCGAAGCCAGCAGCGGACGCAGCGCCCAGTCGGATTCACCGGTCGACGACGACCAGCCGACGTAGTAGATGCGCACGCCGGCGTCTTCGGGCTTGGGCACGCTTTCCACACGCTCCACGCGCTGGCCGGCCTCGAGCGCCTGCACCTGCGCCTTGATGCCGACCTGCTGCAGCTGCTGCTGCACGAACTGGATCACCTTCTGCGCGGTGGTGTGGTTATAGGCCGACCACAGCGTGGTTTCGAAGCCGTTCGGGTAGCCGGCTTCCTTCAGCAGCGCGCGCGCCTTGGCCGGGTCATACGGCCACGGGCCCAGCTTCTCGGCATAGTCCACGCCATGCGGCACCACGCCCTCAGCCGGCACCGCGTAGCCGGCAAAAGCGACCTTGGCCAGCGCTTCCTTGTTGATCGCGTAGTTGATGGCCTGGCGCACCTTGGGGTCGTTGAACGGCTTCACCATGGTGTTCATGGTCAGGTAGCGCTGGATGATCGACGGCGCGGCGATCAGCTCCACTTTCGGGCTGTTCTTCAGCACCGCGGCCTGCTCGAACGGGATGCTGAAGGCGAAGTCGGCCTCGCCGGTCTGCATGATGGCAGCGCGGGTGTTGTTGTCGACCACCGGCTTCCACGTAATGGTGTCGATCTTCGGATAGCCGGTCTTCCAGTATCCGGCAAACTTCTTGCCCTTCAGGTGGTCGGGCTGCTTCCACTCGACGAACTCGAACGGGCCGGTACCCACCGGATGAAAGGCGATGTCCTTGCCGTACTTCTGCAGCGCGGCCGGCGAGATCATCACTGCCGACGGATGCGCCAGCACGTTGATGAACGGCGAGAACGGCTCCTTGAGCGTGACCTTGACGGTATTGGCATCGACCACGTCGGTCTTTGCCACGCGGTTGAACAGCGTGTAGCGCTTGAGCTTGTTGGCCGGATTGGTGACGCGGTCCAGGTTGGCCTTGACGGCGCCGGCATCGAAGGTGGTGCCGTCGTGGAACTTGATGCCCTTCTTCAGCTTGATGGTGTAGACCAGGCCGTCCTTGCTGACGTCATAGCTGTCGGCCAGCACGTTGACCAGCTTCATGTCCTTGTCCATGCCGAACAGGCCCTGGTAGAAGGTCTTGCCGACCGCCTGCGATAGCGTGTCGTTCGAATCGTACGGGTCGAGCGAGGTGAAGGTCGAATACACCGCCATCACGGCATCCTTGGCCGCGAACGCCGGTGCGGCGGCCAGCATGCCGAGGGCGCCGGCGGCAAAGGCGCCGGCCATCCATCGGGGCGAAACCATACGTGCAGACATCGTCGAATCTCCTTGTTAGCTTCGGTATTTCCGGGACTTCAATAGGCGCCGCCAACGGCGTGCCGCGCAACAAAATGGCCGAGCGCCCCGCTGCCGGCAACCGGCACCAGCGGCTGCACCACCGGCTCGTCGCCGACCGCGCGGATCGGGCTGGGGATCTCGTCGTTGAGCGGCTCGCGCCGCAGGTGGCGCCGCGCCGGGTCGGCGATCGGCACCGCCGACATCAGCTTCTTCGTGTACGGGTGCTGCGGGTTCTCGAAGATCGCGCGGCGCGGGCCGATCTCGACGATCTGGCCCAGGTACATCACCGCGACGCGGTGGCTGACGCGCTCGACCACCGCCATGTCGTGCGAGATAAACAGGAAGGCGATGCCCAGCTCGCGCTGCAGGTCCAGCATCAGGTTGACGATCTGCGCCTGGATCGACACGTCCAATGCCGACACCGATTCATCCGCCACCACCACCTTGGGGTTCAGCGCCAGCGCGCGCGCAATGCAGATGCGCTGGCGCTGGCCGCCGGAAAACTCGTGCGGATAGCGCGCCGCGTGCGACGGGTCCAGCCCGACCTTGTCGAGCAGCCACGCCACGCGCTGCTCGGCTTCCTTGCCGCTGGCCACCTTGTGCACCAGCAGCGGCTCCATGATCGAGTAGCCCACCGGCACGCGCGGATCGAGCGACGCGAACGGGTCCTGGAAAATGAACTGGATATTGCGGCGCAAGGTCTGCAGCGCCGCCCCTTCCAGCTTGCTGATGTTCTGCCCGTTGAATTCGATGGTGCCGCTCTGGCTTTCCACCAGCCGCAGCAGCGAGCGTCCGGTGGTGGACTTGCCGCAACCGGACTCGCCCACCAGCGCCAGCGTCTCGCCGGGATAGAGGTCGAAGCTGACCTGCTCCACCGCATGCACGCGCCGCGTCACGCGGCCGAACAGGCCGCCGGGCACGTCGAAGCGCGTGACCAGGTCCTGCACGCGCAGGATCGGCGCCACGCCGGGACGGACCGTGTCCTGCGGCGCGGCGGGCTCCGGCTCGGCGCGGTCCAGCCGCAGCAGCGGGAACTTGGCCGGCAGGTCGGTGCCCTGCATCGCGCCAAGGCGCGGCACCGCCGACAGCAGCGCGCGCGTATAGGGGTGCGCCGGTGCGCGGAACACGTCGTCGGAGGTGCCCTCTTCCACCTTCTCGCCGCGGTACATCACCAGCACGCGGTCGGCCACCTCGGCGACCACGCCCATATCGTGGGTGATGAAGACCACGCCCATCTGCATCTCGGCCTGCAGGCCGCGGATCAGTTGCAGGATCTCGGCCTGGATGGTCACGTCGAGCGCCGTGGTGGGTTCGTCGGCAATCAGCAGCGCCGGTTTGCACGACAGCGCCATCGCGATCATCACGCGCTGGCGCATGCCGCCGGAGAGCTGGTGCGGATAGCGCTCGAGCACGCGGCGCGCTTCCGGGATGCGCACCAGCTCCAGCATGCGCAGCGCCTCGGCACGCGCCGCGCCGCGGCTCTTGCGCTGGTGCAGGCGGATCGATTCCGCGATCTGCTCGCCCACCGGAAATACCGGGTTGAGCGAGGTCATCGGCTCCTGGAAGATCATCGCCACGTCGGCGCCGCGCACGCTGCGCAGCGTGGCGTTGTCGGTGCGCGCGAGGTCGATCACCTCGCCGCCGCGCCGGCGCAGCGCCATGCTGCCCGCGGCAATCTTGCCGCCGCCATGCTCGACCAGCCGCATCAGCGCCAGCGAGGTCACCGACTTGCCCGAGCCCGACTCGCCCACCACCGCGAGCGTCTCGCCGCGGTCGACATGGAAGGACAGGTTGCGCACCGCCTCGACGGTGCGCTCGGACGTGGCGAAGCGCACGGTCAGTCCGTTCACCGAGACGACGCGCTCGGGCGGCAGTGCGGTGCCGGATGCGGAAGCGTGCGATTGCGCAGGGGTAGTGGCCACTGGAACTCCTTCTGTTGCTGCCTGATGCCTGGGACTTGCCCGGGACTTGCCCGGGACTTGCCGGGAACTTGCCGGGAACTTGCCGGTGCCGCGCGATCAGCCGTAGATCGACACGCTGACGGCCTCGCCCACCCGGGCGACACCGCGGTACATGCCTTCGGTATTGAACGGCAGCGCCACGTTGCCGGCGCGATCCACCGCGATCAGCCCGCCGCGGCCGTGGATCGCGGGCAGCTTCTCCATCACCACGCGCCGCGCCGCCTCGTCGAGCGGCAGGCCGGCATAGCGCATCTGCGCGGCGACATCGTGCGCGGCGACGGTGCGGATAAACATCTCGCCGGTGCCGGTGGCGGACACGGCCGCGACGTCGTCGGCATAGCAGCCCGCGCCGATCAGCGGGGTATCGCCGACACGGCCCACCTGCTTGTTGGTCACGCCGCCGGTGGAAGTGGCCGCCGCGAGGTTGCCGCGGCTGTCGCAGGCGACCGCGCCCACGGTGCCGAACTTGCTGTCGGGATCGAGCGGTTCCGGGTCGCGCGCCTGCTGTGCGGCGAGCGTGGCGGCGTCGTGGTCGAGCAGCGCCATGCCGTCGTTGCCGCGCGCACGCTGCCACTGGTCGTGGCGGGCCTGGGTGAAGTAGTACTCCGGCGCGACCAGCTCCAGCCCGTGCGCCTGCGCGAACGCCTCGGCGCCGGCGCCGGCAAACAGCACGTGTTCGCTGTGCTCCAGCACCGCGCGCGCGGCCAGCACCGGGTTGCGCAGGCGCGTGACGCAGGCCACCGCGCCGGCGTTGCGGGTGGCGCCGTCCATCACCGCCGCATCCAGTTCATAGGTGCCGGCATGGGTCAGCACCGCGCCCTTGCCGGCGTTGAACAGCGGGCATTCTTCGAGCAGGCGCACTGCCTCGGTGACGGCGTCGAGCGCGCTGCCGCCATCGGCCAGGATGCGCTGGCCGGCTTGCAGCACGTGCTGCAGCGCCTCGATGTATTCGCGTTCGCGGGCCGCATCCATCGCCGCGCGGGTGATGGTGCCGGCGCCGCCGTGGATGGCAATGACAGCTGGTTGCATAAGGAGACTCAGGACTTCCGGGTGTTGGTCGAGCGGGCGCGGCGGGCGCCGGCCCTGGGTTCGGTGGGCGGCGCGGGCGGCGGCGCCGGTTTGCGCCCGCGCTCGGCATCGGGGGCGCCGTACAGCCACGGCAGCAGGAATTCGGTCATTTCGGCTGCGGCCTTGACCGGGCGTTCGGCACGGTGCGCCACCGCGCCGCACAGCGCCTCGATCAACGCCAGCACGGTGGCGTCGGAGTTGGCCGAAAGCCGGTTGCCGGCCTGCGCATACAGCGCGATATCGGCCAGCGGCGCCAGCGGCGAGGTCGGGCCGTCGGTCAGCGCCAGCACCTGCCCGCCACGCAACTTTGCGCGCTGGGCCAGTTCGATGGTGTCGCTGACGTAGCGCGGGAAGGCGATCACGATCAGCAGGTCGCTCGGCTGCAGCTTGAACAACTGGCGCGCCGCATGCGAGGCGCCGCCCGCGCCCGCCACCGAGGTCACCATGCGGCAATGCATTTCCAGCCCGTGCTGCAGCAGGCCGGCGAGGAAACCGCTGGCGCCGAAGCCGGCCACGTAGACGCGCTGCGCGGCGAGGATCGCCGAGACCGCGCGCTCGCACGCCTGCGCGTCGATGCCGCGCCGTGTCGCTTCGGCATTGGCGGCCGCATCCTCGAGCGAGGCGGCGAACACTTCGGCCACGGTGGCGGGTCGTTCCAGTTCGCTGCGCAGCCGCTCCACCGGCGCCAGCGTGGCTTCGAAACCGCGCACCAGCTCGGCCCGGAACTGCGGATAGCCGTCGAAGCCCAGCGCCCGCGCAAAGCGGTTTGCGGTGGCCACCGAGACGTCGACCGCCGCGGCGAATTCATCGATGCGCATGGTCGCCGCGCGAAACAGGTTGGCCAGCACGTATTCCGCCATGCGGCGGTGCGCCGGCGTCAGCGCCGGCAGGCTGCGTGCGATGCGGTCCGAGATCGAATGGCCAATGGTCATGGTGAAAGCGGCTGGTAAAGGGCGGCGCATCAGAGCGCGCGCCGTTGTGAAAATGAATTTACACGCAACCGACTTCCAAGAAAATAGAGTTTTGTCAGACCGAGGGTAATCCCTAGATTTGCTGGCGCCACCGGCACTTTTGCGGTGCACGCCCCGATCCGCTTTGGCGCGGTCCCTGCACCGGCACGGCGTGCGCCGCACCGGAAACGCTACAATGCGGCCCAGCGCCACAGCGCCGGCCGCGGCCCGCGTTCACGGCGCTTTTTCTGTTTTTCACTCAGGCATTTCCCCTCTCGTGATCCGAATCGACCAGCTAGTCCTTCAGCGCGGCACCAAGGTGCTGTTCGACCACACCAGCGTGACGCTCAACCCGGGCGAGCGCGTGGGCCTCGTCGGCGCCAACGGCAGCGGCAAGTCGACGCTGTTCGCGCTGTTGCGCGGCGAGCTGCATCCGGACGGGGGCGATGTCAGCGTGCCGGCGCAGTGGCGCGTCGCCCACGTGGCGCAGGAAACGCCGGCGGTCAGCCGCACCGCGGTGGACTACGTGATCGATGGCGATACCCGCCTGCGCGAGATCGAGGCCGCGATTGCCGCGGCCCAGGCCAGCGGCGACGGCAGCGCCGAAGGCGAAGCCCATGCCGCCTATGCCGACGCCGACGGCTACACCGCGCCGGCGCGCGCCGAGGCCCTGCTGCTGGGCCTGGGCTTCACGCTGGCGCAGGTGTCGCAGCCGGTGGCGTCGTTCTCCGGCGGCTGGCGCATGCGCCTGAACCTGGCGCAGGCGCTGATGTGCCCGTCCGACCTGCTGCTGCTCGACGAACCGACCAACCACCTGGACCTGGACGCCATCGTCTGGCTGGAAGACTGGCTGGCGCGCTATCCCGGCACGCTGGTGATGATTTCGCACGACCGCGAGTTCCTCGACGCGATCTGCAATGTGACCGTGCATATCGAGAACCAGCAGCTGCGCCGCTACGGCGGCAACTACACGCTGTTCGAGACCATGCGGCTGCAGCAGATGGCGCAGCAGCAGGCCGCCTACACGCGCCAGCAGAAGGAAATCGCGCACCTGGAATCGTTCATCACGCGCTTCAAGGCCAAGGCGACCAAGGCGCGCCAGGCGCAGAGCCGGGTCAAGGCGCTGGAAAAGATGGAGCGGCTGGCGCCGGTGCACGTCGCCGCCGGCTTTGCCTTCGAGTTCCGCGAGCCGGACGCCGCGCCCAACCCGATGATGGTGCTCGACGGTGTCGACTGTGGTTATGCCGAGGCCGATCCGCCCGTCACCATCCTGCACAACCTGGCGCTGTCGATCCAGAACGGCCAGCGCATCGGCCTGCTGGGCGCCAACGGCCAGGGCAAGTCGACGCTGGTCAAGACCCTGGCCGGCACGCAGGATCCGCTCAGGGGCAACCTTCGCCTGGGCAAGGGGCTGCAGATCGGCTACTTCGCCCAGCACCAGCTGGAAACGCTGCGCGACCACGACTCCGCGCTGCAGCACCTCGCGCGCCTGGCGCCCGACGTGCGCGAGCAGGAACTGCGCGATTTCCTCGGCAGCTTCAACTTCCGCGGCGACATGGCCACCACGCCGATCGAGCCCTTCTCCGGCGGCGAAAAGGCGCGGCTGGCGCTGGCGCTGATCGTCTGGCAGAAGCCCAACCTGCTGCTGCTGGACGAACCGACCAACCACCTGGACCTCGATACGCGCGAGGCGCTGACCATGGCGCTGGCGCAGTTCGAAGGCACGCTGATCCTGGTCTCGCACGACCGTCACCTGCTGCGCGCCACCGCCGACCAGTTCATGCTGGTGGCCGACGGCACCATCAAGCCCTTCGATGGCGACCTCGACGACTACCGCGACTGGCTGCTGCAGCAGGCCGCGGCCAAGCGCAACGCCGCCACCGCCGCGCACCAGGCGGAAAACGCCGGCGATGCCGCGGCGGCGGTCAACCGCAAGGACCAGCGCCGCGCCGAAGCCGACGAGCGCCAGCGGCTGTCGGCGCTGCGCAAGCCGCTGGCGAAGGAACTGGAAAAGGTGGAAAAGCGCATGGCGGTGCTGCAAGGCGCCAAGGAGGAGATCGACCGGTTCATGGCCGATGAAAGCAGCTATGCCGAGGCCAACAAGGTAAAGCTGATGGAGATGCTCAAGCGCCAGGGCGAGGTCAACGGCGAGCTGGACACGCTGGAAGAGAAATGGCTGGAACTGCAGGAGCAGATCGAGCAGATTGCGTGAGCGGCTGGCTTCAATACCGACTGCGTCGGCAAACCCCGACACCCCTCGCGGACGCTCCCCTCTCCCGCGAAGTGGGAGAGGGGTGGGGGTGAGGGCCGGAGCATCCACGTAGTCAAGGACGTCGGTATGCCAGCGCCTGCCCTCACCCCCTGCCCCTCTCCCGCAAGCGGGAGAGGGGAGCAAACCAGCGGGACTATAGCGTTCCGCGCAGCCCCCAAAAAAAACCGGCGCACACAGCGCCGGTTTTTCATTTCAACTCCCGCCATCCGTCAGCGGAAATTCTTCTCCCTCCGGATCAGCCCCACCGCCAGCGTCAGCGTCAGCAGGAACAGCCAGATCAGCGACCATGCCGGCACCGACAGCCCCAGCACCGGCGGCAGCGGCGCGGTGCACAGGCCGTCGGAGTAGAACAGTTGCGGCAGCACCTTGGCGGTGGGCAGCGCGTTGACCCAGTTCTCGAGCGGATCGATGCCGCACGATGCCTTGGGATTGAGCAGCAGCGACACGTGGTAGACCGCCACCGCGATGCCGGCGATGCCGGACAGCATGCCCAGGCCCTGCCACAGCGAACGCGTGTTCTGCGCTACCGCCGCCAGCAGCGAGAACACGCCGATGCCGACAAAGGCGAAGCGCTGCATCACGCAGAGCGGACAAGGCTGGTAGCCCTTTTCGAACTGCAGGTAGAGCGCGACGCCGACCAGCGCGAACGAGACGACGGCAATCAGCAGGAAATAGGCGCGGGAATTGGCTTGCATCATGGGAACTCAGGTGATCCGGTAGTCGTTGCCGTCCGTGTGCTGGCGCGGCTTTGCTGCGCATTATTACCGATTTTGCCGCGCCTGCCGTCGGCGCCACATGCGGCGCAAGGCCACTGCCCTGTGGCGGATTGACGCATGGGCATCAGGCCGCCGCTGCTTGCCACGCAGCGCGTGGCAATCGGTACAGGCAATGCGGCCGCAACGGGTGTCCCGGCGGCAAGGCGGGATGGTCGAAGCCCGCGGCATCCTGGCGCATGCCGAGCCGTTCCATGACCGCGCGCGAGCGGGCATTGGCGAGCGTGGTGAAGGCGACGATCTCGGCCAGCGCCAGGCGGCCGAAGCCATAGGCGAGCGCGGCGCGCGCCGCCTCGGTGGCGTAGCCCTGGCCCCAGACCGGCCGCGCCAGCCGCCAGGCGATCTCCACGCACGGCGCGAACGGCAGCGCGGCGGACGGCTCGTGCAGCCCGACAAAGCCCAGGAAGGCTTCGTCCGCCGTGCGTTCGACGACCCAGACGCCCCACCCCTTCTCTGCGATCAGGCTGCGGCAGCGCCCGGCCATCGCATCGCTTTCGGCGCGCGTCAGCGGTGCCGGGAAATAGCGCATCACCTGCGCATCGGCGTTGAGCGCGGCAAACGGCGCATAGTCCTGATCGCGCCACTGGCGCAGCCGCAGGCGATCCGTCTCGAAGGCGATGCCGTGGTCCATGCCTCAGTCCAGGTGCCGCACGCGGTCGATGGCCTGCTCGATGCGCTCCACCGCGATCACGTCGAGCTCGTCGATCTTCTGCTTGGGCGCGTTGGCCTTCGGGATCACGGCCAGCGTAAAGCCCAGCTTGGCGGCTTCCTTCAGCCGCTCCTGCCCGCGCGGGCTGGGGCGGATCTCGCCGGCCAGGCCCACTTCGCCGAACACCACCAGGCCGCGCGGCAGCGGCTTGTTGCGCATCGACGAGTGGATCGACAGCAGCACCGCCAGGTCGGCGGCCGGTTCGGTGATCTTGACCCCGCCCACCGCATTCAGGAACACGTCCTGGTCGAAGCAGGCGATGCCCGCGTGCCGGTGCAGCACGGCCAGCAGCAGCGCCAGCCGGTTCTGCTCCAGCCCCACCGCCAGCCGGCGCGGGTTGGGCACATGCGCGGTATCGACCAGCGCCTGGATCTCCACCAGCAGCGGCCGCGTGCCTTCCTGCGTCACCAGCACGCACGAGCCCGGCACGGTCTCTTCATGATGCGACAGGAACAGCGCCGACGGATTGCTGATGCCGCGCAGGCCGCGCTCGGTCATCGCGAACACGCCCAGCTCGTTGACCGCGCCGAAGCGGTTCTTGAAGGCGCGGATCAGACGGTGCGATGAATGGGTATCGCCTTCGAAATACAGCACCGTATCGACGATATGCTCCAGCACGCGCGGCCCCGCCAGGCTGCCCTCCTTGGTCACATGGCCGACCAGGATGATGGTGGTGCCGCTGCTCTTGGCGATGCGCGTGAGCTGCGCCGCGCATTCGCGCACCTGCGCCACCGATCCCGGCGCCGAGGTCAGCGCCTCGGAGTACAGCGTCTGGATCGAATCGATCACCGCCACCTCGGGCTTTTCCACTTCCAGCGTGGCCTGGATCTTCTCCAGCTGGATTTCGGCCAAGAGTCCCAGCGACGGGCTTTCCACGCCCAGGCGCTGCGCGCGCAGCGCGATCTGCGCGCCCGATTCCTCGCCGCTGACATAGAGCACGCGGCGCTGGCCGGCCAGATTGGCCAGCGCCTGCAGCAGCAGCGTGGACTTGCCGATGCCGGGGTCGCCGCCGATCAGCACCACGCCGCCCGATACCAGGCCGCCGCCGAGCACCCGGTCGAACTCGTCGATGCCGCTGGAAAAGCGCGGCACGTCGGCCGCCTCGATCTCCGCCAGCTTGCGCACCGTGGCCGATGCCGCCAGCGGCTGGAAGCGCTTGTTCGCGGCGGATTCCGCCACGGTCTCCACCAGCGTGTTCCATTGCTGGCAATGCGGGCACTGGCCGGCCCAGCGCGGCGTGGTGCCGCCGCATTCGGTACAGGTGTAGACAGTCTTGCTCTTGGCCAACGGAGGTCCTTGCAGAAAAAATCGAGCCGGGCCTGAAGCGACCAGGCCCGTTTATCGGTGCAAATCAGGCTACATCAGGCGACCACGGGCGCGGCGCTGTCCGATGCCGTGATGGTCGCCACCGTGGTCGGCACGCGCGGCGCCAGCGCGCACATCAGCTCGTAGCCGACCGTGCCGCTGGCCTGCGCCACTTCGTCGATCGGCAGGCCCTGGCCCCACAGCGTGACGGGGCTGCCGACGCGGGCCTTGGGGCACGGCGTCAGGTCGACGCACAGCATGTCCATCGACACGCGCCCGACCAGCTCGGTGCGCACGCCGTCGACCAGCACCGGCGCGCGCTGCTCGCCCCAGCCCACGGCATGGCGCGGGTAGCCGTCGGCATAGCCGCAGGCGACCACGCCGATGCGCATCGGCCGCTCCGCGGTGAACAGCGAGCCGTAGCCGACGGTATCGCCCGGCTGCAGGTCCTGCACCGAGATCAGCTCGCTGTGCAGCGACATCGCCGGCTGCAGCCCGGTGCCGGCGATATCGGCATCGCGGCCGGTGGGCGAGGCGCCGTACAGGATGATGCCGGGGCGCACCCAGGCGCGGTGCGCGTGCGGGTGCCACAGCACCGCGGCCGAGTTCGACAGGCTGGCCTCGCCCGGCAGGTTGGCGGTGGCGGCGTCGAAGGCCTCGACCTGGTGGGCGATGCCGCGCGGACCGTCGGCATCGGAAAAATGCGTCATATGGACGATGCTGCCCACGCACGGCATGGCGCGCGCACGCTCCCAGGCGGCGCGATATTCCTTCGGATGGAAGCCGAGCCGGTTCATGCCGGTGTTGAGCTTGAGCTGGATCGCCAGCGGCCCCTTGGGGCGCGCGCTTTCCAGCATGCGCAGCTGCTCGTCGCAGTGGATCGCGGTGGTCAGCCGGTATTGCTCGATCAGGGCGATGTCCTGCGGCTGGAAGAAGCCCTCCAGCAACAGGATCGGGCCCTGCCAGCCGAGGTCGCGCAGCAGCACGGCTTCATTCAGGTCCAGCAGGCCGAAGCCATCGGCACCGCGCAGCGCGGCGAAGACGCGGCGGATGCCGTGCCCGTAGGCATTGGCCTTGACCACCGCCCAGATGCGCGAAGCGGGCGCCTTGCGGCGGATCACGTCGAGATTGTTGGCCAGGGCGGGTTGGTGGATGACGGCTTGGATCGGTCGTGGCATGGAGGTCACATCAGGGTAGCGGACAGGCTGTCAGCGGCGCGGGCGGCAGATGCGCCCGGCGCGGGCTGGAGGGACGGCTCTGTCTCAGTGTCGATGGCGCAAACGTCACCTGTCGGTGTGCCGCAGCACGTACCGGCGACGGATGTGGCGACGGCAGTGGCGACGGTTGTGGCAACGGATATGCGGGATGCCCGCAATTGGCACGCCCAGGTATCCCAGTCACCATATCTCGCCGGGCGCACACCAGATCAGGGAAAGACCGGTCCGGCGGGCCGCGGTGGCAGCCGTTATTTGAACACATTCGGATGCTGTTGCCGGGGGTCATCGGGGAATCGGCAAGGCAATTTGCTGTCAAAAAGAGCCGTTGCCGGGGTTCGGGAATGTCATGTTTTCGTGATATAAAGCCGGACGCTCCGGCCATGTTCTAAAAGCGAAGCATTATGTCAATGACTGTCAGGCAGGCCTCACGGCGCCGCAGCGCAGCACCTACGACACAATTCGACACGGCCGCGGCACAAGGTTCCCTGCAAACCATGGCCTCTGCGGCCGGCACCAGCCTGGCCACCCTGAATGGAGCGCGCGATGGAGAGAAAGTCGACAGCATGAAGAAGGGTTTTTACACCATCATGGCCGCGCAGTTTTTTTCCTCGCTGGCCGACAATGCCTTACTGATCGCCGCCATCGCCCTTCTCACCGAATTGCATTCCCCGCAGTGGATGACCCCGCTGCTCAAGCTGTTCTTCGTTCTCTCCTACGTCATTCTTGCCGCCTTCGTCGGCGCCTTTGCCGACTCGATGCCCAAGGGGCGGGTGATGCTCATCACCAACGCGATCAAGGTGGTCGGCTGCGCCATCATGATGTTCGGGCTGCATCCGCTGCTGGCCTACGGCGTGGTCGGCTTCGGCGCGGCGGCGTATTCGCCGGCCAAGTACGGCATCCTGACCGAGCTGCTGCCGCCCGAAAAACTGGTGCTGGCCAACGGCTGGATCGAGGGCCTGACGGTGGGTTCGATCATCCTCGGCACGGTGGTGGGCGGCGCGCTGATCTCGGTGCATGTCTCCAGCATGCTGCTGCGCCTGGATCTGCCCTTCATCAATACCGGCATCGACACCCCGGCCGAGGCCGCGATGGTGGTGATCATGCTGTTCTACGTGATCGCCTCCGTCTTCAACCTGTTCATCCCCGACACCGGCGCCCGCTACCCGGCGCAGGAAAAGAACCCGATCAAGCTGATCGCCGAGTTCGGCGACTGCTTCCTGGCATTGTGGCGCGACAAGCTGGGCCAGATCTCGCTGGCGGTGACCACGCTGTTCTGGGGCGTGGGCGCGACGCTGCAGTTCATCGTGCTGAAGTGGGCCGAGAAATCGCTGGGGCTGAACCTGTCGCAGGGCGCGTTGCTGCAGGCGGTGGTGGCGGTGGGCGTGGCCGTCGGCGCGATCATGGCGGCGGCGCGCATTCCGCTGCGCAAATCGCTGTCGGTGCTGCCCTTCGGCGTGGCGATGGGCGCCACGGTGATGCTGATGGCGTTCTACACCAAGGACGCGATGCCGCAGGTCACGCTCGACGTGCTGGGCCTGCACATGCCGCTGTACATGGCCATCGCCTACGTGTTCCTGATGCTGGTGGGCGCGATGTCGGGCTATTTCGTGGTGCCGATGAACGCGCTGCTGCAGCACCGCGGCCATGTGCTGCTGTCGGCCGGGCACTCGATCGCGGTGCAGAACTTCAATGAGAACGTCTCGGTGCTGCTGATGCTGTGCCTGTACGCGCTGCTGATCAAGCTGAACGTGCCGATCGGCGTGGTCATCATCGCGCTGGGCCTGTTTATCTGCGTGACCATGGCGCTGGTGCTCAAGCTGCACAAGTACAACGTGCGCACCTTCAACTCGCTGGCGATGATCGGCGAGGACAAGCACCACTAACCCCGGCACGGCGCGGCCACGCTGGCCGGCCATGACGGGTCAGCTCTCGTCCTGCCCGCCTTGCGGCGCTGCCCGCGGCGGTTCCGCGGTGCGCGCCAGCGCGCGCTCCTGCCATCCCGGCGGCACCACGAAGCCGCGCGAGCATTCGCGCCACCAGCCCGGCGCCTGCGGCCCGGCAGGTTCCAGTTCGCACAGCATCACCGGCGACTCGCGGCGCCAGCCGTGGTCATGGCGCGTATCGGCAAAGCGCTGCGCCAGCAGCGCATGCAGCGTGCCGGCGTCGGCCGTGCCGGCTTCCGGCACCAGCGCGCCCGACAGCCACCCGGTTCGCGGCAGGCGGCACCAGCGCCGGCCCGGGTGCGCGGCGGCGCGCGCGGCCCAGGCCTCGAGCGTGGACCACCAGCCGTGCAGGTGGTCCGGCGCAATGCCCAGCGTGTCCAGCCCGGCCGGGACCTCGCCGTCGCGGTAGAACAGCCAGCCCAGCAGGTAGACCTCACTGCGGTCCACGCTATGGCCGAGCGCGGCGCGCGCCTCGGCCGTGTGCCCCAGCGGCAGCTGGCGCTGCACGATATGGCCAAGCTTGTCGCCGAGGCGGTCGACCAGGTTGGGACCGACGAAATCCTGCGCGCGCGGCGGCTGGTGGCCGCTGGCCATCAGGTAGAACTTGGCCGCCATTTCCCAGTGGACCACCGCGCCCGAGGCCAGGTCGCGCCAGACGAAATCCAGCTCGCCCAGCGTGCGCACGCCGTGCCGGCCCGCGCGCCGCACCGGCACGTTGGCGGCCAGCAGCGACAGCCCCTGCATATGGCGCAGCGCAAAATGCAGCAGCCGCTCGGCATGGCGGCCCAGGCGCAGGCTGCGGTTGGCAGGGTCGTGGTCGGGATCGGCGGAGAACGCGGCGTGGCCGTCGGCCAGTTCGTCGATGGTGGCGGGCAGCATGGCGGGATCCGCGCCGTCGAGCCAGTGCTGCCAGGCCTCGAGGGTGCCGGCCGGCCAGCGCGCCAGCGCGGCGCCTGGCACCGCGCCCAGCAGCGGCGGCGACAGCGTGGTCCAGGCCAGGTCGCGCGCGCGTGCCGACGCGGCACGGCGCCACAGCGGCGCGTGCGACGGCCCATGGCCGTCGCCGCCGCGGGTCAGCGAGAGGTCAGGCCCCAGCTCCCGCACGGTCATGGACCTCCCGGGCCAGGCACAGGTCTTCCCAGGCGCGCGCCTTGTCGGTCAGCGTGCGCAACAGATAGGCGGGATGGTAGGTCACCACCACGGGGATGCCTTCATACGTATGAACGGTACCGCGCAGCTTGCCGATGGGCGTGGTGGTGCGCAGCAATGACTGCGCCGCGAAGCGGCCCAGCACCACGATCACGCGCGGCCTGACCAGCGCAATCTGCCGGCGCAGGAAGGGCTCGCACTGCGCCACCTCTTCCGGCTCCGGGTTGCGGTTGCCGGGCGGACGGCACTTGAGCACGTTGGCGATGAACACATTGCGCCCGCGCGCCAGGCCGAGCGCGCCGAGCATGTTGTCGAGCAGCTTGCCGGCCTGGCCGACGAACGGCTCGCCCTGCAGGTCTTCGTTCTCGCCCGGGGCCTCGCCCACCAGCATCCATTCCGCCTGGCGCGCGCCCACGCCGAACACCGTGTTGGTACGGGTCTGGCACAGCCCGCAGGCGGTGCAGCCCGCCACCGCGGCGTCCAGCGCCGGCCAGTCCATCGTGGCGATGGCGGCTTCACGGTCGGCTTGCGCCGTGCCGGCCGCGGGGCCGGCGGGCACCAGCGAGGGCGCAGCGCGCTCACCGGTTGCCGGCCGCGCCACTGGTGCGGCCAGCGGCGCTTCGGCGTGCGTGTCCGCTTCGGCCACCGAGGCAGCCTGCAACGCCGCGGGCGGTTCGGCCACCGGCATCGCGACGGGCTGCACCGCTGCGTCGGGCTGCGCCAACCTGGGCGCGCGCGGCATCCATTCGGTCGGAATGCCCAGCACCTCGAGGAACTGCGCACGGCGGTTCATGCCTGGCCCTCCGCGCCTTCATTGGCGGCATCCTGCGCCGGCCAGGCGCGACGCAGCACCAGCGCGTCTTCGCGCTTGCCGCCAGGCGCCGGGTAATAGCCCTTGCGGCGCCCGATCTCGGCAAAACCAGCCGCCTGGTACAGCGCGATCGCCCCGGTGTTGGACGGCCGCACTTCCAGCAGCATGGTGTGGATGCGGTGCGCGTGCGAGGTGGCCAGCGCCACCGCCAGCATCAGCCGCCCCAGCCCCTGGCGCTGGCGCTGCGGCTCCACCGTGATATTGAGCAGGTGCATTTCATCGACCACCGGCATCAGCACGGCGTAGGCCACCAGCGTGCCCGCCGGATCGCGCAGGGTCAGGCCGAGATGCCCGGACTTGATCGAGTTCTCGAAGTTGCCGCGCGTCCACGGATGGCTGTAGGCGCGTGCCTCGATGCCCGCCACCGTCTGCAGGTCGAGCGCGCTCATGCGGCCCAGCGACCAGCCTTCCGGCAACGCCGGCATGGTCGGCACCGCGGGCCAGGCCTGGCGCTCTGCGAGCGGATAGGCGGCGCTCATGATGCATTCCCCGGCTGGGCCGCCGCGCGCGCTGCCGCCACGGCCTCGCGCTCGGCGATGGTCTGGGCGACCTTGTCGCGCAGGTAGACCGGCATGGCCTGGTCGGCGTTGATGGCCTCGCCGCGCGCCAGCGCGCGCAGCGCGATCGCCACCATCGGCTGCGCATGGGGCATTGCCTCCGGCAGCACGCGGGCGGCGCGGGCCAGGCCGGCCAGGCGCTCGCCAAAGACCGTCGAGGCATTGCCGGCCAGCCAGAATTCGCCATCGGGCAGCGCCACCGTTTCGGGCGCGCCGACCTGCATCGGCGTCAGTTCCGCCCACGCCTGCGCGGCGGCGTTCCAGCCGAAGGCCGCCGCATAGGCCTCGTCCATGCGCGCATCCAGCGCCACCAGCACCGCGGTGCCTTCCGGCAGTGCCGGCGTGGCGGCGCGGGCGCGCTCGGCGCAGGCCATCAGGGTATTGACCGGCACCACCGGCAGCCCGGCGCCGAAGGCCAGCCCCTGCGCCACGCCGCAAGCGGTGCGCAGGCCGGTGAACGAGCCCGGGCCGGCGCCAAAGGCGATGGCCGCGCAATCGGCCAGCGCAATGCCGGCCTCGGCCAGCAATTCCCCGGCGGCCGGCAGCACGCGTGCCGACGAGCGTGCGCCGGTGTGCTCATGGCGCACCAGGCACTCGATGCCGGTGCCTGCCGCGCGTCCGAGCGCGACCGAGCACCACTCCGTAGAAGTTTCAACAGCAAGAATCCAGGACATGGCGCGATTGTAGCCGTTGGGCCCGGAATCGAGGGCTTCTTCGGTTTTATACGGACGGCGCGGCGGCGCGGGGCGGCTATCATCGGGCTGCATTTTTCGCAATCCAGACAGTCCACACGGAGGAACCCCATGAGCGACCTGCAGGCACGCTTCGAACAGGCCCAGATCGACGTCAAGCAACTGAGCGAGCGCCCCAGCAATATGTCCCTGCTGCGCCTGTACGCGCTGTTCAAGCAAGGCAGCGAGGGCGATGCCCACGGCGACAAGCCCGGCATGACCGATTTCGTCGGCCGCTACAAGTTCGAGGCGTGGGAAGCGCTGCGCGGCACCGCGCGCGAACAGGCGATGGAGCAATACATCGCGCTGGTGGAAGAACTGCGCAGCGGCGCCGCCAGCTGAACGGCGCCGGCCCGGCGGCTTCAGGCCGCCGGCACCGGGCGCGGCCGGATGCGCCAGGACGCCAGCATCGCGCTGGCGATCACCACGCCGACCGCAAGGAAGGTTTCGTCGAAGGCGCGGATGCGCGCCGCCTGCAGCGCGGTGTCGCCGGCCTGGCCCAGCACCGCGCCATGCTCGGCCAGGCGCCACTGCAGCCCCACCCCGGCCAGGCTCACGCCGATGGCCCCGCCCAGCTGGCGCAGGAAGTTGATGCAGCTCGAGCCCTGCGCGATCAGGCTGAAATCCACGCCCCGCATCGCCCCCAGCGTCAGCGACGGCAGGATGCAGCCCAGTCCGATCCGCCCCAGCACCGCCAGCGCCACCAGCACCAGGTAAGGCGTCGCGCGCGAGCCCAGTGCCATCAGCAGGAACGACAACGACAGCAGCGCCAGCCCGAACGACACCTGCACATGCGGCGGGATCCGGTGCGTGAAGCGCCCCGCCAGCGCAATCGTCAGCGCCAGCACCACGCCCGCCGGGAACAGCACCAGGCCGGCCCGCGACGGCGTGTACTCCAGCGCCATCTGCATATAGACCGGCAACAGGTAGGTCGAGCCGAACAGGCCCGCGCCATAGATGAAGGCCACCACCGCCCCCGCCGCGAACTGACGGTAGCTGTAGAGCCGCATATTCATCAGCGGGTACGCCGCGCGCAGCTGCCACATCACGAACGCCGCCAGCATCAGCACGCCGAAGCCCGACAGCGCCAGGCCCGCCGGCACGCTGTCGCGCATCTCCACCACGCCGTTGAGCAGGCTGACCGTGGCGATGCCGGCCAGGCCCAGGCCGCGCCAGTCCAGCGGCTGGCGCTCGCCCATCATGATCGAATCCACCGCCATGAAGCGGCGCGCCATCAGCACGGCCAGCAGCGTCAGCGGCACCACCACGAAGAAGATCGAGCGCCAGCCGAAGGCCTCGACCAGGAAGCCGCCCAGGCTGGGGCCCAGCGCCGGCGCCAGCACCACGCCGAAGCCGAACAGGCTGATCGCCTTGCCCTGCTCGCGCTCTTCGAACACCCGCAGGATCAGGATATTGGGCAGCGGCTGCATGATGCCCGCGGCAATGCCCTCGGCCACGCGCATGGCGATCATCACGCCGTAGGTGGGCGAGAAGCCGCCCACCAGCCCGCCCGCGCCCAGCAGCAGCGACGCGCCCAGGAAGGTGCGCCGCAGCCCGTAGCGGTTCAGCAGCCACGGCGTCAGCAGCATCGACAGCGTCATCGCGACCATGAAGCTGGCCGCGACCCATTGCGCGCGCTCCTGCCCCAGCACGAAATGCCGGCTCAGGTCGGGAATGGCGACATTGACGATGGTGGACGAGACGATCGACGAGATCGTGCCCAGCATCAGCGTCGCCAGCACCAGCCAGCGCAGCCGTTCGCCGTAGCGCGCGCGCAGCGCCTGCCGGGTCGGCAGACCCGGCCGCTGGCCGGAACCCTCCGGCGTGGCGGGGCCCTCGCTCACCCCAGCCGCCCGGTGTCGGCGATCTCGCGGATCTTGCGGACGGTGTCGATGTCGGCCGCGTGGTAGGCAGACTTGACGATCTCGGCGTAGCGGTCGTCGCCGCTCGCATCGACGGCCGGCATGGTGGTTTCGTAGACAAAGCGCAGCAGCAGCGCGCCTGGCCCCGGGGTCTCGATCGCCATGGTCAGCGTGCCGCCGGCATGCTCGGGCGTGGCCGCGGTTTCATAGCGCACCAGCCGGCGCGGCTCGTAGACCACGTGGTCCTCGATCGACGCTTCGCCGAAATGCAGCACGCGGTCGATCCAGTTGTCGCCGCGGCCCACCACCTCGGCGCTGTCCAGGCCCAGCACGAAGAGCTCGGGAGATTCGGCGCGCAGCACCAGGCCTTGCCACAGCTGTTCGGCCGTCAGCGGTTCCAGCTGCGGGTTGCCCGGATCATTGATCTCAACCAAGTGCTCAAAACGCAACTTCACTCTCCCATTTGCGGTAAGTCGATATTATGAAGTCTCCGCGTATTCGCGAGACCTTTTTGTCTGCGCGGTGCAACATGGGCCGACCCGCCCCCTCTCGGATAACGGCCAGGCTCCGCACCGACTGAATTCCCCGCGCCAACGCCGCCCGGCGGAAACATCACTCCTGACAGCAGGTGTCAGGAGACCCGGCGCACAATGCGGCCCCTTGCCCACGGAACGCCGCAGGAGGCTGTGATGGAGTTGCTGATCAATATCGATGTCGACGACCTGGCGCGCGGCATCGACTTCTACGCGCAAGGGCTGGGGTTGCGGCTCAACCGCACGCTGTTCGACGGCACCGTCGCCGAAATGCTGGGCGGCAATACCCCGATCTACCTGCTCGCCAAGCCCGCGGGCACGCGCCCGACCACGCGCGCCGCGACCCGGCGCGACTATCGCCGCCACTGGACCCCGGTTCACCTCGATTTCGTCGTCGCTGACCTGGAGCAGGCGATCGAGCGCGCGCTCGACGCCGGCGCCGAGATCGAGGACTGGCCGCAGGAGTTTGCCTGGGGCCGGCAGGCGACGCTGTCGGACCCGTTCGGGCATGGGCTATGTTTTGTCGAATGGAAGGGCCAGGGGTACGGGGCCGTGGCGGGCTGAGCCGATCCATCTCGCCCGGGATAGGCGTTTTCGGACCATTCGCCTGTTGCCGGCTGCGCCGCGATGGCACATTTCCACGCAGGGTCGTGCCTGCCTGTTTCATTGATGCCCGCGTTGTAATAACATTGTGCTGACGTCAGTTTTGGCCACACCATGAGCAACGAGAGATGAAGGCAACGATCCGCAAGATGGGCAACTCGCAAGGTGTCCTGATCCCCAAGGCAATCCTGGCACAGCTGGGTCTGGAGAATGAAATGGAAGTGGAAATGGAAGTCGTCAATGACTCCCTGGTGCTGCGCCGGCCGCGGCAGGCGCCGCGGCAAGGCTGGGCGGAAGCCAGCCGGCAGATCGCCGCGGCCGGCGACGACACCCTGGTGCTGGGCGACCTGCCCAACGCCGGCGACGCGGAGCTGAAATGGTAGCGCGCGGCGACGTCTGGCTGGTCGCGCTCGATCCCACCGTCGGCAGCGAGATCGAGAAGACGCGCCCCTGCGTCATCCTGTCTCCACCCGAAATGCATGACTACCTGCGCACCGTCACCGTGGCGCCGATGACCACCGGCAGCCGGCCGGCACCGTTCCGGATCCCGGTGACTTTCCAGCGCAAGACCGGGCTGATCCTGCTGGACCAGCTCCGCACCGTCGACAAGTCCCGGCTGGTAAAACGGGCGGGCGGCCTGAGCGAGCGCACCGTGGCGGACACCTTGCGGACCTTGCGTGAAGTCTTTGCTGACTGAGGTGCCGCGCAATGGCATTTAATGCCGGCAGGCTGGCACTGCGCGACTTCATAAGCTTATGAAAAAGAAATAGACGCCAGAATCGTCCGCGCCGCGCCATCCGCACGCAATTGCGTTAATCTGTGCGCTCGCTGCGGACAGGCGATCCCTGCCCGGCGCTTGCCTCTCACTCGCCACCTCACAACAAGACCTTCACAACTCCTATGCGCACGTCTTTCATCAAGCGTCTGGCGGCAGCAGTGTCCGCCGTGGGTTTTATCGCCGCCGGCAGTGCCTCGGCCCAGGAACAGACCATTCGGGTCGGCACCGTCAGCGGGCCGGACGCCGAGGTCTGGCAGGTGGTCCAGAAGGTGGCCAAGCGCAATGGCCTGAACGTGAAGGTCGTTGAATTCAACGACTACGTGCAGCCCAACGCCGCGCTCGACGCCGGCGACCTGGACGCCAACAGCTTCCAGCACCAACCGTATCTGGACAGCCAGGTGAAGCAGCGCGGCTACAAGATGCAGAGCGTGGGCTACACGTATATCTCGCCGCTGGGCATCTACTCCAAGACCCTGAAGTCGCCCAAGGACCTGCCGCAGGGCGCCAAGGTCGCGGTACCCAACGACCCCTCCAATGAAAACCGCGCACTGCTGTTGCTGCAGGCGCAAGGCGTGATCAAGCTGAAGGCCGGCGCCGGCACCAACGGTTCCAATGCCACGCCGCTGGACGTAGCCGAGAACCCCAGGAAGCTGAAGATCGTCGAACTCGACGCGGCCCAGCTGGCGCGCGCGCTGCCCGATGTCGGCGCCGCCGTGATCAACACCAACTACGCGCTCGCCGCCGGCCTGCAGCCGACCAGGGATGCCATCGCGCTGGAAGACATCCACAGCCCGTACGCCAACATCATCGTGGTGCGCACCCAGGACAAGGACAAGCCGTGGGTCAGGAAGCTGGTGGCCGCGTATCAGTCCGAAGACGTGCGCCAGTTCATGAAGGCGCAGTACAAGGGCGCGATGGTGCCGTCGTTCTGATTGCCAGCGGGCGCGTGAATTTTTTCACGCGGCGCCCGTGCAGGGGCTTGCAAATTCCGCCGCCTTCGGTAGAATTCGCGGCTCACCACCTGCCCAGGTGGCGGAATTGGTAGACGCACTAGGTTCAGGTCCTAGCGGTGGCAACACTGTGGAGGTTCGAGTCCTCTCCTGGGCACCACGTTTCAAGAAAAGGTCTGCGCATGCAGGCCTTTTTTCATATCTGCCCAGGAAGAAAAGCGCTTGAGCGCTTTTCGTGAGGACGAGAAGGGCTGCGCTTGCAAGCGCAGCCGGGGTCGCGCCTGCGTGACCGAGTCCTCTCCTGGGCACCACGATTTAAAAGAAAGGTCTGCGCATGCAGGCCTTTTTTCTTTCCGCGAGAAAGGCCCGCACGAAAGTGCGGGCCTTTTGTTTTTCCGGACCCGCCGGGATTCACGTGCCTATCGCCTACAGTAAATTCCAGGGCGCGCGGGCGCCGCCGTCGGGAGACCTGTCGTGGGCACACTGCAAGAGCGTCGCCGTTTTCTGGGAGCCGCGCTGAGCGGCCTGCTGGTCCCCACCCTGCCCGCCTGCGGTGGCGATGACGATCCGGCGCCGGCGCCGCCGCCCGATCCGGTTCCCGACGCGCAGATCCGCGCCGCCATCGCCCAGGTCGATACGCTGGCGGCCAACCTGATGGCGAGCTCCGGCGTGCCCGGCATGGCCGTCGCCGTGGTGCGCGGCAACCAGGCCGTTTACGCCAGGGGCTTCGGCCGCCGGCTGGTGACCGATCCCGCGCCGGTCGATGCCGATACCGTGTTCCAGCTGGCATCGGTGTCGAAGCCGATCGGCGCCACGGTGGTGGCGCGGCAGGTCGGACGCGGCAGCATCGGCTGGGATACCCCGGTGATCCGCCACCTGCCCGGGTTCGCCTTGTCCGATGCGGAAACCACGCAGGCCGTGACCGTCGGCGACCTCTACGCGCATCGTTCCGGCCTGCCCGACCATGCCGGCGACCGGCTCGAAGACATGGGCTACGATCGCCGCGAAGTGCTGGCACGCCTGCGCTTCCTGCCGCTGCATCCGTTGCGCGCGGTCTACGAGTACACCAACTTCGGCATGACCGCCGCGGCCGAGGCGGTGGCCAACGCCGCCGGCACCGACTGGGCCACGCTGTCCGAGCAGGCCATCTACCAGCCGCTGGGCATGACCCGCACCAGCTCGCGCTACGCCGACTTCGCCGCGCGCGACAACCGCGCGCTGGGCCACGTCAGGGTCAACGGCAACTGGGTGCAGGGCATGGGCACCATGCCCGATGCGCAATCGCCTGCCGGCGGGGTCAGCGCCTCGGTCAACGACCTGGCCAGATGGCTGGTGATGGTGCTGGCCAAAGGCGAGTTCGCCGGGCAGCGCATCGTCGACGCCGCGGCGCTCGCGCCGGCGCTGTCGGAGCAGATGCAAAGCGGCCCGCCCGTGCAGGGCCGCCCCGCCAGCTACTACGGCTACGGCTTCAATGTCGGCACGACCGAGCTGGGGCTGACCAACTACAACCATTCCGGCGCGTTCGCGGTGGGCGCGGCCACCAGCTTTACGGCGGTGCCGTCGCTGAACCTGGCCATCGTCACGCTGACCAACGGCTATCCCATCGGCATCCCGGAAACACTGAACGCGCAGTTCTTCGACCTGGTCCAGTACGGCGCCTTCCGCCGCGACTGGGGCGCAATCTTCACCGAGGCCTTCGCGCCGCTGCTGGTGCCCGAGGGCCGGCTGGTGGGCCAGCCGCGGCCGGCAAACCCGCTGCCCGCGCGCGCGCTGTCCACCTATGCCGGCACCTACCGCAACGACTACTACGGCCCGCTGCTGGTCACCGAACAGGGCGGCGCGCTGGTCATGACGCTGGGCGCGAAGCCGCTGGTGCTGACGCTGGCGCATTGGGATGGGGACGTCTTTACCTTCACGCTCCACAACGAGAACGCCACCCCCGGCACGATCTCGCGCGCGGCCTTTGCCAGCAACCAGGTATGGCTGGAGTATTACGACCACGAAGGGCTGGGCGTCTTTGTCCGCTAGCGCGTGCGCGCGGTGTGGCACGACCGTGGCAGCGACTGTGGCAGCGCCGTGGCCATGTCGCATTGACACTCGCCCCCCTCGCGCCAATACTGCAACACGCTCCCCTGCCACCCTTGCCCGCCGGCGCCGCACCCGCAGCACTGACGCAGCGGCACTGCGGACCCGGGGCCGGAACGGTTCGATCCATGACTCAGCCACGGAAGGAACGACCATGACCAGATTCCGCGCAGTCGTATTCACCGCCGCCATCGCCACGCTCGCCGCCTGCGGCACGCCCCCGCCGACCCCCACCGCGGTCACGCAGGCGCCCCCTGCCACCGCCACCACCACCGCTGCTACCACCGCCGCCACCGCCGGCAAGACCGAAATCCTGTGGCTCGGCCAGGCCGCGGTCCGCATTACCTCGCCGGGCGGCAAGGTCATCGTCATCGATCCCTGGCTCACCACCAACCCGAAGACCCCCGCCGGCTTCCGGCAGCTGCCCGCGCTCGGCAAGGTCGATGTGATCCTGGTGACCCACGCGCACAACGACCACCTCGGCGACGCCCCGGCGCTGGCGCAGCTGAACAACGCGCCGATCTACAACGGCGGCGGCATGGGCCAGGCCCTGATCAACCTCGGCATGGTCCCCGCCGCGCTGGTGCAGCGCTTTGGCAAGAGCGGCACCGTGATGCCGTTCGGCCCGACCGGACCGAAGATCACCGCGGTACACGCCGAGCACTCGTCGGAACTGGTGCGCAAGAACCCGGCCACCGGCAAGGACGATACCCACTATGGCGGCGAACCGGTGGGCTACATCGTCGAGATGGAGAACGGCTTCCGCGTCTGGCACATGGGCGATACCGGCCTGTTCGGCGACATGCGGCTGATCGGCGAGCGGTACCGGCCCGACCTGGTGCTGGTCCCGATCGGCGACCACTTCACCATGGGGCCGCAGGACGCGGCGATCGCGGTGCGCGACCTGATCCGGCCGCGCTTTGCGATCCCGATCCACTACCAGACCTCACCGCAACTGCGCGGCACGCCGCAGGAATTCAACGCCGCGCTGGGCACCGGCGCAGCCACGCGCGTGATCGTGCCGCAGCCGGGAGAGAAGGTCGATTTCTGATCCGGCCGCGCGGGACCATGCCCGCGCGCCGGCTCACGCCACGTGCACGGCGCCGCCGCGCCGCGCGGCGCCGCCCTCGCCATCGCCCTCTCCTTCAATGCGAAGCCGCGGCAGGAACTGCGGATACTCGCGCTGCATGAAGTCGATCAGCCCTTCGCGCACCACGCAGCGCAGGTCCCACGCGAGCCCCGATGACGCCGCGGTGCACAGCACGCGCAGCTGCATGGTGCGCTCGGTGGCATCGGTCACCACCAGGTTGAAGAAGCGCCGGTCCCATTCGGGCGCGGCATGGACAATGCGCTCCAGCTCCTTGCGCAGCGGTGCCAGCGGCATGCCGTAATCGACGTGGAAGAACACCGAGCCCAGCAGCTGCGCGCTGCTGCGGGTCCAGTTCTGGAACGGCTTCTCGATGAAATACTGCAGCGGGATGATCAGGCGGCGCTCATCCCAGATCCGCAGCACCACGTAGGTGCCGGTGATCTCCTCCACGCGGCCCCACTCGCCCTCGACGATCAGCACATCGTCCAGCCGGATCGGCTGGGTCAGCGCCAGCTGCAGGCCGGCGATCATGTTGCTGAACACCGGCTTGGCGGCAAAGCCCGCGATCAGGCCGACCACGCCGGCCGAGGCCAGCAGGCTGGCGCCGACCTGCCGCGCGCCCGGGAAGGTCATCAGCAGCATCGCCGCGCCCATCAGCACCACCAGCGACATGGCGATGCGCGACAGCACCCGCGTCTGCGTATGGATGCGCCGCGCACCGATGTTGTCGGCCACGTCGACCGGATGCCGCGCCATGATGCCCTGCGCCAGGCCCGCGATGATACGGGCAGCCAGCCAGGTCGTGGCGATGATCATCAGCAGCCCGTTGAGATGGCGCACGCTGTCGATCCAGCGCAGGTCGTCCGGCGCCGCCTGCCATACGGTCTGCAACGCCAGCAGCGGCAGCACCGCCTTGGCCGGTGCGCGCGACTTGACCACGATGGCATGCAGCACCGGCGTGGCGCGTGTCATGCGCAACAGCAGCAGGCCGCCCAGCCGATGCACGATCAGCGCAACGATGACGGCAACCAGCGCGGCGGTCCATGTGCCGAACCACGGATGATCGAGAAGGATGTCAAGGTGCATGCGTCGTCCTGTTTGCCGGGGATTGCACGGCCATGGAAGTAACGACACGAGGCAGGCATGGAAGTTCGCCCGCTGTTCCGGGCAACGTGGCGCCAGAACCGGCATCCCGAGGCGGACCGCGCAGCATGGCGCGCGCCGGATGCGCCACGGGGCCGCCCCCGGGCGGCGCCGTCAGCCGACGCGGTAGCGCCGGATCACTTCCGGATCGGGGTCGATGCCCAGGCCCGGGCCGGTGGGCAGCGCGATCATGCCGTCGCGCGGCACCACGGCATCGCCCAGCACTTGCGCTTCCATGTCGAAGTAGCGCCATTCGATCATGGCGGCGGCGTCGCCCAGCGCCGCGGTGGCATGCATGGCGGCCAGCAGCCCGGGGCCGTCGTAGAAGGTATGGACCATCACCTGCACGTTGTGCGCCGCGGCCAGCGCAAAGACCTCGCGCAGCGCGCTGATGCCGCCCATCTTGGCCGGGCTGGGCTGCACCACGTCGACCGCGCCAAGGCTCAGCAGGTGCTCGAACTCCATCAGCGTGGTGGCATTCTCGCCGGCTGCAAGCGGAATCGCGCAGCGCTGGCGCAGCGCCGCCAGCCCGGCGTAGTTCTCGGGCGGCCACAGCGGCTCTTCCAGCCAGCGCAGCGACAAGGGCTGCAGGGCGCGCGCCATGTCGATGGCCTCATGCAGACTCCACGGGCAGTTTGTATCCAGCGTGATCTCGATCCCGGGGCCCGCGGCCGCGCGCGCGGCGCGGATCACGGCCAGGTCGACTTCGTGCAGCTTCAGGCTGCGGTAGCCGTCGGCGATGGCGCGCCTGACGTTGACCGCGATGGTTTCGGCATCGGCATACCGGATCAGGCTGGCATAGGCCGGCAGCTGCTCGCGCCGCGCGCCGCCGAGCAGGCGATGGACCGGTAGCCCGGCCGCCTTGCCGCACAGATCCCACAGCGCGATATCGAGCGCCGACAGCCCATAGAACAAGGCCCCGCTGCGCCCGAACACATGGAACCTGCGTTGCAGGTCCAGGCCGATCGCCTCGATCTGGGTCGCGTCACGGCCGATGCAGGCTGGCGCCAGCATCTGCTCGATCGCCGCCCTGGCCGCCGGAATGCCGACGAAGCCGAAGGTCTCGCCCCAGCCGACCATGCCGCCGTCGGTGCTCACCTTCAGCAGCAGCGAGTCGGCCGCCTGCATGCCGGCCCCGCCCCAGACGCCCGCGGCCGGAACGCCCCCGACCGTGAACGGAATGCGCAGCACGATGGCTTCGATGCTCGCGATCTTCATGGCGTCCTCCCTCCTCCACCGGCCGCCCGCGCAACGCCGGCGCCTGAGCCGCGCAGGACTTCAATATAGGCCAGAAGGCAGTCGTCGAACCACCGTATGCCGCGCGGCGCGCGACTAAGGCTTCCATCCCGGCAGCGCCGCGGCCTGCCGGATCCAGTGCGCCAGCTGCGCCTCGTCGAAGGCTTCGCCCTCGTGGATATGGAAATAGCGCGTGTCCTTGTCCTTGGATTCAACCGGCGGCACCGGGTCCAGCGACATGCCGCGGAAAAACGCCACCTTGATGTATCGTGTCATGCAATGGAAGCTGAGGAACCAGCCCTGCCCCGGCCTGCCATAGAACGGCGAGTTCCAGCGCACCGCCTTGATCACATCGGGCACGTTGCGCTCGACCAGCGCGTCAAGGCGGCGGCCCGCGTCCTGCTTCCAGCCCGGCATTGCCGCGAGATAGGCTTGCACCGGCGCGTCGCCGTCGCCTTTCGGAATCTGCGGATTACCGCCTGCCAGCAGTGCCGGCTTGCCGGTGGCGGGCCGGGTCGCGGCTTTCTGGGCGGGCTTGCGTGCACCCCGTGCCGGGGTACCGGACGTGCTGTTGGCCATGGCTGAACTCCCCTGGTTGACCTGCCGCGGCGAGGCATCATGCAGCGGCTATGATAAGTCCGGTCAGCCAGAACCTTTAGGAACGAGCATCGATGATGAACCCATCTGAACAGATCGACCGACTGATCGCGGGCCTGACCGACTGGCGCGGGCAGACGCTGGCCAGCCTGCGCAAGGCCATCCTCGCCGCCGACAGCGGCATCATCGAGGAATGGAAATGGATGGGCAGCCCGGTATGGTCGCGCGACGGCATGATTGCCGTCGCCAACGCGCACAAGGGCAAGGTCAAGATCACCTTTACCAACGGCGCCAGCCTGCCCGATCCGGACCACCTCTTCAACGCCGGCCTGGGCGGCAACAAATGGCGGGCGATCGACCTGGCCGAGGGCGACAAGATCGACGCACGCGCATTGAAGACGCTGGTCCGCGCCGCCATCGCGTTCAACCAGGAGAAGGCCAGGAAAAAGACGCCGGCGGCCACGCGCGCCAAGGCCAGCCCGCAAGCAGACGCGTGAAGCGACGGGGGTTCAGGCCCCGTCGATCTTGAAGCCGATGTCCTTGATGAACTGTCCCCAGCGCGCGTGGTCGGCGCGGACCTGCGCGGCGAACGCTTCGGGCGTGACGGCCTGCGGCGGCAGCACGCCGACGCCGGCCAGGCGTTTCTGGTAGGCCGGATCGGCCAGCACCTTGCGCACCGCGGCGGAGACCGCGTCCACCGTCTCCCGGGGCATGGCCTTGGGGCCAAACAGCGCGAAATAGCCGCTGAGCTGCTCCATCTCGGGATAGCCCAGCTCGCGGAACGTTGGCGCGCCGGGCGCAAGGTCCGAGCGCTCCGGAATGGTGGTCGCCAGCACCTTGGTCTTGCCGGCCTGGTACAGCGGCACGCCGGTGGTCAGGCCGTCGATCATCAGCGGCACCACGCCGCCCACCAGGTCTTGCGTGGCGGGGGCCGAGCCCTTGTACAGCACCGGCTCGAGATTCGTGCCGGCGAGCCGGTTGAACAGCAGCGGGCCGAAGTGCGACGACGTGCCCGGACCGTACGAGGCCGAGTGGATCGGCTTGCCCGGATTCGCCTTGGCGTAGGCGACCAGTTCCTTCAGCGTGTTGTAAGGGGCATCCTTGTTGGCGGCCAGCAGCACCGGCGCGCGGCCGAGTTCGGCCAGCGCGGTCAAATCGGTCAACGGATCGTACGGCACCCGGTTGATATGCGCGCCCGAGGTGGCCGACGAGCCCAGCGTCACCAGCAGGGTCTGCCCGTCGTTCTTCGCGCGGATCACGTCCTGCGTGGCCGGAATGGTGGCGCCGCCGGGCTTGTTCTCCACCACCACCGACTGCCCGGTCACGCGCGTCAGGTAGTCGGCGAACAGGCGCGCCACCACGTCGGTGCCGCCACCGGGCGGATAGGCCACCACCAGCCGGATGGCGCGCACGGGCCACTGCTGGGCCAGCGCATGCGGCGCCGCGCCGGCCGCCACCGCGAGGGCCGCGGTGCTCAGGAACTGTCGACGATCCATGGATGAAGTCTCCGCGTTATGGTTGTGCGCCGCACGGCGGCGGGTCTTTCATCTTAGTGAGTGTTCAGGCCGGGGACACGCCCGGGTTTCCACCATGCGCACAAGCGGGACACGCGGGCTGCGGGGGACGGTCGGCGTGCCTGACGGAAGCGCCCGATAGCGGCAAAAGCGCCGGGCATCGATATTGCTGGCCTATATTTCAATAGTCATTTTCCGCCGTGCCGCGGCCCGCGAACGCAGCGACCGGGCCGTGCCGCAATGTGACGATAATGAAATCCGCTCAGCACCCCGGAGGTGGACTATGAGCGCCGTGCCAGAGCCGAAGCTGGCCGACAGCACGCCGGCCCCGGGCAAACGCCCCGCCACGTCGACCCGGCACGTCTGGACCCGCTATTGGGTGATCGCCAAACCCTACTGGGTCTCGCAGGAACGATGGAAGGCCGCCGGCCTGCTGGTGGTGCTGATCCTGCTGCTGCTGGGCCAGACCCAGGCCGAGGTGCTGATCAACGAGCAGACCGGCGAATTCACCTCGGCGCTGGCGGCCCGCGACGCCGACCGCTTCTGGGCATCGATCCGTACCTGCCTGTATATCCTGATCGTCGCGATCCCGGTCTACGCGGTCTATTACTACATCCGCAACAAGCTGGGCCTGCACTGGCGGCGCTGGATGACCCACCATTACCTGGACGGATATTTCAAGAACCGCATTTTCTACAAGCTCAATGCGGATGCCGCCATCGACAATCCCGACCAGCGCATCGCCGAGGACATCAACACCTTTACGCGGCAATCGCTGTTCTTCCTGTCGATCGGCATCGGCGCGCTGCTGCAGCTGATCGCGTTCAGCGCGGTGCTGTGGATGATCTCCAGGGAGCTGGTCTATTTCCTGGTGGTCTACGCCATCGCCGGCACCTTTGTCTCGATCGCCTGCTTCGGGCGCGTGCTGATCGGCCTGAACTTCTACCAGCTCAAGCGCGAGGCCGATTTCCGCTTCAGCCTGATCCGCGTGCGCGAGAACGCCGAGTCGATTGCGTTCTATCGCGGCGAGCCGCAAGAGTCTGCCCACGTGCGCGGGCGCTTCGGCAAGGCGTTCCAGAACTTCGAGCGGCTTATCAAGTGGCAGCTGGGGCTGAACCTGTTCCAGTATGGCTATGGCTTCCTGACCATCCTGCTGCCCAGCGCCATCGTCGCCTCGCGCGTGCTGGACGGCGAGCTCGAAGTCGGCAGCGCGATCCGCGCCGCCGGTGCCTTCGCCGCCGTGCTGAATGCGCTGACGGTGATCGTCGACAATTTTGAAGACCTGAGCCGGTTCGTGGCCGGGCTGGACCGCCTCGACACGTTCTCCAGCACGCTGAGCGGGAAAAGGTCGGGCGCGCCGCGCGCGGCAGGCACCATCGAATCGCGCCAGGAGGCGCGGCTCGCGCTGGAACGCGTTACGCTGCAGACGCCCAACCAGGAGCGCACGCTGGTGACCGACCTGAGCGTGTCGATCAACCCTGGCGAGGGGCTGCTGATCGTCGGCGCCAGCGGCGGCGGCAAGAGTTCGCTGATGCGCGCCATTGCGGGGTTGTGGAACAGCGGCGCCGGCCGCATCGTGCGGCCGGCGCCGCACGACATGTTGTTCCTGCCGCAGCATCCGTACATGGTGGTCGGCAGCCTGCGCAGCCAGCTGCTCTATCCCAACCATGTCGGCCGGCAGGTGCCCGACCGCGAGCTGCTGCAATTGCTCGATACCGTCAACCTGTGCGACATCGCCGGCCGCTTCGGCGGGCTGGACACGGAGGTGGACTGGAGCAAGGTCCTGTCGCTGGGCGAGCAGCAGCGGCTGACCATCGCGCGCGTGCTGCTGGCCAGGCCGCGCTATGTGATGCTGGACGAGGCCACCAGCGCCCTCGACATCAGCAACGAAGAGGCCCTGTACCAGTTGCTGGCCGGCCTGCAGGCCACGCTGGTCAGCGTCAGCCACCGGCCCACGCTGCTGAAGTATCACCACCAGGTGCTGGAACTGCCGGGCGACGGCACGTGGCGGCTGCATCGTGCAAGGGACTACCGCTTTGGCTGGTAATGGCCGGGACACGCGCAGCACCGGCACGCGCGCGGATGCGTTGCGCTATGCTGAACGGATTCCCGATTCGCTGCGCTAACCGGAGATCGACCATGCGCCATCGCCTGACCGTCTGGCTCGCCGCCACCGCGGCAACCCTGCTGAGCGCCTGCGCAACCCTGCAGCCGGAGCAGACCGCGCAGAAGATGCTCGGCAGCCCGCAGAGCGCCGTGCGCGATACCTTCGGCGCGCCCACCGAAACCTATCCGCTCGCCAACGGCATCACCCGCTGGATCTACTCCAAGCAGCCGCTCGGCTTCGAGGTCTACGCCGCCGACTTCGACGCCGGCGGCAAGCTGACCCGCTTCCGCCAGATGCTGACCGAAAAGGAAATCTATGCCGCCCGCCCCGGCGTGTGGACCAAGCAGGACGTGGCCGAGCACTTCGGCCTGCCGCGCGAGCCGGTCGAGTACTACCCGATGATGAAACGCGAGGCCTGGTCGTACCGCCTCTACGCCGGCGCGTTCCAGCCGGCGCACTTCAGCGCCTACTTCGACGAGCGCGGGGTGCTGGACCGCACCATGATCATCGTCGATGCGATCGGCGGGGACGCGCGCGACGGCAGCAAGTAGGCGCGGCCTGGCAGGCTCGCGCCGCCGTGATCCTCGCCACGCGAACAGACCGGCACGCGCTGGATGCCGGGTTCATCCATGGTCGGAACGCCGGGCAGGATCGGCCACCGGCGCGCCGGGCTTGCGCAGCATTTTCTCGACCTCGCCGGCGTGCAGCTCCTCGAGCTGGATCAACTGCCGTGCGTACTCTTCCAGCGCGACCGAGCGGCCCTCGACCAGGCTGAGCAGTTCGCGATACAACGCCAGCGCCCGCATCTCCGTTGCCAGCGATTCACGCAGGATCGCGCCGATATCGTGGGTGTGGGCGTCCAGCAGTTCACCGATACCAAGCGAGGGATACGCGCCGAGGGTCGTTATCCATTCTCCGGCCTGATGGGCATGCAGCAGCGACTCATTGGCCTGCTCGCGCAGCCACGACACAATCGGAATGCGCCCGAAGCCGAAGATCAGGAACGAATAGTGCGTGTAGCGCACCACCCCGGCGAGCTCGGCCTCGAGGATCCGGTTGAGTACGCCGACCACCTTTTGCTGTTCGATTTCCGTCATGGCAGTTCCTCCCATGGATGGAGTCCGACGGCAGGCCCACAGCGGGGCCCGGAGCGTTGCGCGCTCGCGCCTTCAGCGGTAGACCAGCACGGGCACCCGACAGTGGGTGAGCACCTTCTGCGTTTCACTGCCGACCAGCAAACCCTCCAGGCCCCTGCGGCCGTGCGACGCCATGAAGATCACATCACACCCGTGCCGCGCCGCCGCATCGATGATGCCCTTGTAGGGAACGGTTGCCGTCGTGTCGGTGGCGCAGGCCACGCCCGCCGCCCTGGCCGCGGCGACTACCTCTTCCAGCCGGGCCCTGGCCCGTTCGGCTTCCTGTTCCTCGAAAGCCTTGCGCCTGGGATGGCCGGCATCGCCCGATGCCAGGTACGGATACTCCTCCATGCAGGTATAGGCAGTCAGCCTGGTGCCGTCAGCCTTGACAAAGCCGATGGCCGCCTCCATCGCCATTCTTGAAAGTTCCGAGCCATCGGTAGCCAGCAAGATGTGCTTGAACACGATTCCCTCCGTATGCGGTGGTCCCCCCGCGGGTAAGGCTGTGCGCCAGTCAAGGTTCAGTATGGACAAGAATCCGGCTTGCGGAGGAACGCAACGAGGCCAGCGGCCGGCACTTGCGCCGCACCGCGCCCGGAAGAGCTTCCGGGAGCAGGCAAAGGCCAGTGCCGAGGCCCCTTACTGCATGTGCTGCCCGCCGTTGATGGCGATATTGGACCCGGTCACATAGGCCGCGTCCTCCGAGCACAGGAACGCCACCAGCGCCGCCACTTCCTCCGGCTTGCCGACGCGGCCCACCGGGATCTGCGGCAGGATCTTGGTGTCCATGATCTCCTTGGGCACGGCGTTGACCATCTTGGTGGCGAGGTAGCCCGGCGAGACCGTATTGACCGTCACGCCCTTGCGCGCCACCTCCAGCGCCAGCGACTTGGTGAAGCCATGCATGCCGGCCTTGGCCGCGGCATAGTTGGTCTGGCCGAACGCGCCCTTGGAGCCGTTGACCGACGAGATATTGATGATGCGGCCCCAGCCCCGCTCGACCATGCCTTCGCACAGCGGCTTGGTGAGGTTGAACACCGAATCGAGGTTGGTCCGCATCACCGCATCCCAGTTCGGCTTGTCCATCTTCTTGAACGCCATGTCGCGCGTAATGCCGGCGTTGTTCACCAGGATGTCGACGCGGCCGACGTCGGCCAGCATACGCGCGGCGCAGGCCTGGCAGGCGTCGTAGTCGGAGACGTCGACCTCATAGGCGCGCATCTCGCGGCCGGTGGCGGCCATCGCGGCGAGCCACTCCTTTGCGTTGGCATTGCCGGGCGAGTGCGTCACCACCACGGCATGGCCGGCGTCGTGCAGCCGGATGCTGATGGCTTCGCCGAGTCCACCCATGCCACCTGTTACCAATGCGATTCTCTTCGTCATGCTGATTGCGTCGTTGTCGTAAGTTGAAAGACCCCTGCCTTGCCGGAAGGGCCGGAAGGGGTATTCCCCCGGTAGTCCCGAAAAACAAATTCCCGCCGCCGTGGCGCAGGCAAAGCGCGGCCATGCCGGGCCGGACCGTGCCGGTCCCGGTTTGCATCGGTGGGCGGGAAGGTTTGGTGTCGCGGTGCCGCAGGCCCGGGAACGCGGGTTCCCAGGCCTGCCTGCGATCTGTGTCAGGCGCGCCGGCCTTGCAGGGCCAACGGCCGGCGCTGCGCCGTTACGCCTTGGCGGCGCGGGAGGTGGCGTTGGCCGCCGTGCCCGACGCCGCTGCGGCGGCGGTCTTGGCGAAGTTGGCCTTGGCCACTTCAGCGGTCTGCTTGGCGGCGTCCTGGAACGACTGGTAGGTGTTACTGGCCGCGGCCACGCCCGATTGCAGCAGCGCGGTCAGCGCTTCCGAACCGGCCGGCGCGTTCTTGACGAAGGTGTCGACGAACGCCTGGACGTTGCGGTTGTGCTCGGTGTACTGCGCCTCGACCGCCTTGCTCAGTTCCGCCTGGGTATTCGAAGCGATCTCATAGACGTGGCGCGCATACGCCGCCGCCTTCTCGGCAGCCGGCTGGGCCAGGTTGCCCTGTGCCGCGAACACTTCGCGCACGTCCTTGCCGGCCAGCACCGCCTCGACGTTTTGCTGGCCTTCGCTGAGCGTGGCCCTGAGGGTCTGCAGGTTCAGCTCGGTCAGCTTCTGGAAACCTTCGAATGCCGTGTTCGTCAGCGCGAACAAATGGTTCATGTTGGACTTCTGCGCCGCAGCAAATTGTTCGGGCGTAAAAGGTGACATGCAGATCTCCTGTGGGTGGATCGGTCGGAATGGCGCACCGGCGCTGGCTTCTGGTCACGCAACGAATTCCGGACCGGGCCGCGCCGCCAATCTTGCAGCGCACCATCGAACCCGCATCCTAGAGTGTTTCTTCTAATTCAGGTTCTAGGGATAAACCCAAAAAGTATTGAAAACAGGACAGGGAAAGTGCTGCTGGGGGCTCTAAAGTTACAACTACTTACGCTGTCATGCTGCACTGCATGACAGGTGTAAGGCCGGCTTAACGCGGCTTTGCGGGCGCAGAAATAAAAAAACCGCAGCCGAAGCTGCGGTTTCTTTAGGCAAGCGCCGGTTCGCGCTCAGACTTCTTCGTACAGCGGCAGCGTCAGGAACTCGGCAAAGTCCTCCGACGTCGACATCTGCTCGAAAATCTGCGCG
The DNA here is from genome assembly GCF_900249755.1 of Cupriavidus taiwanensis. Classification (NCBI taxonomy): domain Bacteria; kingdom Pseudomonadati; phylum Pseudomonadota; class Betaproteobacteria; order Burkholderiales; family Burkholderiaceae; genus Cupriavidus; species Cupriavidus taiwanensis. The sequence continues at coordinate 2,153,056 of NZ_LT976853.1, forward strand.
GCGCGGTCATAGGTGCTGGTGTCGCCGCCAACCAGTTCCTTGACCTTGGCCAGCTCTTCCGGAATCAGCTTGCGCACCAGCTCGGCGGTGACCTTGGTGCCGTCTTCCAGCTTGCCCTTGGGCGAGCGGATCCACTGCCACACCTGCGAGCGCGAGATCTCGGCGGTGGCGGCGTCTTCCATCAGGTTGTGGATCGGCACGCAGCCGTTGCCGGCCAGCCAGGCGCCCAGGTAGTGGATGCCGACGTTGATGTTCATGCGCAGGCCGTGCTCGGTGATCGGCGTTTCCGGCTGGAAGTTCAGCAGGTCGGCGCCCTTCACCTGCACGTCCGGGCGCTGCTTGCCGAACTGGTTCGGCTGGTCGCCCAGCACCGCGACGAATTCCTTCATGGCCGGCTCGACCAGGCCCGGGTGCGCCACCCAGCCGCCGTCGTAACCGTCGGTGGCGTCGCGGCGCTTGTCGCTGATGATGCCTTCCATGGCGATGGCGTTCTTCTCCGGATCGTTCTTGATCGGGATCAGCGCGCTCATGCCGCCGATCGCGGGCGCGCCGCGGTGGTGGCAGGTCTTGAGCAGCAGCAGCGCATACGAGCGCATGAACGGTGCGGTCATGGTGACCTTGGCGCGGTCGGCCAGGCAGAAGTTCTTGTCGTTCTTGAACTTCTTGATGCACGAGAAGATGTAGTCCCAGCGGCCGGCGTTCAGGCCGGCGCTGTGCTCGCGCAGCTCATACAGGATCTCGTCCATCTCGAACGCCGCCAGGATCGTTTCGATCAGCACGGTGGCCTTGATGGTGCCTTGCGGCAGGCCGATCTCGTTCTGCGCCATCACGAAGATGTCGTTCCACAGGCGCGCTTCCAGATGGCTTTCCATCTTCGGCAGGTAGAAGAACGGGCCGGCGCCGCGGGCGATCTGTTCCTTCGCGTTGTGGAACAGGAACAGCGCGAAGTCGAAGATGCCGCCCGAGACGCGCTTGCCGTCGATGGTGACGTGCTTTTCGTCCAGGTGCCAGCCGCGCGGACGCACCTGCAGCGTGGCGATCTTGTCGTTCAGCTTGTATTGCTTGCCCTTGGATTCCAGCGTCAGCGTGCGGCGCACGGCGGCCTTCAGGTTGACCTGGCCCTGCAGCTGGTTGTGCCAGTTGGGGGTGTTGGAATCCTCGAAGTCGGTCATGTAGCTGTCAGCGCCCGAGTTGAAGGCGTTGATCACCATCTTGGCTTCGACCGGGCCGGTGATTTCCACGCGGCGGCATTCCAGCGCCTTGGGCACCGGCGCAACCTTCCAGTCGCCTTCGCGGATGTTTTTGGTTTGCGGCAGGAAGTCGGGCACCTCGCCGGCGTCCAGCCGCCTGGCGCGCTCGACGCGCGCGGCCAGCAGTTCCTGACGGCGCGGCTCGAAGGCGCGGTGCAGCTTGTCTACCAGGGCCAGGGCTTCCGGCGTCAGGATATCTTCGTAGGCCGGCAGGATTTCGCCGGTAATCTTCATGCCCGCGGGCAGCGTGATAGCCATCAGTGTTCTCCTGTTAAACGATAGCGATAGCGTTGGTGGTTGGGCGCCCTGCTATGCCGCCACGCCACGGGCGCGGACGAATTCGAGCAGGTCGTTCATGTCGTGCCCGGTGCCGGCGGGGGCGACATCGAGCCGCTCCGCCGGGTGGCCGGCACGGTTGATCCAGAAAGTGGTGTAGCCATACCACGTGGCACCGCACGCGTCCCAGCCGTTGGACGAGACGAACAGCATTTCCTGCGCCTCCAGGCCGAACGCCAGCGGCCCCAGCGCATAGGCGGCGGGCGCGGTCTTGTACTGGCGCACCGCATCGACCGACAGCACGTGATCGAACAGGCCATGCATGCCGGCGCTCTTGACCGAGATGTCGAGCATCTCGGCATTGCCGTTGGACAGGATGCCCAGCGGCAGCCCCGCCTTGCGCAGCCGCTTGAGCGCGCCCAGGTTTTCCGGGAACGCCGACAGGCACGCGTACTCCTTGAGCAGCTGCGCCTCGGCGGCCTCGTCCAGGGCCAGGTTCAGGCGCTCGGCGGCATAGCGCAGCGCGTCCACGGTGATGGCCCAGAACGGTTTGTAGTGCGCGCCGTCCGGCGCGGCCATGGTGCGGATGCGGGTGTAGTCGATCTGGCGCTCGCGCCACAGCAGCGCCAGCGCCTCGCCGCGGCCCGGGAACAGCTGCTCCGCGCGCGCGGTGACGGAATACACGTCGAACAGCGTGCCATAGGCATCGAAGACGACGGCGCGGATCTTGTTCATGAGGGCCTGGGCAAGCTGCAACGTATGGGGCGACTGGGTGGGTGGATGCCAGACCACAGCTGCGTGGCTCTGTACACCATTGAATGCATCGAATTGTAGGGAGACGCTGCAGTGCGGCAAAGTGGTCGTCGGTCACTTGATCTTTTACTTTTACCCCTCTAATCTTGGGTCACTAAAACAAAACTCCGCACCAAATCCTCTTCACCGGCGATCAAAGGCCCGCCACGGCACCCGGTGCGTGACCAGCGCGGCACCCCGCGGGATCTCCCGCGCATATCAGGCGAAACATTCGTGGACCATTTCAAACAACTGGAGACCTTTGTATCCGTCGCCTCGCGCGGCAGCCTGTCCGCCGCCGCAGCGGCCGAGGGCGTGGCACCAGCGATCATCGGCCGGCGCATCGACGCGCTCGAAGAGCGGCTGGGCGTCAAGCTGCTGGTACGGACCACGCGCAAGATCAGCCTGACCTTCGAGGGCTCGGCCTTCCTGGAAGACTGCCAGCGCATCCTGAACGACCTGCACAACGCCGAGGCCAGCGTCTCGGCCGGCGGCGTCAAGGCCAGCGGCCACCTGCGCGTGACCGCGCCGGCCGGCTACGGGCGCAAGCACGTGGCGCCGCTGGTGCCGCTGTTTATCGAGTCGCACCCGGACGTGTCGATCACGCTCGACCTGTCCGATCGCGTGGTCGACCTGGTCAACGAAGGCTTCGACTGCGCCATCCGCCTGGGCGACCTGCCCGATTCCAGCCTGGTGTCGATCCGGCTGGCCGAAACCCGCCGCGTGGTGGTGGCCGCGCCCGACTACCTGGCGCGCGCCGGAAGGCCGAAGACGCCGGAAGACCTGCAGCGCCACAACTGCCTCGCCTTCGGCGCCAGCGCCAATATGCAGCGCGGCTGGGTGTTCCAGGAGGAAGGCCGCGCCGTGACCGTGAAGGTGGGCGGCACCATGGAATGCAGCGACGGCGCGGTGCTGCACGAGTGGTGCCTGCAAGGCAACGGGCTCGCCTGGCGCTCGTGGTGGGAAGTGGGCAGCGAGATCGCCAGCGGACGGCTGGTCACGGTGCTGGACGAGTTCCAGGCGCCGCCGATCGGCATCCATGCGGTGTTTCCGCAGCGCAAGCACCTGCCGCTGCGGGTACGGCTCTTTATCGACCACCTGAAGAACACCTACGGCAACCCGTCGTACTGGCGGCGCGCCGAGCAGGCCGCTGCCCTGCCGCTGGCCGAGGTGCTGGCGGACTGAACGCCCGGCCGGCGCGGGCGCGCCGGCTTGCTCCCGGGTTGCCATTGACTTTACGCAATGGCCCTCTCGGCACACTGACTACAATGGATTCGAGACAGGCGTTGCCCGTCGCCGCGGCCCCACCGCGAAGCGGCGCGCCGCCCTGCCCATTCCCCTAGTCAGCAAAGGAGCCCCGCATGTTCCAACATATCCTGCTTCCCACCGACGGCTCGGAACTCTCCAAGAAAGCCATCAACGGCGGACTGGAGCTCGCCAAGGCCATCGGCGCGCGCGTCACGGCCTATGTCTGCCTCGAGGAATACCCGTACACCCCCTTCAGCGAAATCGTGGTCGAGGCCCCGCAGGCATTCAAGGACCGCATCGAGAACCAGGCCAAGCTGTATCTGAAAGAGGTTGAAAACCTGGCCACGGCGGCCGGCGTGACCTTCGACGCCGACATGTCGACCTTCGCCGTGCCCTACCTCGGCATCATCGACGCCGCCGAGCGCCACGGCTGCGACGTGATCTTCATGGCCTCGCACGGCCGGCGCGGGCTGTCCGGCCTGCTGCTCGGCAGCGAGACGCAGAAGGTGCTGACGCATACCGACATCCCGGTGATCGTCTATCGCTAGACCACGGCGCCGCGCGCCAATGCAAAACCGCCCGCACCGGCATGGCCGGTACGGGCGGTTTTTTTGCTTGCGCAGGCGGCTTACGAAGCCTTGCTGATGCGCTGCTCGATATGCTTGGCGCGGTCTTCCGAGCCCGGGTGCGACGAGAACATGCTGGACTTGCCGCCATCGAGCTTGGCCAGCTTCTGGAACGCCGTGACCAGGCCCTTGGTGCTGGCCTTGTTCTTGGTCAGCAGGTCGAACGAATAGTCGTCGGCAGCGGTTTCCTGCGACTGCGAGAACTGCGCGTTGATCAGCTTCTCGCCCAGCTCGCCCAGCTGCGATTGCGACAGCGCCGCCACCGCGCCATTGCCGGCCGCCGCCGCCGCACCGCGCGCCGCGGTGGCGGTGTACGCCACCTGCATCGCCTTCTTGGTGTGGCCCAGCGCCACGTGGCCCAGCTCGTGGCCCAGCACGCCGCGCACTTCGTCGTCGGTCATCATGTCCATCAGGCCGCTGTAGACACGCACGCAGCCGTTGGCCATGGCCCAGGCGTTGACGTCCTTGGTCAGGTAGACCTTGGCGTTGACGTTGGGCACGTCGCTGTTCTTCAGCCCGCTCATGATCTTGACCAGGCGCTTGTTGTAGGTGCTGTTGGCAGCGGCGATCTTGTTGGTCTTGTCCGATTCCGCGCAAGCCTGGTCCGACAGGCTCTTGACGTCGGCGTCCGACAGCGTGGCAGCCTTGGCCAGCGAGGTGCCGGCGCTCAGCATGCCGTCGACATTGGTAGGCATGCCGCCGGAACAGCCGGCCAGCAGTGCCGCCGCGACGGCGCAGGAAGCGAGCGAGAGAGTTGCTTTCATGATGTTGTTCTGGGTCAGGTGGCTCGGAGTGTGCCGATAAAGGCCCCGGCACTTTAAGCCATCTGCCAGCGCCAGGGAATCACCCAAATGCTGCAAGCCGCCAAAAATGACAATTTATTGCATTTGGGCAAACTGTCAGATCGGAGGCAAAAAAAAAATCGCGCCGTTCCTGAGAGAGAACGGCGCGTCGCCTAAAAGGAAGAGCGTGATGGTCGCACGCCCTCCCGATCCCGCCGGACCCACGAGCCGGCGGGAGTGACCAGGAGAGTCAGGCCACTTTCTTGTCTTCGAAGAACTGCTCGTCTTCGGTCGAACCCTTCAGCGCGGTCGTCGACGACTGGCCGCCTTCGATGGTCTGGGTCACGGCGTCGAAGTAGCCGGTGCCGACTTCGCGCTGGTGCTTGACCGCGGTGAAGCCCTTTTCGGCGGCCTTGAACTCGGCTTCCTGCAGTTCCACGAACGCGCTCATCTGGTTGCGCGCGTAGCCGTAGGCCAGGTTGAACATCGAGTAGTTCAGCGAGTGGAAGCCGGCCAGCGTGATGAACTGGAACTTGTAGCCCATTGCGCCCAGTTCGCGCTGGAACCTGGCGATAGTGGCGTCGTCCAGGTTCTTCTTCCAGTTGAACGACGGCGAGCAGTTGTAGGCCAGCATCTTGCCCGGGAACCTGGCGTGCACGGCCTCGGCAAACTTCTTGGCGAACTCCAGGTCAGGCTTGCCGGTTTCGCACCACACCAGGTCGGCCACTTCGGCATAGGCCAGCGCGCGCGAGATCGACTGCTCCAGGCCGTTGCGGACGCGGTAGAAGCCTTCGACGGTGCGCTCGCCGGTGCAGAACGGCTTGTCGTTGTCGTCGATGTCCGAGGTCAGCAGGTCGGCGGCCTCGGCGTCGGTGCGGGCGATCACCAGGGTCGGCACGCCCGAGACGTCGGCGGCCAGGCGCGCGGCGGTCAGCTTGGCGACGGCCTCGCGGGTCGGCACCAGCACCTTGCCGCCCATATGGCCGCACTTCTTCACCGAGGCGAGCTGGTCTTCGAAATGCACGCCGGCGGCGCCCGCCTCGATCATGGCCTTCATCAGTTCGAAGGCGTTCAGCACGCCGCCGAAGCCGGCTTCCGCGTCAGCGACGATCGGGGCGAAGAAGTCGGTGTCGCCCGAGCCTTCGCTCCACTGGATCTGGTCGGCGCGCTGGAAGGTGTTGTTGATGCGCTTGACCACTTGCGGCACCGAGTTGGCCGGGTACAGCGACTGGTCGGGATACATCTCGCCGGCCAGGTTGGCGTCGCCGGCGACTTGCCAGCCCGACAGGTAGATGGCTTTCAGGCCCGCCTTCACCTGCTGCATGGCCTGGTTGCCGGTGAGCGCGCCGAGCGAATTGACGAACGGCTCGGTGTGCAGCAGGTTCCACAGTTTTTCCGCACCCCGGCGCGCGAGGGTGTGCTCGACCTGGACCGAACCGCGCAGGCGCACCACGTCTTCGGCGGTGAAATTGCGCTTGATACCTTTCCAGCGCGGATTGGTGTCCCAGTCTTTCTGCAGGGCGTGGATCTGCTCTTGGCGGTTCATGGTCACTCTCCTGAAAGTGGATCGGGGATGGCTAGTATTCTGCTGCTCGCATGACCTTGCGATCATGTGTCTTATATAAGAGTTTAGAGAACCGTCCCGCGTTGCAACACCCTGGACCACGTCCTTACGGCAGATTTATTTATCTTTAAATTCAATAACTTGTCGTAAATATTCCACGATACGGGACATAATCTTTCATCATGAGAAATGGCGTTGTGCCCCGCAAACCGATATTTTTGCGGTTCAAAACATCTTTCCACATCGTGAAAAATTCGCCGGTGTGGCGGAAAGGGCTAGTGAAGACGGCTCGCCCGCAGTGCGGCGGACGGCGCCGCGCCTTCGATGTGGTCGACAAAGTCGCCGACCATGGCCGCAAACCCTGACGGGTCCGCCAGCGGCAGCCAGTGCCGCGCCGGCACGGTGCGGCGCCACAGTTGCGCGGTCCAGCGGTGCATGGCCTCCGTCACCGCTGGCTTCACGTAGCGGTCATGCAGCGGCACGATCAGCTGCACCGGCGCATGCGCGTGGCGAGGATGCGGCGCGCGCAGCGTCGGTAGGATATTGGCGCGGTACAGGCGCACGCCGTGACAGCCGTCGGCGGCCTGGGTCGGGCTGGGCCTGCCGCGCACGCCTTCGGTCACGCGCAGGTAGCGCGGCCAGGCCCGGCCCAGCCAGAGCCGCCAGGCCAGTTCGGGCAGCCACGGCAGGTGGAACACACCGATGTACCACGACGCCATCAGCTGGCGCAGCGCCTCGCCCAGCGCCGCCAGCGAGCGCTGCCCGCGCAGTTCGCGCAGGGCAATCGCCGCATGGTCCAGGCACGGGCCGGAGCAAGACGTGAATGAGGCAATGCGGCCCTGCAAGCGGGGATCGGTGACAAATTCCCAGCCCTGGATCGAACCCCAGTCGTGGCCGACCAGGTGCACCGCGCGCTGCGGCGACACCGCGTCGATCACGGCGATGAAGTCATCGGCCAGTGTTTGCAGCCGGTAGGCCGCGGTCGCGCGCGGCGCGGTCGAGCGCCCGGCGCCGCGCACGTCGTAGGCCACCACGTCGAAGCGCCCGGCCAGCTGTGCCGCCACGGCCTGCCAGACCGCGCTGCTGTCGGGATAGCCATGCACCAGCACGATGGTTGGCCGCGCCGGCCCCGGCTCGCCCCAGCGGGTAGCGGCCAGGCGCACGTCGCCGGCATCGATGAAGCACGTTTGCGGCAGGACTGGCTGCGGGACTTGTGGCGCTTGCATGGGCGGTCGGTTCCATGGAGGGATGTCATGGCCGGCCATGCTACGCAAAAGCAAACGGCGCCGCGAATGCCGCGAATCGGCGCCGCCTGTTTGAAACACGCGGCCGCTCAGGCCGCGGCCGTATCCCGGGCGCGGCGGTACGCTACCCAGTCGCCGCTGTCGATGCGCGGCAGCGCGGCGGCCGCGGCCTCCGCCACCGGGTACAGCAGGCAGGCGACGGGCTGGCCGTTGTGCAGCACCGCCTGTTCCTCGCGCACGAACAGCGTGGCCTGGCCGGGATAGACCTCCTCGATTTCATCCAGCACCGGCAGCAGCGCGTCGGCAATCTCGTAGATATCGCCGGTCACCGGCCCGCCGCCGGCATCCAGCACCAGGCCGGGATAGGTGCCGAAGTCATAGAGCCGGCCGGCCACGGTGCCGGTGCCCAGCAGCGTGGGCGCGGCAATGCCGTGGCGCCGGGCCGCGGCGTTCAGGTCGTTGACCTCGCCGGCGCGCAGCGTGCCGTAGACGAAGACGCGCGGCATGCTCAGCGCTCCAGCTTTGCGTCGGCAACCAGGATCCCGTCGTCATCGACATAGATCCAGTTGCCCGGCCGCACCACGGCACCGGGCATCTGCACCGTGACCTCGCTCTCGCCCACGTTGCGCTTCTGGCTCTTCTGCGGATGCGCGGCCAGCGCGCGGATGCCGATGTCGCATACGTCCAGCTCGGCGGTATCGCGGACGCAGCCGTTGACGACGATGCCGACCCAGCCGTTTTTCTCGGCCAGCAAGCCCAGGTTGCCGCCCACCAGCGCGCAGCGCAGCGAACCGCCGCCGTCGATCACCAGCACCCGTCCCTGCCCCGGCGACTCCAGCGTGGCGCGCACCAGCGAGTTGTCCTCGAACACCTTGAGCGTCGCGGCGGGGCCGGCAAACGCCGGCTGCTTGCCGAAGGCGCGGAACACCGGCGCCATCACGCGCAGCGTGCCGTCGGCAAGGCGGTCTTCATGCGCGTCGCACAGGTCGGTGGTGACGGGCTTCATCTCGGGTCTCCTGGTCGGTAACAAAGAATGCTGTCGGGCCGCGCGGCGTCACGGCTTCTGGCTGGCCAGCGCCTGCGCCCGGATCGCGCTCAGCGTGGTGCGCGGCGTGATCACGTCCGGGTCCACCTGGATTTCGATCAGCGTCGACACCGGCGCGGCCAGCGCCTCGCGCAATGCCGGCGCAAAGGCCTCGGTCGTGGTCACGGTGGCGCCGCGTGCCCCATAGGCGCGCGCCAGCGCGGCAAAATCGGGATTGTGCAGCTCGGTGCCGGACACATGCGTCGGGTATTCGCGTTCCTGGTGCATGCGGATGGTGCCGTACATGCCGTTGTTGACGACGATGATAATCACCGGCGCCTGGTACTGCATCGACGTAGCAAGTTCCTGGCCATTCATCAGGAAGCAGCCATCGCCGGCCAGCGCCACCACGGTGCGCTGCGGGAAGGCGATCTTGGCCCCGACCGCCGCCGGCACGCCATAGCCCATCGCCCCGCTGGTCGGCGCCAGCTGGCCGCGGCCGCCGCTGGTGAACGGGCGATAGTGGAAATAGCGGTGCAGCCAGCCGGCATAGTTGCCGGCGCCGTTGGTCACCACCGCGTCGGCCGGCAGCATCTGGTCGAGCGTGCGGATGACTTCGGCCATGTCGACGCCCTGCCCCGTGAACGGCGGCGGCTGCAGGTAGCGTTCGTAATCGGCATGCGCGGCTTCGGTCCAGCCTTGCCAGCGTGGCGCGGCCGGCGGCTGCAGTGCGGCCAGGCGCGCGGCGATGGCCGGCATCGAAGCCTGGATCATCAGGTCGGCCTGGTACACGCTGCCCAGCTCTTCGGCGCCGGCGTGCACATGGACCAGCGTCTGCGCCGGCCGCGGCGCCGCGATCAGCGCGTAGCCGCCGGTGGTCATCTCGCCCAGCCGCGGGCCGATTGCCAGCACCAGGTCGGCGTTGCGGATGCGCTCGGCCAGCGCGGGGTTGATGCCGATGCCGACATCGCCGGCGTAGTTGGGATGGCGGTTGTCGAACAGGTCCTGGCCGCGGAAGGCGCAGCCCACCGGCAGCGCGAAGCGCTCGGCAAAGGCCTGAAGATCGGCGCAGGCCTGCGGCGTCCAGCCGCTGCCGCCGGCCAGCACGAAGGGGCGCTCGGCGGCGTTCAGCATGCCGGCCAGCCGCGCCAGCTCGGCTTCGCCGGGCCAGGCCATGACGCGCTGGTAGGCCTGCAACTGCGGCACCGCGGCGGTCTGCGCCAGCATGTCTTCGGGCAGCGCCAGCACCACCGGGCCGGGGCGGCCCGAGGTGGCGGTCTGGTAGGCGCGCGCGATGTACTCGGGGATGCGCTCGACCCGGTCGATCTGCGCCACCCACTTGGCCATCTGGCCGAACATGCGGCGGTAGTCGATTTCCTGGAAGGCCTCGCGGTCCATGAAGTCGGTGCCGACCTGGCCGATAAACAGGATCATCGGCGTCGAGTCCTGGAACGCGGTATGCACGCCGATGCTGGCATTGGTGGCGCCGGGCCCGCGCGTGCAGAAAGCCAGCCCCGGGCGGCCGGTGAGCTTGCCGTACGCTTCCGCCATCACCGCGGCCCCGCCTTCCTGGCGGCAGACGATAAAGCGCAATCGGTCGCGGCGGCGGTGGAAGCTGTCGAGCACGGCCAGGTAGCTTTCGCCCGGCACGCCGAAGGCCAGCTCGGCGCCGTGCGCCAGCAGCGCGTCGACCAGGATATGGCCGCCCGGCAGCGGCGCGGCGCGATCGGTGTCTTCAGGCTGGGTGGCGTTGGCCGGCGTCATTGGCATGGGAACGTTCCTCGGGCAATCGGATTGGCAACCGGATCGGGATAGCGGCGGGCTGGCCGGGCTAGGCGGCCTCCGCCCGTGCCGCCGCATGGCTGCGCGAGCGGTTGCCGTTGCCCACCGTCACCGCGGTGAAGATCGACAGCAGCTGGAAGCCGCCGATCATGAAGAAGACCCAGGCCGGCAGCCTGGCATCCATCAGCGCGCCGAAGAACAGCGGACCGCAGGCCAGGCCGATATCCAGGCCCGAGTAGACCACGCCGTAGACGCGCCCGGTGGCGCCGGCGGGGGCGGCCGCGCGCACCAGCAGGTCGCGCGACGGCCCGGCGGTGCCGGCGCCGAAGCCGATCACCCCCATCAGCACCGGCACCAGCAGCGCCGGCACCAGGTTCAGGCCCACCAGCACCGCCATCAGCCCCGACACGGTAAAGCTCACCGCGATCAGCCGGTCATGGTTGCTGGTGCGGCTGGCGGCAAAGCCGCCGACGATCATGCCGCCGGCGCTGCACAGCATGTAGACCGTGTACGACGCCGTGGCCAGCGTGAACGGCATGCCGTAAAGGTAGGTCAGCGCGGTCGGCGCAAAGCTCTGGATGCCGGCGGCGGAGAACGTCGTCAGCAGGAAGAAGCCCCAGCACACCCACACCTGCGGCAGGCGCAGGAAGCCCAGCACGCTGCCGCCCGCGGCCGCGGCCCTGGCGGCGGGCCGGCCCACGGCGCCCTGCACTTCGCGCGGGTCCAGCACATGGCGCAGCGCCACCAGCACCGCCAGCACGATAAAGGCCACCGCCGAAGCCGACGCCAGCGCCACGCGCCAGCTGGCCAGGTTGGCAATCGCCACCAGGAACAGCGGCGCCGCCGCCCAGCCCAGGTTGCCGGAAATGCCGTGCACCGAGAACGCATGGCCCAGGCGCGGCTGCGACACATGCTTGTTCAGCAGCGTGAAGTCGGCCGGATGGAATACGCCGTTGCCCAGCCCCGCCACCGCCGCGCCGAACAGCAGCCCGGCATAGCCGCCGCTGGCCGACAGCAGCAAGGCCGCCGCGCCCAGGCAGGCCAGCCCGCCGAACAGCACCGGCCGGGCGCCGAAGCGGTCGACCACGAAGCCTGACGCGGTCTGCACCACCGCCGAGACCGCGAAGAACACCGTCATCAGCAGCCCCAGCTCGGCATAGCTGAGCCCGAACTCGGCCTTGATCCACGGGAACAGCGGCGCCAGCAACAGGTGGTAGAAGTGCGAGACCCCATGCGCCAGCCCCACCAGCCCGATCACCTGGGCATCGTGGCGAAGGGAATTGGACGTGGGTTCGAGGGCGGCGGTGGACATGGCGCGGGCGGTCGGAGGGGCGATGCGGTGGGCTGGGCGGCGGGCAAAAAAAATACGGGCCGAAGCCCGCATCATAGAGGAAAACCCCTGCCCGCTGCTGGCAGGTGGCGGCCACGCCGCCCCGCTCCGGGGCGATCCCTGCCCTGCCCCGCCCTCACATCTGCTTGAACAGGTGCGCGTACTGGCGCGCCACCGGCAGCAACTCCGGGCGGTCGCGCAACCGCAGCGACAGCCGGCCCAGCGACTGGTTGACCGCGCTGGCCACGCAGCTGATGTTGACCACGGTGCCGCGGTGCACCTGCCAGAAGCGCTCCGGATCGAGCTGCTGCGTCAGTTCGCGCAGGCTCGTGCGGATCAGCGCCTCGCCGGCGCCCGAGACCACGTTGACGTATTTGTCGGTGGCCTCGAGGTAGATCACCTCGTCGACCGGGATGATGCGTACCTCCTGCCCCACCAGCGCCTTGATAAAGCGCAGGTACTGGCGCTGCGGCGCGCCGGGCCCGACGTTCTCCAGCGACTCCAGGCGCGCCAGCAGCTGGCCGAGCCGGTCGGTATCGGTCATCGCGGTCATCGCGGCCACCGCTGCCGCCTCGTCGCCGTCCTCTGCATCGGCGGGATCGGCCAGCCTGGCCTTCAGGCGCTGCACGGTCGCCTCCAGCCGCTCGCGCTGCACCGGCTTGAGCACGTAGTCCACCGCGGCGCGCTCGAAGGCCTCGAGCGCAAACTGGTCGTAGGCGGTGACGAACACCACCAGCGGCGGGGCATCGAATTCGATCAGCTCGCGCGCCACGTCCATGCCGCTCATGCCCGGCATGCGGATATCCAGGAAGGCCACGCGCGGCTGGTGCTCGCGCGCCGCCGCCAGCGCGGCCACGCCGTCGTGGACCACGGACACGACCCGGGCCTCGGGCCACAGGGCCGCCAGTTCGGATTCGAGCACGCGTGCGAGCAGCGCTTCGTCGTCGGCAATCAGCAGGGTCGGATTCATGGGGGCGTGGGGACGTGGGGGGCGTGGGGCGGTAGCAGGTTCGTGGCACGGCAGGCGCACCGGCACGGGCGCGGCCTGCAGCGCTTCTTCTTGTCAGGCGAACGGGCAGCCAGTGCGCGTCAGATCCGCGGCATGGCGGGGGCGGATACCGGCATGCCCTCCGGCACGGCGGGGGCGGTCTGGACCACGGCGGGCGCTTCGGCCGGGCGCTCCAGCGGCAGCGTCAGCCGCACCACCACGCCGCGCGGCGTGTTCTCTTCCATCTGCATCGAGGCCGCCGCACCGAAGATGCGCGCCAGCCGCTCGCGCACATGGGTGATGCCCAGCCCCGAGCCCTTGCCCGAGGCATGGCCGAAACCCACCCCGGTATCGGCAATCACCACCTGCACCGCATTGTCGCCGGCGGCGCGCGCCGACAGCCGGATCTGGCCGCCGATCATGCAGGGCTCGATGCCGTGCGTGACCGCGTTCTCCACCAGCGGCTGGATCAGCATCGGCGGGATTTCCACCTTCGCCAGTTCGCGCGGCAGGTCGATCTGGTACGAGAGCCGCTGGCCGAAGCGCATCGCCTGGATCTCGAGATAGCTGCGCAGCAGCTCGAACTCCTGGCGCAGCGTGCATTGCTCGGCGCGGGTATGCGCCAGCGACATGCGCAGGAAGCCGATCAGCCGCTGCAGCAGCTGCCGCGCGGCCGGCGGGTCCGTGGCGATCAGCCCGTCGAGGTTGGCCAGCGAGTTGAACAGGAAATGCGGCTCGATCTGCGCCTGCAGCGCCATCAGCTGCGCCCGCACCAGCTGCTTTTCGGCTTCCTCGCGCTGCAGCGCGTCCAGCGCCGCCTGCCGCTCCAGCGACGCCAGCTTCTCGCGCGACCAGTAGAAATAGATCATCGACGCGGCCGCCAGCATGCCGACCACCAGGCACATGCGCAGCATGCCGCCGGCCTCGTCGGCCGACTTGGGCGGCAGGTCCAGCACCACGCGCGTGGCCCAGCTGCCGAACACCACGCCGGCCGGCACCGCCGCGGCGGCGAGCAGCAGGAACGGCCAGCGGCGCGGCCGGTCGTTCCACCAGATCACCACGCGCGGGATGTCGATCAGCACCCAGATCGACAGGCCGATCAGCTGGCTGTAGACGAAGTTGTGCCACAGCGAGCCGCCGGTCTGGAAGCCGTAGTTCAGGCTGATGGCGATCACCGAGTTCATGCACAGCACGAACAGCAGGTCGCGCCCGAGGATATTGAGCCGGGACGGGATGGCGGTGCAGGCGTGTGAGAAGCAGCGGTCCATGGGGTTCATGTTAGCGCGGCTTTCGCCATGCGCAATACAGCAGGTGATGGGTCGGCCACGGGTGCGTAGGCGTACGTACGGGTGCGTCAGCCGCCCTGCCCGGTCGCGTCGCCGGAACGACACGCCGGCGCCGCGCCGCGGCAGGCCAGCGCGCGCCACCATTGCCCGGACAGCACATAGCGCGGAAAGGTGATCCACTGCTCGGCCAGGAGACGGCCGGCGATGTCGGCGGGCCCGGCAAACGGTTCCGGCGCATGGGCTTCCAGCCGGTGGCCGCGCCCCTGCAGCGCCATCGACATGCCCATGCAGACCAGCCCCAGCGCGATCGCCGGCAGGTTCAGGCGCAGCAGGCCATAGAGGCCCAGCACGGTGCCGGCCATGAACATCGGCACGGCCACGATATGCAGCAGCAGGTTGCGGGGATGCTGGTGGTTGCGGGCATAGCCGCGCCACTGCCAGCGCAGCAGCGGTTCGTCGTCGCGCATGATCGTCTCTCTCTCCCTTGCCCGGTCCTTGCTGACCGGCGGCCGCGCGCAAACTTTGTTGCGCTGCGGTACACGTGCGGCACCAGCCGGAACGCCGGCTCGGGCACGTGCAGGGAATGTACCCCGGGGAGGAGGCTGAAGAAAGTCTCTTGCGACGAACGGCGGGCACGGGGTGCGAACGGCACCGGGCGGGTGCGGACGGCGTGACCTGCCCGCCCGCCGGGTGCGGCCGCCGCCGCGCGACGGTTCAGGCCGCCAGCGCCTGGCGGTCCTGCTCGGACAGCGCGCTGGTCACGGTGTCGCGCGACAGGTGCGGGGCAAACATATTGATGAAGGCGTGCGCATAGCCGCGCAGGTAAGCGCCGCGGCGCACCGCCACGCTGGTGGTGTTGGGCGCGAACAGGTGGTCGGCCGAGATCCGCACCAGCCCGGAGTCCTTGCGCTCGTCATAGGCCATCGAGGCGATGATGCCGACACCCAGGTCCAGTTCGGCATAGGTCTTGATCACGTCCGCGTCCAGCGCCGTCAGCACGATCTCGGGCTGCAGCCCGGCCGCGGCAAAGGCGCTGTCGATCTTGCGGCGGCCGGTGAAGCCGGCGTCGTAGGTGATCAGCTGGAAGCCGGCCACGTCTTCGAGGGTCGGTTCCGGCAGCCGCGTGAGCGGATGGTCCGGCGACACCACCAGCACGTGCTGCCAGCTGTAGGCCTCGAACGAGGTCAGCCCGGCCTCGGTCGCCAGCGCCTCGGTGGCGATGCCGATATCGGCCTGCCCGGTCAGCAGCAGCTCGACGATATGCGTGGGCGACGCCTCCTGCAGTGCCAGCGTCACATGCGGGTATTCGCGGCGGAAGGCCTGCACCACGCGCGGCAGGGCATAGCGCGCCTGCGTGTGGGTGGTGGCGACGGTGAGCCGGCCGGTGTGGCGGCCGGCGTATTCGTCGCCGGCCTGGCGCAGGTTCTCGGCCTCGAGCAGCAGCCGCTCGACGATGCGCACGATCTCGCGGCCGGGCTCGGTCAGCCCGGTCAGGCGCTTGCCGTAGCGCTCGAAGATCTCCACGCCCAGCTCTTCCTCCAGCTCGCGGATCTGGCGCGATACGCCAGGCTGCGAGGTATAGAGCGCGTTGGCGACCTCGGTCAGGTTGAACTGGCGGCGCACCGCCTCGCGGATCGAACGGAGTTGCTGGAAGTTCATCGTGCGGCCTCTGGTTTCTGGGTGGGGGCGTTGCCGTTGGCCTGCGTAAAGACGCGCAGCTGGCGCGGACGCACGGCAAGCAGCTCGCCTTCGCGGAAGCCCGCATGGCGGAAGCGCTCGAGCGGCAGCGCCACCTCGATCACGTCCTGGTTGTCTTCGCGCTCGAGCTCGAGCTGCGCCACCGGGCCCAGCGTCAGCGCGCGGCGCAGCGTCACGGCGATGCCGTCGGCGCCGGGCGCATAGCGCTCCAGGTCCAGGTCGTGCGGGCGGACATAGGCGACCGCATCGCCGGCGCTCTCGTGGCCGCTGCCGACCACCGGCAGCACCGCGTCGCCGGTGTGCAGCAGGCCGCCGCGCTCGCCCACTTCCAGCCGGCCATGGAACAGGTTCACGTTGCCGAGGAAGCCGAACACGAACGGCGTGGCCGGATGGTTGTAGACCGCCTCGGGCGAGCCGTACTGCTCGACGCGGCCGCGGTTCATCAGCACCACCTGGTCGGCCACTTCCAGCGCCTCTTCCTGGTCGTGCGTGACGAACACGCTGGTCACATGCAGCTCGTCGTGCAGGCGCCGCAGCCAGCGGCGCAGTTCCTTGCGCACCTTGGCGTCGAGCGCGCCGAACGGCTCGTCGAGCAGCAGCACGCGCGGCTCCACCGCCAGCGCGCGCGCCAGCGCGATGCGCTGGCGCTGCCCGCCCGACAGCTGCGCCGGGTAGCGGTCGGCGAGCCAGTCGAGCTGGACCAGGTCCAGCAGCGCATGCACCTTCTCGCGGATCTGCGCTTCGCTCGGGCGCTCGGCGCGCGGCTTCACGCGCAGGCCGAAGGCCACGTTCTCGAACACGCTCATATGCTTGAACAGCGCGTAATGCTGGAACACGAAGCCCACCTGCCGCTGGCGCACATGCTGGTCCGAGGCATCGCGCCCGGCCAGCACGATCTGGCCGGCGTCGGCGCGCTCCAGGCCGGCGATGATGCGCAGCAGCGTGGTCTTGCCGCAGCCGGACGGCCCCAGCAGCGCGGTCAGCTCGCCCTCGTCGAAATCGAGCGAGACATTGTCCAGCGCGACGAAATCGCCAAAGCGCTTCTCTACGTTCTTGACCTGGATGCTCATGATGCTTGTCCTTGCACTGATGTCGGCAGGCTTGCCAGCGGCCGCTCGGGCGCGGCCGCTTCGGTTTCCTTGCGGGCGCGGAATTCCACCAGCGTCTTGATGCCCAGCGTGACCAGCGCCAGCAGCGTCAGCAGCGACGCCACCGCGAACGCGGCCGCGAAGTTGTACTCGTTGTAGAGGATCTCGACGTGCAGCGGCATGGTGTTGGTCAGCCCGCGGATATGGCCCGACACCACCGACACCGCGCCGAACTCTCCCATCGCGCGCGCATTGCACAGGATCACGCCGTACAGCAGGCCCCAGCGGATATTGGGCAGCGTGATATGGCGGAAGGTCTGCCAGCCCGACGCGCCCAGCACGATCGCGGCCTCTTCCTCCTCGCTGCCCTGCGCCTGCATCAGCGGGATCAGCTCGCGCGCGACGAAGGGGAAGGTCACGAAGATGGTGGCCAGCACGATGCCCGGCACCGCGAACATGATCTTGATGTCGTGCGCTTCCAGCCACGGACCCAGCCAGCCCTGCGCGCCGAACAGCAGCACATAGACCAGCCCGGAGATCACCGGCGACACCGAGAACGGCAGGTCGATCAGCGTGATCAGCAGGTTCTTGCCGCGGAAGTCGAACTTGGCGATGGCCCACGCCGCCGCCACGCCGAACACCACGTTCAGCGGCACCGCGATCGCCGCCACCGTCAGCGTGAGCTGGATCGCGGCCAGCGCGTCGGGCTCGACCAGCGCTTCCCAGTAGGTCTGCACGCCCTTGCGCAAGGCTTCATAGAACACCGACGCCAGCGGCACGAATAGGAACAGCGTCAGGAACAGCACTGCCAGCGCGATCAGCGTGTAGCGCACCCATGGCGCCTCGCCGGTGGCGTCGAAGCGGTGATGGCCGCGGGCGTTGCCCTGC
Source organism: Cupriavidus taiwanensis (assembly GCF_900249755.1). Taxonomy (NCBI): domain Bacteria; kingdom Pseudomonadati; phylum Pseudomonadota; class Betaproteobacteria; order Burkholderiales; family Burkholderiaceae; genus Cupriavidus; species Cupriavidus taiwanensis. The sequence continues at coordinate 2,170,922 of NZ_LT976853.1, forward strand.
CCGCCCAGGCGTGCTGCGATTGCTCCGGCCATCTCAGAACTCCTTGTCCATGGTGGGCGCTTTGGGCGCCAGCGTGGCGGGCGCTTCAGGCGCCAGCGCGGCGCGCGCACCAGACTGGTGGCGGCGCGTCCAGGCCTGCAGCAGGTTGATCAGCAGCAGCAGGCCGAACGAGATCACCAGCATCACCACCGCCACCGCGGTGGCGCCGGCGTAGTCGTACTGCTCCAGCTTGGAATAGATCATCAGCGGCGCGATCTCCGACACCATCGGCATGTTGCCCGAGATAAACACCACCGAGCCGTACTCGCCGGTGGCGCGCGCGAACGACAGCGCAAACCCGGTCAGCAGCGCCGGCAGGATCGCCGGCAGGATCACGCGGCGGAAAGTCTGCAGCCGGTTCGCGCCCAGGCTGGCCGCGGCTTCTTCCAGTTCCTGCTCGACGTCTTCCAGCACCGGCTGCACCGTGCGCACCACGAACGGCAGCCCGATAAAGGTCAGCGCCACCACCACGCCCAGCGGCGTGAACGCGACCTTGATGCCGAGCGGCTCCAGGTAGCGGCCGATCCAGCCGTTGCCGGCGAACAGCGCGGTCAGCGCGATGCCCGCCACCGCGGTCGGCAGCGCGAACGGCAGGTCGACCAGCGCATCGATCAGGCGCTTGCCGACAAAGCGGTAGCGCACCAGCACCCACGCCACGATCAGCCCGAACACCGTATTGACGATGGCCGCGACCAGCGACGCGCCAAAGCTCAGTTGCAGCGAGGCCACCACGCGCGGCGCGGTGATCGCGGTCCAGAACGCGTCCCACGTCATGGTGAACGTCTTCAGGAACGTGGCCGAAAGCGGCACCAGCACGATCAGCGTCAGGTAGAACAGCGTGAACCCGAGCGACAGGCCGAAGCCCGGCAGCACGGTGAAGCGCTGCCGCGACGGGTTGCGCGGCGCGCGCGCGGCGCCGGACTCGGGCGCGCGGGGGGCGGCTGGCGGCGGCGTGTCCGCCAGGGAGATGGATGGAGGCATGTCGTCTCGTCTGTGAACGGTGCGTTGCCAGGGCCGATGGCCCCGCCGGCACGCCGTTCTTTATGACGCCGGTGCCTGTTGCGCCGGCCTACGAGACAGATTCTGCAGAGCCACTCTTATAAAAAGAACGAATCTTTATGAATTTTCTTAGACGATTTAGATATAAGGGACCGCGGAGGCCACCTCGACGCCCGCCTCCCAAGGGGTGTTCGAGCCACTTTCCGCGCCGGCATCGGCTGCCGTGTCGATCCGTTGCACCAGCGTATCCAGTAGCGCGAGGCCTTCGGGCCACTCGCCCAGTCCCGAGTCGGCATTGATATGGCCAAGATGGCCCACGTCGACCAGCTCGCTGCCCCACAGGGTGCCCCAGGAGAAGGCGGTGCGCTGCGGCATCCACGGGTCGTTGCGGCTGGCCACGAGAATCGTCGGAAACGGCAGCCGGTACGCCGGCAGCAAGCCTGCCACGCCGAACTTGTCCGGGTCCGCCGGCGCCACCAGCAACGCCCCGGCGATCCCCACCGGGTCCAGCGCCGCCTGGCGCAGCGCGGCCAGGCAGCCGAAGCTGTGCGCCACCAGCACGGCGCCGCGCGCGGCGACGCGCCGGGCGCGCATCACGCCCTCGGAAACACGCTCCGCCCACAGCGGCAGGCTCGGCCGCGACCAGTCGTGCTGCTCCACCCGCTGCCAGCCCGGGAACTGCTGTTCCCAGCGGCTCTGCCAGTGCCCCGGGCCGCTGCCGTGCAATCCGGGCACGGTCAGCACTTGCAGGTGGCGCGGGATTTCCGGCCGCACGGCGCGGCCCGGCGGGGTTCTGTCCGATTGCGTCATAGTGGCTCCTCGCTCAGTGCACGGGACGTGGTGGCATGGGACGCGCCTGCGGCATCCACTCCGCGCAGCCCTGCCGCGTTCACCAGCCCGCCGGCAAATGCGCCCTGCCCCAGGCCGATGCCGGCCGCCTGCAGGCGCTCGATGCTCTCGGCGTCCTGCAGGCGCCGCCCGATCAGCGTGACGCCGGCGCTGGCCGCGCTGGCACGCAGTCCGGACAGCTGGCGGTCGGTCCAGGTGCGGCGCATGTCCAGCTTGAGCCAGTCCGGCAGCGCATGCGCCATCAGCGCACCCGCCTCGGCCGGGTCCGAGGCCTGCAGGCTCACCGCGAAGCCGTTGCGCCGGTAGTTGCCGACCACATGCAGCAGCAGCCCCAGGTCATCGTTGGCGCTGGCCGGCACCTGGATCACAAAGCGCTCCAGCGGCAGCCCCAGCGACTGCAGCGCGCGCCGGAAGGCCGCGCCGTGGTCGTCGGCGACCGCGGCCAGCAGCCGGTTGTGCACGTTCAGCACCAGCTTGTGCTCGCCGTCCGCGGCAAAGTAGTTGATCGCATGCAGCAGGCGCGAAAGCCGGTCCAGCGACACCAGCGTGTGGTCGTCCGCCGCCATCGCGAACAGCTTCCATGCCGCCAGGCCGACGCCGTCCTCGGCATAGGTGTGGATGGAGCCTTCATGCGCCACCACCTGCCGGTCCGCCAGCGTGACCAGCGGCTCGAACGCGCTGGTCAGCGAGCAGTTGAAGAACTGGCCCTGCACCTGCCCGCGCGCATCGCGCCACAGTTGCCGGTCCGCCAGCGGCTGGCGCGGCAGCGCATCGAGATAACGTTGGAGCGCAGACGCTGCGCCCGCGGGTTCATGCACGCCTGGCATGGTGATCCTTGGGTTGACCGGGCCGTCCGGGCCTACGGTCTGATTGGTGATGGGCAAGCGCGATGGCAGCGGCGGCCTGCCTGCTCATGATAGGAGCCAGGCTGGCGCCGGCGTATGAAGATTTAGGACTGTCGATATGCGCCGTCAGGCCGCCCAGCTCACATTCAGCGGCGCAGCCGCGGCGGGCGCGGCAGCCGGCGCCGGCCGCATCACCCGCTGCAGCACCTCGGCTTCCAGTTGCGCAAAGCCCGCCGCACCGCGTTCGCGCGGCCGCGCCAGCGCCACGCGCGTATCCATGGCGATGCGGCCGTCCTCGATCAGCACGATGCGGTCGGCCAGCGCCACCGCTTCGGATACGTCGTGCGTGACCAGCAAGGCGGTAAAGCCCAGCCGGCGCCACAGCGATTCGATCAGCGCCTGCATCTCGATGCGGGTCAGCGCATCCAGCGCGCCCAGCGGTTCGTCGAGCAGCAACAGCTGCGGGTGATGCACCAGCGCGCGCGCCAGCGCCACGCGCTGGCGCTGGCCGCCGGACAGCCGCGCCGGCCACTCCCTGGCGCGGTCGGCCAGGCCCACCTGTGCCAGCACATTGGCAGCGTCACCGCGACGCGCGCGCGGCAGGCCCAGCGCCACATTGTCCAGCACGCGCTTCCACGGCAGCAGCCGTGCATCCTGGAACATCACGCGCACATCGGCCTGGCTGGGGCGGCCTTTGGCAGCGGCTTCGCCAGCCACGGTGATGCTGCCGCCATCGGCCGCTTCCAGCCCCGCCACCAGCCGCAGCAGCGTGCTCTTGCCGCAGCCGCTGCGCCCGACGATCGCCAGGAACTCGCCCGGCGCCACGTCCAGCGCCACGTCGTGCAGCACTTCGCGGCCGTCATAGCGCTTGACCACCTGGCGCACCTGCAACTCCACGCCGCCCGCCGCGCCCTGCGCCGCCGGCGCCTCGGCCACCGGACGGGCCGCCTCGCGGCGCGCCAGGCCTGCTTCCAGCTCGGCCAACGCCGCTTGTTCCACCGGATACATTTGCATGTCGATCTCCTTGCCTTGATTGGTGCCGCGCCGCTCAGGCCGCGGCGTAGCCCGGGTGCCAGCGCAGCCAGTAGCGCTCCAGCCCGCGCGACAGCCAGTCGGCCAGCTTGCCCAGCAGCGCATAGAGCAGGATGCCGACCAGCACCACGTCGGTCTGCAGGAATTCGCGCGCATTCATCGTCATGTAGCCGATGCCCGACTGCGCGGAGATAGTTTCCGCGACGATCAGCACCACCCACATCAGCCCCAGCGCAAAGCGCACGCCCACCAGGATGCCCGGCAGCGCGCCGGGCAGGATCACCTCGCGATACAGCTGCCAGCCGGACAAGCCGTAGCTGCGCGCCATCTCCACCAGCCCCGCATCGACCGAGCGGATGCCGTGGTAGGTGTTCAGGTACACCGGGAAAAACACGCCCAGCGAGACCAGGAACAGCTTGGCGCTCTCGTCGATGCCGAACCACAGGATCACCAGCGGGATCAGCGCCAGCGCCGGGATGTTGCGCACCATCTGCAGCGTGCTGTCGAGCAGCGTGGCGGCGGTGCGGAAGGTGCCGGTCAGCAGCCCCAGCAGCAGGCCCAGCCCGCCGCCGATGGCAAATCCCATCAGCGCGCGCCAGGTGCTGACGCCGACATGCCGCCACAGTTCGCCCGAGCGCGCCAGTTCCCACGCGGCCTGCACCACGGCCAGCGGGGCCGGCAGCACGCGGCTGGACAGCCAGCCGTGCTGCGACGCCAGTTGCCATACAACGATCAGCAGCACCGGCACGATCCATGGCGCGGCCGCGCGCCACAGGGCCTGCGGCGCGTGGCGCGGCGGCGGTAATTGCGGAGCGGTCATGGTGGTCCCTCCCTTCAGCTTTGCGCGGCGCGCGGCACGATGCCGGTTGCCATCACTTCGCCGAACGGGCCCGACAGCACCTTGCCGGGCAGCTTGTCGCGCACCGCGCGCGGCAGCAGCGGGAAAACCAGTTCGGCAAAGCGGTAGGCCTCCTCCAGGTGCGGGTAGCCGGACAGCACGAAGGTATCGATGCCCAGCTCGGCGTACTCGCGCATGCGTTCGGCCACGGTATGCGGATCGCCCACCAGCGCCGTGCCGGCGCCGCCGCGCACCAGCCCCACGCCGGCCCACAGGTTGGGGCTGATCTCCAGCGCCTCGCGCGTGCGGCGCGCACCGCCCGCATGCAATGCGGCCATGCGGCGTTGCCCTTCCGAATCCATTTTGGCGAACACCGCCTGCGCGCGCGCCACGGTATCGTCGTCAAGCCGGCTGATCAGGTCGTCGGCGGCGGCCCACGCGGCGGCATCGGTCTCGCGCACGATCACGTGCAGGCGGATGCCGAACTTCACCGTGCGGCCGTTGCGCGCGGCGTGGCGGCGCACGTCGCCGAGCTTCTGCGCGACGTCTGCCGGCGGCTCGCCCCAGGTCAGGTAGGTATCGACCTGCTCGCCGGCCAGCGCATGCGCCGGCGCCGACGAACCGCCGAAGTACACCGGCGGATGCGGCTGCTGTAGCGGCGGATACAGGACGCGCGCACCCTTCACGCTCAGGTGCTTGCCGGTGAATTCGACCTGCCCGCTGTCATGGCTGGCCGCCAGCACGTCGCGCCAGATGCGCAGGAATTCGGCGGATGCCTCGTAGCGCGCGGCATGGTCGAGAAACAGGCCGTCGCCTTCCAGCTCGGCGGTATCGCCGCCGGTGACGAGGTTGATCAGCAGGCGGCCGTTGGAGATGCGGTCGAAGGTGGCGGCCATGCGCGCGGCCAGTGTCGGCGCCATCAGGCCAGGGCGGACCGCGACCAGGAACTTCAGGCGCTGCGTGACGGCCGCCAGCGCCGACGCCGCCACCCACGGGTCTTCGCACGAACGGCCGGTGGGGATCAGCACCCCTTCATAGCCCAGCGTATCGGCGGCCACGGCGACCTGCTTCATGTAGTCGAAACTGACTTCGCGCGCGCCTTCGGAAGTGCCGAGGTAGCGGCTGTCGCCGTGGGTGGGAATAAACCAGAATACGTGCATGTCGTTCTCCTTATGTGCTTGCCAGGTACGCGCGCTGGCTAGCGCTGCGCCTGCTGCTGCGGCGCGTCCCAGCGCGCGTCGGCCACCTTGACCGGTTTGGGAATCAGCTTGAGCGAGTGGAAGGCATCGGCGATGCGCTGCTGCTCGGCCAGCACCCCGGCGCTGACCGGGCGCGCGCCGTACGAGAAGCGCGAGACCGCAAGGTCGAGCACATCGGCAGGCAGGCCGGTTTCGCCGCTGAGTACGGCGGTGGCATCCTTCGGGCTCTTTTCCGCCCACTTGCCCAGCGTGGCCAGTTCGTCCAGGATCAGGGCCACGATTTCCGGCTTCGCCGTCGCATAGGGCCGCGAGGCCAGGTAGAACTGGTGGTTGCTGACCACGTTCCTGCCATCCGCGTCGCGGCCATCGGCCAGCACGCGCGCGCCGAGCTGCTTCTCGGCAGCGGCCAGGAACGGATCCCAGATCACCCATGCATCGACCGCACCGCGCTCGAACGCGGCACGCGCGTCGGCGGGCGGCAGGTAGACCGGCTGGATCTCGCCGTACGGCACGCCGGCCTTCTCGAGCTGGCGCACCAGCAGGTAATGCACGTTGGACCCCTTGTTCAGCGCTACGCGCTTGCCGCGCAGCTCGGCCACCGAGCGGATCGCCGAGCCCCTGGGCACGACGATGGCTTCTGCGGTCGGCGCCGGCGGCTCGTTGCCGACATAGACCAGTTGCGCGCCCGCGGCCTGCGCGAAGATCGGCGGCGCTTCACCGACGGTGCCGAAGTCGACCGCGCCGACGTTCAGCCCTTCCAGCAGCTGCGGGCCGGCGGGAAACTCGGTCCATTTGACGGTGATGCCTTGCGGCGCCAGCCGCTTCTCCAGCGTACCGCGCGCCTTCAGCAGCGTCAGCGTGCCGTATTTCTGGTAGCCGATGCGCAGCACCTTGGCGTCGATGTTCTTGGACTGCGCATCGGCGCGGCCCGGCAGCAGGCCGTAGGCGAGGCCGGTGGCCAGCACCAGCGCGGCGGTGATCAGGCGGCGGCGCTGCGTGGCGCCGCCGGACGAGGTGTTCGATGTCATGCGATGTTCCTGAATGGGATGGCGAGAGTGTTGGCGGCAGCACGCCTTCCTGCCGACCCCGCGGTGCGGGTGGCATGGCGTGGCTGCCGTTGCGCCGGTCAGGCCGGCGCGACTTCAGTCAGTCAGTTCAGGCGGAACATCGCTCGGCCACCGCAATCGCCGCTGCGCGTTGCACGAAGGCGCCGGGCAGCACGTCGAGCGGGACCTCGATACGGGCATGCGCCAGCGCATCGCGCACGCGCAGCACGCCTTCCTCCAGGCGGGCCGACAGCGCGGCATCGAAGCGCACCTGGCGCGCGCCAGCGGCTTCGGTGGTGTCGATCTGCTGGTCCACGGCAAAGATGCCGGGCAGGATCTGGCGCGAGCCCAGCGCGGACAGCACCGGCCGCAGCGCATAGTCGATCGCCAGTGCATGGGCGAGGCTGCCGCCGGTGGCGATCGGCAGCACGATCTTGTCGCGCAGGCCGGTCTGCGGCAGCAGGTCGAGAAAAGCCTTCAGCAGGCCGCTGTAGGCTGCCTTGTAAACCGGGGTGGCCAGCACGACCACTTGCGCTTCCGACACCGCGCGCGTGGCGGCGGCGATGGCGGGGTCGTCCACGCGCGCCGCCAGCAGCGGCCCCGCCGGCAGTTCGCGCAGGTCGAGGTGGAGGGTGCGTTCGCCGGCAGCCTCCAGCGCGGCGCGCAGGTGCGCCAGCACATGGCCGGAACGGGACTGGACCGACGGGCTGCCGGAGAGCGTCAGGATGGACATCGGGGCTTCCTTCTTCTTGATGGGCCGGTCGGCGCCGCGGCCGCCCCACGCGGCCCGGCGCGCCGGTCTGATGGGTTATTTCTTGCCGGGCTGGTAGATCTGGTCGAACGAGCCGCCGTCGGCGAAGTGGGTCTTCTGCGCCTTCTGCCAGCCGCCGAACACCTCGTCGATGGTGAACAGCTTCACTTTCGGGAAGTTGGCCGCGTACTTGGCCGCGACCTTCTGCGAGATCGGGCGGTAGTAGTTCTTGGCCGCGATCTCCTGCCCTTCCTCGGTGTACAGGAACTGCAGGTAGGCCTCGGCCGCCTTGCGCGTGCCCTTCTTGTCGACCACCTTGTCGACCACGGCCACCGGCGGCTCGGCCAGGATCGACACCGACGGCGCGACGATATCGAACTTGTCCGGCCCCAGCTCCTTGATCGCCAGGATGGCTTCGTTCTCCCACGCGATCAGCACATCGCCCAGGCCGCGCTCGACAAAGGTCGTGGTGGCGCCGCGCGCACCCGAATCCAGCACCGGCACATGCTTGAGCAATTCGCCGACGAATTCGCGCGCCCTGGCGTCGTTGCCGCCCGGCTGGCGCAGCGCATAGCCCCACGCCGCCAGGTAGTTCCAGCGCGCGCCGCCCGAAGTCTTGGGGTTGGGCGTAATCACCTGCACGCCCGGCTTGACCAGGTCGCCCCAGTCCTTGATGCCCTTGGGATTGCCCTTGCGCACCAGGAACACGATGGTCGAGGTGTACGGCGCGGCGTTGTGCGGCAGGCGCTTCTGCCAGTCCGGCTTGATCAGGCCCTTGTCCGCGATGGCGTCGATGTCGTAGCCCAGCGCCAGCGTGACCACGTCGGCGTCGAGGCCGTCGATGACCGAGCGTGCCTGCTTGCCCGAACCGCCGTGCGACTGGCGCACGCTCACGGCGTCGCCGCCCTGCGCCTTCCATGCCTTGGCAAAGGCGGCGTTGACATCGACATACAGCTCGCGCGTGGGATCGTAGGAAACGTTCAGCAGGTTGGCAGCGCTCGCGGTCTGCGCCGCGCTGATGGCTGCCAGAACGGCCAGGCCGATGGCCAGTTTGCGGATCATCTTGTGTTGCTCCCGTCAGTGTCGTGAATGGCGCTGTGCGCCTGTTTGCGTGGCCCGCCTGGCGGGTGGGCCTGTATCAGGAGCAAGACTACCGACGGGGCTATCCGAACGGAACGAAGGGTTTCGCCGATCCTTTGCTGTTTTCTGCATAAGATCCGGCGGAAATATGGGCATGCCCGTGAAGGGCAGCTACCGGCGCGAAAAACCGTGCGCGGGTGGCGCAAGCGGCACGCACAAAAGAAAACGCCCGCACCGGCAAACCGGTGCGGGCGAAGTTTCCATTCTGGAAACGGGTAGACAAGTCATGAAGAGCGCCCCCGCATCTCCATGACAGGGCGAATGTTAGCGGCAGGCCTGCGAACCCGGCTTGACCAAGGTCAAGCGCGGGCCATGTGGCAGCAAGCGAGCCGGGGCTTAGCCGCCTTCCTGCCCGGACTGCCGGGCCAGCAGGTCGGCCATCTCGTCGGCGTGCTCTTCCTCCACCGACAGGATCTCCTCCATCAGCCGGCGCGAGGTCGGGTCGCGCTCGCCCAGGAACTGGATGATCTCGCGATAGCTGTCGATGGCGATGCGCTCGGCGACCAGGTCTTCCTTGATCATGTCGGTCAGGGACGTGCCCTCCACATATTCCGCGTGGGAGCGGCTGGTCAGGCCGTCGGGCGCGAAGTCGGGCTCGCCGCCGAGCTGCACGATGCGTTCGGCAATCTGGTCGGCATGGCCCTGCTCTTCGTTGGAATGGGCCAGGAATTCATCGGCAACGCTCTTGGAGTTCGGCCCCTTGGCCATGTAGTAGTGGCGGCGATAGCGCAACACGCAGACGATCTCGGTCGCCAGCGCATCGTTGAGCAACTTCAGCACGGTCTCGCGGTCCGCCGTGTAGCCCGCGGTCACGGCACCCTCGTCGATGTGCTGGCGGGCGCGCTCGCGCAGTGTCTTGACGTCTGTGAGGAAAGGCTTGTCGGTCATGGAAGGGCTCCTGGGGAATGGGGGCTGCGTGGGCGCAGCGCCTTGTGCGGAAACTCAACCCTTTTGCAACGCGAGAAGTGTGCCACTAGGCTGGTGGGGCGATGGTCGCGGCTGGCGGCGATACCCGAGGTATCGCGGCGTGAAAAAATTGCACGGTGCAGACCGCCTTACACGCGGCGAAACATCAGCCGAAGAAGGGAAGACCAAGCTTGGCGGCAGTCGAAATGCTGGTGTGCTAGCCACCGCAACGCAAGCCAAATATGACGCCGTCCACACGTTCGCGGGCGAGTTCGACCGCGCCCAGGACTAGCGGCACGCTCGCAAGGAATGCCAGGCAGGCCCACGCTAGGCGAGTCCATTTGCGCGTTTGGATCGTCGTTGGATCAACCATCAAAGGCATCCTCCTAACGCCAGCCAACAACCGGGAAGTGGATAACTATGATGTAAACCATCGTTCCCGGCGAGGGATATGCGGAGCCCTTTTCCATATTATCAATTGATCCAGGCGCGGGGAGGTTCGACGACACATCGCAAAGCTTGCTCGATATCGGCTTGCAGGTCATCGACGCTTTCTAACCCCACCGACAAGCGCACCAGACTCTCACGAATTCCAGCTCGGTTTCTCTCCTCCGCTGTCAGCCTGCCATGGGTCGTCGTCGCCGGATGCGTCACCATCGAACGCGTGTCACCGATATTCGTAGCGATTGATACAAGGCGAAGCGCGTCAATAAAAGCCCAGGCGCTCTCGCGCGAATCGCCAACCTCAAAGCTCAAGACACCGCCAGCGCCGCAATGTTGACGCTCGGCCAAGTCTCGCTTCGGATCTGGCTGGAATCCGCTGTAGTACACAGTACCGACCTCGCGCCGGTCCTTCAGCCAGTTTGCAAGCGTCTGTGTGCTCTGTGAGATTGCCTCGACACGAAGCTCGAGGGTCTCAAGACTCTTCAGCAATAGCCATGCGTTCATGGCGCTCAGTGTTGGCCCCAGCGTGCGAGCGACAGCACGCATTTCTTCCATTAAAACAGTGGGCCCCGCTACGACACCCGCAACACAGCGACCTTGCCCGTCGATGTACTTTCCGGCGGAATGTACAACCATATCTGCGCCGTGGAGCAGAGGCTTCTGCAGAATTGGCGTGAGCATCGTATTATCCACTGCCAGCAAGCCACCATGCGCGTGAACGAGGGATGCAACCGCCCGAATGTCTGCAACCTGCTGCAGCGGATTGGACGGCGTTTCCAGGAATGCAAGACTGGTTTTATCGTCGATCGCGGCAGACCATTGCGCCAGGTCGGTCAAATCAACCAGGCGGACGTCAACGCCAAATTTCTTGAAGTAGTACTGAAAGGCCGTCAGCGTCGTGCCAAACACATCCCGCGAACAAACCACATTAACCCCCGTCCGGAGTCGCGCTTGGGCGATTGCGGCAATCGCCGCCATCCCGGATGAGAACGCCACCGCATCTTCAGCGCCTTCCAGCGCTGCGAGACGCCGCTCGAATGCACGGACGGTCGGATTGGTAAAACGTGAATACACGTTGCAGTAAGATGCACCGCTGAACCTGGCTGCTGCGTCTGCGGCCGACTCGAACACGTATGCGGCCGTCAACGCAATTGGCTCGCAGAAGGAGTCAGACAAATCCTGGAACTGAGCGACTCGTACCGCTTGTGTCATGGAACTGTTCATGATCGTCTGGTTTGCTCAGCCATTGGTATCGAGACTTGGGGCGGCCCGATCTAGCGACGGCTCAGAGCTAATGGGCAACGGGCCACGACCGCGCAGGCCGAACCACGAGCACACGGCGGAGATCAGGGTAAGCAACGCGAGTCCCAGGATGGCATGCACGTAGCTCCGACTGGATTCAAAGGACCAGGCCCCTAATTGTACAGTCAGAAACGCTCCGAGTTGGTGAACAAGAAAGAGCAAGCCGAACACACGACCCTTGATCTGCCTGCCATATCGCTCGAAGCAAAACATGGAGGTCAGGATAACCGTGCCCAGATAGCTGGCGCCGAACAGGACTGCAAATGGCAGGACCCCTAGCCAGGGCGCGAGAAGAAGCAGCATCGACAGCGACCGCATCGCATAAAAAAACGCAAGCAACCGGTGCTTGTCGAAGCGCAGGGCAAGCACACCTGAGGCAATCCCGCTAAGCAGTTCAAGCAGGCCCAGGGTGCTCATCGCAAAGGCCATCTCCAACCGTGGCACGCCCTGATCCTGCCAGTGCGCCAGAAGATGGACATCAATAAACGCCATCGTCGCGCCACAACCGAAGAATCCGACCGCCAGGACGTAAAAGACGGAATCTTGCCGAACCACCGACCAGGCGCTCGCATTTCCCTTGTGAGTTGCTACGCTGGGTGCAGGGCCGGAAGCAGGCTCCCAACGTGAAGCCAGCCACACGGCAGCGCAGACGGGCAATGCCAGCACGACCCCGACCGCACCGAATATGGCCATCCAGCTTGCCTGAGGCTGCAACCATATCCACATGGGAGAAAGTACGATGAATCCAATCGCAGTGCCATTGGTCACCACCGCGTATGCCAAGCCCTTCTTTCTCTCTTCAAACAGCCGATCCACCAGAATGCCCATCGGTACGAAGGTCATTGCCGCGAGGCCAAACGCGCCCATGACACCGAAGGCCAGGCTGAAGAAAACAATCGACTGATGCCAGACCGCCACGCTCACACAAGCCACCCCCGCGGCGAATGCGCCAATGGCGGACGTACGTAACGGTCCGACACGATCGCTCAGCGCCCCCACCAGAGGGGACATAAATCCGGTAGCGAGCATGAACAGTCCACCTGACCAGGCAAATTGCGCGCGTCCTCGGCCGTAGTGTTCCGCCAACTGGACAAAGTAAACCTGGTAAATCCCTTTTATTGCCGTGGAGACAAACATCACGACGAAGCCGATGGCGATCAGCAAATAGATGATGGCGTGGGACTTCCGGTGCCCGTTCATCTCAGCGTCCACCCCCAAGAACTATTGGACCTGGCGCCCTCCGACAATTCTCCACATATATATTTTCATACATGGCGTAGAACAGCTTGCACGTATGGTCAACGGCAAACAGCGCCTCTTCCTGCATCCTGGCTGTCGTGCACAACTCGGAAACGAGATTCAGTCCCTGCTCAACGTGTCCGACGTCTTCGGCTTGATGGACGGAGAAGAACCGCAGATCGCCTTCGGCGAGTCCATATACCCTGCCGAAGAGTTCATGGCGGGCCTCACCCGCTTTCGTTTCCAGATTCTGCCCCTCGCTGGCAATCATGACCGCCGCAGCACCGATGTGATACTTCGCCGGATCGCGTACGGCATCAAATCGGTAGTTGATCAGCGCGCTGGTGGCAGGCAACGGAAGCTCGGCATCACGCTCGAAATCACTGATACCAATCGCGTGCAAGAAGTTCTGCATGAGAACGACATGATTGTCACTTCTGGAGAGGCGCCCTGTTTCCTCCTCGTACATATTGATCAAGAGAGCGCGCTTGAATTTCGGGAGCGGGCAATGGAAGAAGAGATGCTCGACGTAAGACAGGAAGTTCTTCGTCAACTGGTATCCCTGAAGCGCGGTGGCCCTTAGCAGATGCAGGTTTGGCTTCATCGGGTCAAAGAGTTCTTCGAAGATTGGATGGCCCAGGGTCAGGTTGCGATGCAGAACATGGCGCAGCTCTTCCTTGAAATTCTCTCTTTTAATCATGCCGATACGATCCTTTGATGGCTTATCCTGGAATACATGTTTTCGCAAGGCGCAGACCGGTTGCGCAAGAAAATCACCGCGATAAACTTCGTTTCCTACGCGCGCATAGTCGTCAAGCAAACCATATGACTTGAATCCGAAACGCTGCCACAGCAGGTGAGCCCGGCTCCCCGCGCGCACATCCAGAATCAGCTGCTCGATCCCCAGCGATTCCGCCTTGAGCACGATTTTCCGAAAGGCCTGCGGAATGATGTGCTGGCCACGGTATGCGGGATGAACGACTCCCTTGCTCAATTCAGCACGATGGCGACAGTTCGGCATGGCGCTGCGAGTCATCATGCAGAAGAAGACCGGCTTGCCCTTGTCCACGCCAACCAACGCCAGGGAATGACCTTTGGAAATTCGATAGCGCAACTCGGCCATGAAGCCCTCGGCCTCGTCGTCTGACATGCGTCTTGCATAGCCCAGCATGGCCCCGTCTAACGCCGTGCATTCAACAAGCTCGGCGATGAGATGAGCCTCCGCATCGGCCAGATCAGAGAGCCATTTGAAATGAACTGTGTCTTTCACGGGAAGCCTGCACGTCTTTTTTTGGTGATTGAAATCCTAAGCGTGCGAACTGCAGCCAGCCAGCAAACGACTGGCCAGAGTTAGCAAAGATCCGGCCATATCGGATCAGCTATAAAATTTCCATCCTGCGCGGTTGCAGCAGCGAGAAAGCCCATCAGCCCGCCATCCCCCGGAATCGACGCCAAATGAGATCCGCCTACCTCCTCGTACTCCCCGGCGTGCACCTGCTGGATCTGGCAGGCCCGCTCCAGGTCCTGTCGACGGTATCGGAACTAGGCATAGGTCAGCTTTCCGTTCACTGCGTCGGCCCGCATCCGGGCGTGGAGGCCTTTCAGGGTGTGGCGCTGGACCGAATCGAGGCCTTGCCTGCGCGCGTCAATGGCCGGGACCTGGTGGTAGTGATCGGCAGCAAGCTGCAGCCTTCGTTGATGGCATCGCAGCCCTGGCGCGATGCAGCTGCGTGGCTGCGCCGCATGTTCACGGGAAGCAAGGCGCCTGCGACGACGATTGCTGCGGTCTGCACCGGCGCCTTCCTGCTGGGTGATGCGGGACTACTCGATGGCCGGCTGTGCACCACGCATCATGCCTTCATCAGGAAGCTTCGCGCGCGGCAGCCGCGGGCCTCGGTGATTGAAAACCGGGTCTTTGTCTCGGATGGAAATATCTGGACCTCCGCGGGCGTTGCATCGGGCATCGACATGGCGTTGAGGCTAGTGGCGGAGATCTTTGGCGATGAGGCTGCCATTCGTGTAGCCCGCGAGAATGTGGTGCCATTCCGGCGCTTCAGCAATGATCCCCGACTCGACCCGCAGTACCAGTCCCGCTCGCATGGCAACCAGTTGATCCATGCGGTCCAGGATGCCATCTCGCGAAACCTGGAAGCTTCGGTGTCCGATCCCCGCTTCGCCCGGGCCTTTGCGATCAGCGTCAGGCATCTTTCCCGCGTGTTCCTGGAAGAGACGGGGCTGACACCAAAGCAGTACCAGCTTGCCTTGCGCATGGCACGCGCAAGGAAGCTGCTGACCGCTTCAAACCTCTCCGTAGAAGAAATTTCGTTGAAGTCCGGCTTCAGCAGCGTTCAGGCCTTCCGCAGTTGCTGGAACAAGATCGAACCCATGCCCCCGAGCCGGTACCGGGCATCGAACTCGGCGGAAAAGACTTGACCTCACGATGTGAGGAGGCTTGAGTCCCGAAGAAAAAAAAGGTTCTGCGCAAACTGGCAGGGGCCTGACTGTGATCGACCGCTGGTGTGCTCCCTCTCCCGCGCGCGGGAGAGGGTTGGGGTGAGGGCCGGGATTTTCGACGAAGTGAAGGCCGCCGGTGTGCCAGCGCCTGCCCTCACCCCCGGCCCCTCTCCCGCAAGCGGGAGAGGGGAGCCAACCGGCAGCGGATCGAAGCGCCGCTGGGCCTGACTTAATCCAGCTTCCGCCCGAACGTGAACTCGCCATCGACATAATCCACCGGCACCACATCCTTGGCCGCGAACTTGCCTTCCAGGATGGCGCGTGCCACCGGGTTCTCGATCTGCTGCTGGATCGCACGCTTGAGCGGCCGCGCCCCGAACACCGGGTCGTAGCCGGCGCTGGCGATCTTCTCCAGCGCATGGTCGCTGACCTCCAGCGTCATGTCCATGCGGGCCAGGCGGGCCTGCAGGCGCTGCAGCTGGATGCGCGCGATCGATTCGATGTTCTTCTGGTCGAGCGCGTGGAACACCACCACTTCGTCGATCCGGTTGAGGAATTCCGGCCGGAAATGCGTGCGCACTTCCTGCCAGACCGCGCCCTTGATCGCCTCCTGCGGCTCGCCGGCCATCGACTGGATGATCTGCGAACCGAGGTTGGACGTCATCACGATCACCGTGTTCTTGAAGTCCACGGTGCGGCCCTGGCCATCGGTCAGGCGGCCGTCGTCCAGCACCTGCAGCAGCACGTTGAAGACGTCCGGGTGCGCCTTCTCGACTTCGTCGAGCAGCACCACGCTGTACGGCTTGCGCCGCACGGCTTCGGTCAGGTAGCCGCCTTCTTCATAGCCGACGTATCCCGGCGGCGCGCCGATCAGGCGGCTGACGCTGTGCTTCTCCATGAATTCGCTCATGTCGATGCGGATCAGGTGCTCTTCCGAGTCGAACATGAACTCGGCCAGCGCCTTGCACAGCTCGGTCTTGCCGACGCCGGTCGGGCCCAGGAACAGGAACGAGCCGTAGGGCTTGTTCTCGTCCGCCAGCCCGGCACGCGAACGGCGGATGGCGTCGGACACCAGCCGCACGGCCTCGTCCTGGCCCACCACGCGCGCATGCAGGCGGTCTTCCATCTTCAGCAGCTTCTCGCGCTCGCCCTGCATCATCTTCGATACCGGGATGCCGGTGGCGCGGCTGACCACTTCGGCGATTTCCTCTGCGCCCACCTGCGTGCGCAGCAGCTTGTTGGGCTGCTTCTGCTCGCTGGCCTCGGCATCGGTCGCGGCCTTGAGCTTGCCTTCCAGGCCGGGCAGCTTGCCGTACTGCAGCTCGGCGACCTTGTCGAGCTTGCCTTCGCGCTGCAGCCTGGAGATTTCCAGCTTGACCTTCTCGATCTCTTCCTTCAGCGCGGCCGTGCCCTGCGCGGCGCCCTTCTCGGCCTTCCAGATTTCGTCGAGGTCGGCGTACTCCTTCTCCAGGCGCGCGATTTCCTGCTCGATCAGCTCCAGGCGCTTCATCGACGCTTCGTCGGTCTCTTTCTTGACTGCCTCGCGCTCGATCTTCAGCTGGATGGTGCGGCGCTCGAGCTTGTCCATCGACTCCGGCTTGGAATCGATTTCCATCTTGATGCGCGCGGCGGCCTCGTCGATCAGGTCGATCGCCTTGTCGGGCAGGAAGCGGTCGGTGATATAGCGATGCGACAGCTCCGCCGCGGCGACGATGGCCGGGTCGGTGATCTCGACGCCGTGGTGCAGCTCATACTTTTCCTGCAGGCCGCGCAGGATGGCAATGGTGGCCTCGACGCTCGGCTCATCCACCAGCACCTTCTGGAAGCGGCGCTCGAGCGCGGCATCCTTCTCGATGTACTTGCGGTATTCATCCAGCGTGGTCGCGCCGATGCAGTGCAGCTCGCCGCGCGCGAGCGCCGGCTTGAGCATGTTGCCCGCATCGATTGCGCCCTCGGCCTTGCCGGCGCCGACCATGGTGTGGATCTCGTCGATGAAGACGATGGTCTGGCCTTCATCCTTGGCCACGTCGTTCAGCACGGCTTTCAGCCGCTCCTCGAACTCGCCGCGGTACTTGGCACCGGCCAGCAGGCCGGCCATGTCCAGCACCAGCACGCGCTTGTTCTTCAGGCTTTCCGGCACTTCGCCGTTGACGATGCGCTGCGCCAGGCCTTCGACGATGGCGGTCTTGCCCACGCCCGGCTCGCCGATCAGCACCGGGTTGTTCTTGGTGCGGCGCTGCAGGATCTGGATCGCGCGGCGGATCTCGTCGTCGCGGCCGATCACGGGATCGAGCTTGCCGATGCGGGCGCGCTCGGTCAGGTCGATGGTGTATTTCTTCAGGGCCTCGCGCTGGCCTTCGGCCTCGGCGCTGTTGACCGAATCGCCGCCGCGCACGGCCTGGATGGCCGACTCGAGCGACTTGCGGTTCAGGCCGTTTTCACGCGCGATGCGGCCGGCGTCGCCCTTGTCGTCGGCGACGGCCAGCAGGAACAGCTCGCTGGCGATGAACTGGTCGCCGCGCTTGATCGCTTCCTTCTCGGTGGCGTTGAGCAGGTTCACCAGCTCGCGCCCGATCTGGACCTCGCTGGTGCCCTGCACTTGCGGCAGGCGCTTGATGGCGGCGTCCAGCGCCGTCTGCAGGCCCTGCACGTTGGCGCCGGCGCGCGCCAGCAGCGCCTTGGCGGCGCCGTCGTCCTGCGCCAGCAGGGCGCGCAGCACGTGCTGCGGATCGATGTACTGGTTGTCGTTGGCCAGCGCCAGGCTTTGCGCATCAGCCAGCGCTTCCTGGAACCGGGTGGTCAGCTTGTCAAGACGCATAAGGATTCCCTCTCTCGGATAGGTCGTGTCCTGATGCGGGGGCGCTGGCGCCGGCCGTGGTTGCCGGCGCGCCCGTATGCCCTGCCGGACACTGGTCATACCGAAAGATAAGGCTTTGCCGTGACATTTCAAGGCCGCATTCTGTGCGGCGTTGCGATGTCGGGCGCCGGCAGCGCGGAAGCCCGCCGGCGGCAAGTGATGCTCGCGATACGCGCCCAGTCTACGCGGCGTGCTCGGCGCCCTTGTCGGCCAGGTTGCGCACCAGCACCAGCGACTCGCCCTGCACCACCACCTTGCCGTCCGCGCCAGTGACCTCGCTGGCCAGGTTGACCAGATCCTTGTCGGCGCGCAGCCGCACGATCCGCACGCGCGCCGTCAGCGGCTCATCCAGCCGGGCCGGCGCGGCCAGCCGCAGCGACTGCTTCATCCAGCCGGTGCCGCGCCCCGGCAGCCGGGTGCCGAGCAGGTCCGAGAACATGCCGGCGAGCAACGGCAACGGCACCACCGGGCCGGCGAAGCCCCGTGCGCGGGCGAAGCCGGCATCGGCGTGGAACGGGTTGGCATCGCCGGTGAGCGCGATGTACTCGTCGAGGTCCGCCGAGGTGAAAGTCCGCACTGCTGCCGCTTGCTGGCCCGGACGCAGGCCGTACAGGGCCGCGTCGCCGTCCTGCGCAGCCGCGTCCGCTCCGGCTGGCAGGCTGCCCAGTGCGGCCGGACTCGCGACCGCCAGCCAGCGCGATTCGCCGGCGGCGGCCACCCGCGCTGGCTGGCCGGGCGCGGCCGCACTGACCGTCGTGGCAAAGGCAGCCAGCCCTGCGGGCACCGGCTGCGCAGACAGTGCAAACCGCACGGCATCGCCAACGAACGCCGGTGCCGGAAACATCAGCGTCTGCGCGACTGGCAAGGCCGGTTCCCGCAGCTGCCGCGCGGTATGCGCGCACAGCAGCGAGAACAGGAACATGCCGTGCGCCACCGTGGCACCGAAATGCGTGCCACGGGCAAAGGCCGGATCGCAGTGGATCGGGTTATCGTCGCGCGACAGCGCGGCGAAGCGGTCGAAATCGCGCTGCGACAGCACGCGCGGCGGGTCGTCGTGCATCAGTCGGGCACCTGTACGGTATTGGCGTTGACGGTGATGGCGTTGCCCGGCGCCGGCGTGGCGGCGATCGGCGGCACGTTGGACGGCAGCAGCGCCGGCGCAGGGGTGTTGAGGGTGCCTCCCCGCGGCGTGGTGCGCACCACCTGCGACGGCGGCAGCGCCTTGCCGGTGGTCAGGTTGTCGTAGACCGCATCCAGCGCCCGGTTCAGGTAGACGTGCAGCGGCACGTAGCGGTTGCTGTAGCCCGGCACCACACCGATGAAGGCATCGAAATGCTGGGCGTTCTCGACCTCCACGTAGGAGAGCTTGCTGGTCACGCCTTCCTGCTGGCGGTTCAGCCCCAGGTACGGGCGTGAGGTGTGGTTGACCGGCAGCAGCGCGTCGCTGCGCCCATGCACGATCAGCGCCGGCTTGCCGCGCAGGTTGCCGTTGCGCAGCGTCAGCGCCTGGCCCGCCTGCAGCGCAAGTGCCGCGGCATCGGAACCGGTCAGCAGGTTGCGCAGGCAGCTGGCGCCGTCGTAGTTGAGGTCGGCGCGCTGGGTCGAGGCGGAAACCGACGGCAGGTTCAGGTACGGACCATGCTGCGGATCGCGGTCGTTGATCAGCTGGACCGGCGCCTGCGGCGGAATGCCGTTGCCGGTCGCGTACATCGACGCCAGCGCGGCCGGCGCGATCGCGGCGGGCTTCAGGTCGGTCAGCGTGGCGGCGAAGCTGTAGCCGCACAGCTTGTCGGTCACGCTGGCGCGCGCATAGGCGCTGGCGTAGGTGACCGCGATCGCTGCCGCGACGTCGAATGCGGCCAGCGACGGGTGCAGGTCATCCGACTCCGCTTCCCAGCCGGCGGCACGCAGCGCCTGCAGCGCGCTGGCGCTCTGC
The DNA here is from genome assembly GCF_900249755.1 of Cupriavidus taiwanensis. Taxonomy (NCBI): domain Bacteria; kingdom Pseudomonadati; phylum Pseudomonadota; class Betaproteobacteria; order Burkholderiales; family Burkholderiaceae; genus Cupriavidus; species Cupriavidus taiwanensis. The sequence goes on from NZ_LT976853.1 coordinate 2,190,798, forward strand.
TGGTCCGTGTTCGCGCCGGTGACCAGGCCCTTCTCGGCCAGCGTCTGGCAGCGCGCGGCGAAGAACGGCGCCATGTTGGGATTGGTGTAGAACGGCGCCTGCGTCAGCGCGGTGGCGCGCCCGGCGCAGTGCTGCAGCAGGTTGGCGGTGGTGGTGTAGTCGTACAGCGTCAGGCCCGAAGCCGCCACCTGTGCCGCGCCGCGGCGCACCACGATGCCGGTGTTGGGCGGCATGTTCAGGTTGGGCTCGGCCACCGCCACGCCGTCGATCAGGCCGCCGGCATCTTGCTCCGCTGCGGCCACGGCGGCGCCGCCGCCGTTGGACACGCTAGAGGCGATCACCAGCACCTTGTCCTGGTCCAGCGTGCGCTGGCGCGTGCCGTTGGCCGACACCGCACCGAAGCGGTCGTTGATGGCCCACAGCGCAAACTCCACCGCCTGCAGCGTGAACTTGCCCCAGTCCTTCTCCGGGTTGCGCTGCGAATGCGCGTGCTTGAACGCCAGCCGGTGCGGATTGGCGGCAGTGAATTCCGCCAGCGACGTCGCACCCGCCGGCGCGGCGAAGTGCGCGTTCTTGCCGGCGGCCGCGCGCGTGGTGCGGGTGCCGTCGATCAGCGGCACCGTGTCCGTGTCGAGGTCATGCGGCGCGGCGCCGGTGCCCTTGTCGGTATAGGCCACCGCGCAGCCGCGCTTCAGGCCCCATTCGCCGGTGCCGATGGCGCCATACACGCCGCGCGAGCCCGACGACGTCGCTGTGATCAGGCACGGCCTGGCGGTGTTGAACGTGGCGGGTATCTGCACCAGCATGGTCACGTTCTGCTGGCCGGAGCCGTCGTCGGAATACGCCACGTACTCCACGCCCGCGACCTTGCCTTCCGACGCGGTGATATTGCCCTGCGCATCGACGTTGGGACCATAGAGCGAACCGTAGCCGCCGCCGGCACTGGTGTCGACAATGGCGCGATAGTTGGTGTAGATCGCATAGCGCCGCAGTTCGGCCGCGGTGGGCGCGACCGGGTTGAGCGGCAGCGGCGCGGTGCTGCTGGCGAGGCCGTCCTTGCCCAGGCCCGCGGTCAGCAGGTCGTCGCTGGCGCCGTCGTAGCTGCTGACGGTGACCGCGCCGATATAGGCCGGCTTGGTATTGGGATTGCCGCCGTTGCCGTTGTTGTTGTCGTCGCCGGACCCGCATGCGGCCAGCACCGATGCGGCCGCCGCCAGCGCCGTGAGCCTGAGGCCGCGCTGCTGCCGCGGCGAATGCTGCGTGGATTGCATGTCAACCTCCTTCTGCCGCCCCGCGCCGGGGCCGTCGAGACCTACGTCGATGGAAGACTGCCGGGACTGCGCAAACTGCGACCGCGAACAGCGGGAACAACGTCAAACCGTGAAGACTGGTGCGCGCCTCAGCCGCTGTTGCCGGCCAGGCCCGCGCGCAGCTTGTGCTTTTCCACCTTGCCGGACGGCGTGCGCGGCAGCGCTTCAATAAAACGCACCTCGCGCGGCACCTTGTAGCCGGCAAGGTGCGCCTTGCAGTGGGCGATCACGGCATCGGCGTCCAGCGCGGCACCGGAGCGCAGCACCACCAGCGCCATGCCGGCCTCGCCCCAGCGCGGGTCCTGCACGCCGATCACCGCGGCCTCGGCCACGCCCGGCAGCTGGAACAGCACGTTCTCGACCTCGGCCGGATAGACGTTCTCGCCGCCCGAGATAAACATGTCCTTGGCGCGGTCGACGATGTAGTAGTCGCCGTCTTCGTCGCAATAGGCGATGTCGCCGGAATGCAGCCAGCCGTCGCGCAGCGCCTGCGCGGTGGCCTTGGGCAGGTTCCAGTAGCCGGGCGTCACGCCCGGCCCCTTGATCAGCAGTTCGCCGCGCTCGCCGGGGCCCACGTCCGCGCCGAGCGGATCGACGATGCGCGTCAGCATCGATCCCACCGGCTTGCCGATGCTACCGATCTTGCGGCGCGCCGTTTCTTCGTCGCAAAGGAACACCGTGGGACCGGTCTCGGTCATGCCGAAACCGAAGCGGATGGTCACGCCCTTGGCCAGGTAGGCTTCCAGCAATGGCCGGGGCACCGGCGAGCCGCCCGCCGTCATATTGCGCACGCCGGACAGGTCGGCCCGGGCAAAGTGCGGGTGCTGGCTCAGGAACAGGTACACCGCCGGCACCGCGAAGAACATGGTGATGCCCGCGCCGCCGCCGCGGTCGAGCCGGTCCAGCACTGCCTGCGGCTCGAACTGCCGCATGATGTGCACCGTGCCGCCGGCGTGCAGCACCGGGTTGGCGTACAGGTTCAGCCCCCCGGTATGGAAGAACGGCAGCACGTTGAGGAACACGTCGTCGCGCGTGATCTGGTTGGCCAGCATCGCGTTGACGGCGTTGAAGAACACCATGCCGTAGGTCTGGATCACGCCCTTGGGCTTGCCGGTGGTGCCGGAGGTGTACAGCAGGTGCCAGATTTCGCTCTCGTCGCGGCACGGCATTTCGATGATGCGCCCGGATGCGGCGTCGAGCACGGCCTCGTATTCGGTCCAGCCGCCGGGCACGTCGGCGGCTTCGTCATCGGCCAGGTGCAGCACCGCGCGCAACGGCATGGCGCGGGCCAGTTCCGCCGCCACGCCGAGGAAGCCGTCGCCCGCCACCAGCACTTCAGGGGTGCAGTCGCGCAGGATCGGCAGCAGTTCGGCCGCGGGCAGGCGCCAGTTCAGGCAAACCATCACCATGCCGGCCTTGGCGCAGCCGTACAGCATCTCGAGATAGTCGGAGCTGTTGTGCGCCAGCACCGCCACGCGCGTGCCCGGCGCCAGGCGCAGGTGGTCGCGCAGGTATTCGGCGAAGCGGCTGGCGCGCTCGTCGACCTGGCGGTAGGTCACGTGGCGGCCGCTCTCGACGTCCACCAGCGCAACCTTGTCGGGGAAGTGCTGCGCGTTCCGGTGCAGCCAGTCGATGACGTACATGGGCTAGCCTCCGCTCAGCTGGCGATGTCCCGGGCCGGGCCGCTGCCGCGCAGCCGGCCCACCACGCCTTGCGGGAAATAATAGACGCTCAGCACGAACAGCAGGCCCAGCCACAGCAGCCAGCGGTCAGGGTGCAGCAGCGCCGACAGCAGCGGCAGCGCGGCGGTGCCGTCGCTGGCCAGCTTCATCACGTCCTGCAGGTAGGTCTGCGCCACCAAAAACAGCACGGTGCCGATCACCGCGCCGTAGAGCGTGCCCATGCCGCCGATCACTACGATCAGCAGGATGTCGACCATGATCTCGAACGACAGCGAGGTGTCGGGCCCGTTGTAGCGCAGCCAGAGCGCCATCAGCACGCCCGCCAGCGTGGCGAACATGGCCGACAGCACCGTCGACACGGTGCGGTAGACCACGGTGCGGTAGCCGATCGCCTCAGCGCGGAAGTCGTTTTCGCGGATCGCCTGCAGCACCCGGCCGAACGGCGAGTTGACGATGCGCAGCATGGCCAGGAACAGCACCAGCGCGCCGGCGAATACCAGGTAGTAGCTCAGCAGCTTGCCGCTCAGCGGCACGCCCAGCCATTCGGCATCGCCCAGCGTGAAGCCGGGGCGCAGCACCTCGGGCACCTTGAAGGTCAGCCCGTCCTCGCCGCCGGTCCATTCAGACAGCTGCGACACCAGCGTGGCGAAGGCGGTGGCCACCGCCAGCGTGATCATGGCGAAGAAGATCGCGCGCACCCGCAGCGAGAACAGCCCGATCAGCAAGGCCAGCAGCGCCGACACCGCCAGCGCGCCCGCCGTGCCGGCCAGCAGTGCGCCCCAGCCCGGCTCCATGCGCGACATGGCGATGGCCACGCCATAGCCGCCGATGCCGAAGAACATGGTGTGGGCGAACGAAACGATGCCGGTATAGCCCAGCAGCAGGTCATAGCTGGCCACCAACACCACGAAGATGCAGATCTTGGCCGCCATGTTGAGCGCACGTGCGCCGGGGAAGGCAAACGGTGCGCACGCCAAGGCCACCAGGATGACCAGCAGGATCACGGTCAGCACGCGGCTGCGCGGCAGGTCGCCGGAGAGAAGTCGGATCATGGTCGTTGCCCTCAGCGCCGCGCCACCGGGAACAGCCCTTGCGGGCGCCACAGCAGGATCAGCATCATCAGCAGGATGTTGGAGAACAGCGCCACCTTGGGCATCAGGAAGCCGGTGTAGTTGGCCATCAGCCCCACCAGCAGCGCGCCGACGAAACAACCGGTGGTCGAACCCAGCCCGCCGATGATGATCACGATAAAGATCAGCACATTGACCTGCGCGCCGATCGCCGCCGTGATGTTCTGCTGGTACAGCCCCCACAGCACGCCGCCCAGCCCGGCCAGCGCCGCGCCCGCGACGAACACGCCGACGAACAGCCGCCGCACGCGGTAGCCCAGCGCCTCGACCATCTCGCGGTTCTCCACGCCGGCGCGGATCAGCAGGCCGATGCGGGTGCGGTTGAGCAGCAACAGCATGGCGATGAAGATCACCAGCCCCAGCGCCATCGCGATCAGCCGGTATTTCTCGATCGCCGCGTCGCCCAGCAGCACCGCGCCGCGGAAGGTGGTGGGCACCTGCAGCGCAATGGTTTCCGGACCCCAGATCGCCTTGATCAGCTGCTCGGCGACGATCATGCCGCCCATCGTGATCAGGATCTGCTTCAGGTGCTGGCCGTAGACCGGACGCACCACCACGCGCTCGAAGAAAAGCCCGACCGCGCCGGCTGCCACCATCGCCGCGGCGATCGCCAGGGCAAAGACCGACAGGTTCAGCGCCAGGCTGTCGGCCTCGACCCAGCCCGCCAGCGGCAGCAGCACCGACGCCGCGACATAGGCGCCCAGCGCGATAAACGCGCCATGGCCGAAGTTGAGCACGTCCATCAGCCCGAACACCAGCGTCAGGCCGGACGAGACCACGAAGATGATCATGCCCATCGCCAGGCCGGCAATGGTCAGTGTGAGCCAGGTGGACGGGCTGCCGACCAGGGGAAAGGCCAGCAGCATCAGCAGCGGTGCGAGGGCGAGCGGGGTCCAGTCGAGGCGGACCTTCGGCAGATCTACCGGCGCAGCGCTTGATAGGGTCGTTGATGTTGTCATGGATCTCATCCTGCCGCGGGCATATCGTCCCGCGCGCTGTGTGCTCCCTCTCCCGCTCGCGGGAGAGGGGAGCAAACAATCGGTCTCGCTGCTCGTCTTCGCTACTGGTGCGCCGCCAGCGACAACCCCAGCAGCTTCTGCTGCAACGCCTCATCCTGCGCCAGCGCCGCCATCGTCCCCGCATGCACCGTGCGGCCATCGTCCATCACCGCCACCGTATCCCCCACCGACTTCGCCATATGGAAGTTCTGCTCCACCAGCAGGATCGACACCTCGGTCTGCTTCAGCTCCCGGAACACGTGGATCATGTTCTGGATGATCGCCGGCGCCAGCCCCTTGGTGGGCTCGTCGACGATCAGCAGCTGGCGCGGCTCGATGATGGCGCGCGCCACCGACAGCATCTGCTTCTGCCCGCCCGACAGCACGCCGGCACGCTGGTGCCAGAAGGTCTTCAGCGCCGGGAACATGCGGAACACCCAGTCCAGCCGGCGTTCGTCGATGGCCCCGGTGCGCGCGGCCAGGCGCATGTTCTCGGCCACGGTCAGGTCGGAGAACACGCTCATGTTCTCGGGCACATAGGCAATGCCGGCCTGCGCGATCGCCGGCGTGCCCTGGCGCGTGATGTCGCTGCCGTTGAAGCGGACCGTGCCGGCGCTGGCCTGCCACAGGCCCATGATGGTGCGCAGCGTGGTGGTCTTGCCGGCGCCGTTGCGCCCCAAGAGCATGGTCACGCCGCCGCGCGGCACCGCGAAGCTGACGCCGTGCAGGATGTGGTACGGGCCGATATGGGTCTGCACGCCCTGCAATTGCAGGATCGGCTCCGCCGCGGTCGTGTCAGCCATGGCTGCCCTCCTCTTCCGGCAGGCCCAGGTAGGCCTGCTGCACCACCGGCGATGCGATCACCGCGGCGGGCTCGCCATCGGCCACCAGCGTGCCGTTGTGCAGCACGATGATGCGGTCGGCCAGCGAGCGCACCACGTCCATCTTGTGTTCGACCAGCAGCACGGTCTTGCTGCGGTCCTGGCGGATCTCGCGGATCAGGTCCAGGATCACCGGCACTTCATCGACGCTCATGCCCGCGGTGGGCTCGTCGAACATGAACACGCGCGGCTGCAGCGCCAGCAGGATGCCGACCTCCAGCTTGCGCTGGTCGCCGTGCGGCAGCGATGCCACCGTCAGGTGGCGCTTGCCCGCCAGCGCCACGCGTTCCAGGATCGCCATGGCCTGCGCCTGCAGCTCGCGGTGGCGCGACCACATCGAGAACAGGTCGATGCCGCGCTGCTGCCGCGCCTGCACCGCCAGCCGCACGTTCTCGAGCACCGACAGCTGCGGGAACAGGCTGGTCAGCTGGAACGCGCGACCGATGCCGCGCCGGGTCTTCTGCGACACCGGCAGGCGCGTCACGTCCTCGCCATCGAGCAGGATCTGCCCGGCGCCGGGCGGCAGCTGCCCCGAGATCAGGTTGAAGTACGTGGTCTTGCCGGCGCCGTTGGGACCGACGATGCAGGTCAGCTCGCCCGGCCGGAACGCGCACGACACCGCATTGACGGCAACGTGCCCGCCAAAGCGGATGGTGAGCCCGCGCGTTTCCAGCAGCGGCTGCGCCGCGCTCGCCGCCGCGCCCGCGGGCTGGCCCGCCGGCTGCGACGGCGCCGGGGTGGCCCTGGCGAAGGTGGCTGGCGCGTCCATCAGCGGTGGTTGCGCACGGGCACGTTCATTTCCTCGGGCTTGATCTCGCGCACCAGCTCCGGCACACCCCAGGCAAAGGCCGGGTCCACCTTGATCTTGAAGTGGTACATCGACTGCATCGCCTGGTGGTCTTCCTTGCGGAAGGTCATCCTGCCCTTGGGCGTGTCGAACGACATGCCTTCCATCGCCGAGATCAGCTTCTCGGTGCCGGTCTCGCCGTTCGTTTTCTTCAGGGCTTCGACCAGCGCGATGCCCGCGCTCATGCCGCCGGCGGTGAAGAAATCGGGCGGCGCCTTGAACTTGCTGTAGTGATTGGACACCAGCCACTCGTTGGCCTTGTTCTTGGGGATGCCGAAGTAGTAGTAGGTGGCCCCTTCCATGCCCGGGAAGTTCTTGTAGCTGGCCATCGCCGGCAGGATGTTGCCGCCGGTGGCGATCTCGATGCCGTAGCGTTTCGGGTCCAGGTCGGCGATCTTGAACGGATTGCCGGCGCCGGCCCAGATGATGAAGATCACCTTGCGGCCGGGCTTGTCCTTGAGCGAATCGAACAGCCGCTGCGCCCCCGCGGTGAAGTCCGTGGTATTGGTCGGCAGGTATTCCTCATGCACGATCTTCGCGTTCTTCAGCGCGCCCTTGAAGGCCTTGACGCCGTCGCGGCCGAAGGCATAGTCCTGCGCCAGCGTGGCGATCTGCACACCCGGCTTGTCCAGCGCCACGGCGTTGGAGATCGCGTCCTGCGACGAGTTGCGCCCGGTGCGGAAGATATAGCGGTTCCACTTGTCGCCGGTGATGGAGTCGGCCACCGCGGGCTCGACCAGCAGCACCTTCTTGTATTCCTCGGCCACCGGCAGCATCGCCAGCGCGGTGCCCGATGAAGTCGGGCCCACCGCAATGTCGGCGCGGTCGTCGCTGTAGGCCGCGGCCAGCTGTGCCTTGGCCACGTCCGGCTTGCCCTGGGTGTCTTTCTCGATCACCACCAGCTTGTTGCCGTTGACGGACATGGTGCCGTTGGTGGCGTATTCCAGGCCCATCATCAGACCGGTCTGGGTCTGCTTGGCATAGGCCTCGAGCGCACCGGTCTTGTCGTAGACGTGGGCGATGCGGATGTCCTTGGCCAGCGCGGCGCCGGCGCCGAGCAGCGCGGCCGCCATGGCCAGGACGCGTAGGGCGTGGGGGTTGCGATGCATTGCGGTCTCCTCGGTTCGGTCTCGTTTGTGTTTGTAGGGATGAAACCTGCTGCAACTGCGTGGCATGCCGGCTTGCGGCGCATGCGGGCCGGTACTGGCGCCTATCGCAACTATCGCGTCTGGCGCGGCTGCAGGCCGTGCGCGATCAGGTCGAAAGCGGTGTCGACCACCTTCTCCATCGATGGCGGACGCTTCCAGCGCGCATAGCGCATGCCGAGAAAATTGCTGATGCCGATCAGGCACCAGGCGCGCACCTCGGCATCGCCGGGCACGATCTCGCCCTGCTCTTCGGCGCGGGTCAGGCGCCGGCTGTAGAGCTCGGCGAACACCTGGAAATAGCTGCTGTAGATGGTTTCGTCCACCGAGTAGGAATCCAGCACGATCCGGTACAGGTTCTTGTGGCGCGAAACGAAGGAAAGAAACGCCTTCAGGCCGAGGCGCTCGGCCTCCATCTGGGTTTCGGCGGCGGCCACGTGCTTGCGCAGGTGCGCGCGCACCAACTCCAGCATGTGCGCGACCAGCGCGCGGAAGATGTCTTCCTTGTCCTTGAAGTACAGGTAGAAGGTGCCCATCGCCACCTTGGCTTCCTGCGTGATCTCGGAGATCGACGCGGCGTAGTAGCCCTTCTCGCCGAACACCTTCTCGGCGGCGCGCAGCAGCGCCTCGCGAGTCTTCTGCCCGCGCGCGGTCTTGGGCGCGCCCATGCCGCCGGCCGGGCCGGTGGCGTCGACGTCGGCGATGCCGGTGTCGCCAGTCTGCGTGGTGGACATCTTGTCTCCGGTGGCGCTGCGCGCCTTGTCATGGAAATGCCGACCGCTGCCTTTGCTGCCGGCAACGGCAGATCCCGGCAGGCGCCTCCTCGCACCTGCCATCGCCCTGCCGTCGCCCCGAACCGACAATCAGGCAAAACCTGATATCTGATTCATGTTTCATCGTATAAATTGCGCAGCGTGGATGTCAATAGAGGGGCACCCTCATCCCGGGGCGCATCCCGGGCACCTTTTCCCCCTCCAGCCAGCCGAGACCCGCCGTTGAACGCTTCCGATCCGGTACCCGCCAGCCCCGCCGCGCCGCCCTTTGCGCTCCATCCGGCGCGCGGCGCCCTGTCCGGCTGGCGCGAGGCCGGCCAGGGACGGCCCTTGCTGTTGCTGCATGGCTGGTCGGTAAACGGCGCGGCGTTTGACGGGCAGCGCGCGCTGGCGCTGGCCGGGTTCCGCGTCATCGCCCCCGACCATGCCGGGCACGGCCTGTCGCGGCAGCGCGCGGGCGCAACCGTGGCGGCGCTCGCGCGTGACGTGGCGGCACTGGTCGCGCACCTGGGGCTGGCTGACGTGGTGGTGGCAGGCTGGTCGATGGGCGCGATGGTGGCCTGGACCCTGCTGCGCGACCAGCCGCAGCTGCCGCTGGCGGCGGTGGGCAGCATCGACATGACGCCCCGGATGGTCACCGACCAGGACTGGCCGCATGGGCTGCACGGCCACTACGACATGGCCCTTGCCCGGCAGATGGCAGACCGCGTCCGTGCCGACTGGCCCCGGCTGGCGCCGTCGGTGGCGTCAGGCCTGTGGGCGGCGGGCCGGCCTGCGCAGGCAGCGGCGGCGCAGCGCATCGCGCACATGGCGCAGCAATGCGATGCCGCGGCGCTGGCCAGCTTGTGGGAAGACATGGCGCGCCAGGATTTCCGCGACACGCTGCGCACGGCGCGGCTGCCGCTGTTCCATTTGTACGGTGAGGCCAGCCGCCTTTATGCGCCGTCGGTGGGCATCGCCACGCGGGCCTTGCACCCGGCGGCGGGATTCAGCGTGGTGGCCGGCGCCGGCCACAGCCCGCATATGGAGCAGGCGCAGGCCTTCAATGCCGCGCTGCTGGCCCTGGTCCGGGAAGCGGATCAGGCCAGCATGCGGTAGGTCCAGAGCCCGAGCACGGTCAGCAGCAATGACCCGCCGAGATGCAGCAGCAGGTGCAGCGCGGCCCAGCCGTAGTCGCCGGCCATCAGGTTGGCCACGACCTCGCTGGAAAATGTCGAGAACGTGGTCAGCCCGCCCAGGAAACCGGTAATGGCCAGCAGCCGCCATTCCGGCGGCAGGCCGGCATGCGCGTCGAAGAAGCCGACCGCCAGCCCGACCAGGTAGCCGCCCAGCAGGTTGGCCGCCAGCGTGCCGTACGGCATCGCCGGATTGATGGCATTCCACAGCACCGAGAATCCCCAGCGCAGCCAGGCCCCCGCCGCGGCGCCGATACCGACGGCGACAAACCCCAACGGCCCCATCAGGGCTGGTCCTCGCCGCTGGCGTTGATCGACCGGATGCCCCAGCGCTTCAGCGCGTCTTCATCGGTCACGCGTGCGTCGACCCAGCGCGCGCCTTCCGGTGTTTCTTCCTTCTTCCAGAACGGCGCTTCGGACTTGAGGTAATCCATGATGAATTCGCAGGCGGCGAAGGCATTGCCGCGATGCTTCGATGCGACCGCGACCAGCACGATCTGGTCCAGCGGCAGCAGCGGGCCGACCCGATGGATGATGGTGACGCCCAGCAGCTCCCAGCGCGCGCATGCCGCGGCTTCGATCTGCGCCAGCGCCTTCTCGGTCATGCCGGGGTAGTGCTCCAGCTCCATCGCGCTGACGGCGCTGCCCTCGCTGACATCGCGCACGGTGCCGATAAAGCTGGCCACGGCGCCCACCTGCGGGTTGCCGGCGCGCAGTGCCGCGACTTCCGCGCCGAGATCGAAGTCCTCACGCTGCACCCTGACGCTCATGTCAGCCTCCGGTCACGGGCGGGAAAAACGCAACTTCGCAGCCGTCGGCAAGCGCGGTATCGGCGCGCGCCACGGCGTGGTCGACGGCCATGCGCAATGCGCGGCCCTCGGCCAGGGTCTCGGCCCACGCGCCGCCGCGCCGGATCAGCCAGTGGCGCAATTCGCCCACGGTGCGCACCTCGGCCGGTACCTCGGCGCGCTCGGCGGAGACGTCGAGTTGTTCGCGCACGCTGGCAAAGAATCGGAGTTCGATGATCATCGCTACCTTCTGTATCCTGGGCATCCTGGTGATGCCGCCCGCTACGCGAGCAGGCCGTCAAACGGAATGAACTGCACGGTGTCGCCGCGCGCGATCGCCTGGTTGGGCGGATTGTCGATCAGGCCGTCGCCCCACACGGTGGAGGTCAGCACGCCCGAGCTCTGGTTGGGGAACAGCTCCAGCCCGCCCTCGGCATTGACGCGCGCGCGCAGGAACTCGTTGCGGCGGTCGCCCTTCTTGAGCTCGAAATCCGCGCGCAGCGGCAGGCGCCGCGGCGCCACCTCGGCCACGCCCTGCAGGCGCAGGATGAACGGGCGCACGAACAGCAGGAAGGTCACGAAGCTGGATACCGGGTTGCCCGGCAGCCCCAGGAAAAACGCCGGCTCGCTGCCGGTGCCGACCTGCCCGAACGCCAGCGGCTTGCCCGGCTTGATCGCGATCTGCCACATATCGAGGCGTCCTTCGGCCTCGACCGCCGGCTTGATATGGTCTTCCTCGCCGACCGAGACGCCGCCCGAGGTAATGATCAGGTCATGCCCCTGCGCCGCGCGACGCAGGGTCTCGCGCGTGGCGGCCAGCGTATCGGGCACGATGCCGAAGTCGCTAACCTCGCAGCCCAGGTTTTCCAGCAGGCCGCGCAGCGTGAAGCGGTTCGAGTTGTAGATCGCGCCCGGCTTGAGCGGCTCGCCGGGCATCGCCAGTTCGTCGCCGGTGAAGAACACCGCGACGCGCACGCGGCGCACCACGTCGAGCTTCGCCTGCCCTACCGACGCGGCCAGCCCCAGCGCCTGCGGCGTCAGCCGCGTGCCGGCCGGCAGGATCACGCTGCCGGCCTCGATGTCTTCGCCGGCGCGCCGCACCCATTCGCCGGACTGCGGCACGTGGTTGACGATCACGTCTTCGCCGTCGGCGGTGCATTGCTCCTGCATCACCACGGCATCGGCGCCCGGCGGAATCAGCCCGCCGGTGAAGATGCGCGCGGCGGTGCCGGGTTCCAGCGCCGTGCCGACATGGCCGGCGGAAATCCGTTGCGACACGCGCAGCCGCGTGCCGGCGGCCGGCACGTCGGCAGCGCGCAGGGCGTAGCCGTCCATCGAGGTATTGTCGGCCGGCGGCACGCGCAGCGTGCTGGTCACCGGCGCCGCCAGCACGCGGCCGTTGGCGGCCAGCGTGTCGATCGACTCGGCCTGCGCCAGCGGACGGGCGGCGCCCAGCAGCGCGTCGAGCGCCTGGGCCAGGGTCAGCATCGGGGGGCGGGAAGGTGCTGCGGCTTGGGTCATGGTGCGATGTGGGAAAGGGTTGGCCCATGAAAAACGGTCCGCGCATTGCCGGCACCCGCGCGCGGGGCTGGCAATCCGGGGACCGTGGTTCGGGCCCGCAGCCTGATTGTAGCGAGTTGGCCCGCACCCGGCACGCGGCGGCGCCGCAGCCACGTCCGCGCCACCGCGCGCTTACAGGCCGGTGTGGCGGGCGATATAGGCCTTGACCTGCGCGGCGTCGGCCGGCATCACCTCGAAGCGCTGCGGCAGGCTCTCGATGCCCTCGAATTTCGCCGGGCGCTCCGGCTCGTGGCCGAGCGCCTCGCGGATGGTGTCGGCGAACTTGGCCGGCAGCGCGGTTTCCAGCACCACCATCGGCACGCCGGCGCTGAGATGCTCGCGCGCCACCTTGATGCCGTCGGCGGTATGGGTATCGATGGTGACGCCATAGCGCGACGACAGGTCGCGGATGGTCGCCAGCCGGTCCTGGTGCGTGCTGCGTCCCGAGACGAAGCCGAACTGGCGGATGCGGTCGAATTCCGGCGTGCCCGAAAGATCGAAGCCGCCCTGCTCTTCCACGTCGCGGAACAGCGCCGCCAGCTTGCCGGCGTCCTGGCCCAGCAGGTCGAACACAAAGCGCTCGAAGTTCGAGGCCTTGGAGATATCCATGCTGGGGCTGGAGGTGTGGTAGGTCTCGGCCGACTTGCGCACACGGTAGGCGCCGGTGCGGAAGAACTCGTCGAGCACGTCGTTCTCGTTGGTGGCGACCACCAGCTTGTCGATCGGCAGGCCCATCATGCGCGCGATATGGCCGGCGCAGACGTTGCCGAAGTTGCCCGACGGCACGCAGAACGAGACCTTCTGGCCGGGGCCGTCGGTCGCCAGCAGCCAGCCCTTGAAGTAGTACACCACCTGGGCCACCACGCGCGCCCAGTTGATCGAGTTGACCGTGCCGATCTTCTGGCGTGCCTTGAAGGCGTGGTCGTTCGAGACCGCCTTGACGATGTCCTGGGCGTCGTCGAACACGCCGTCGATGGCGATGTTGAAGATGTTCGGATCCTGCAGGCTGAACATCTGCGCGGTCTGGAACGCGCTCATCTTGCGGTGCGGGCTCAGCATGAACACGCGGATGCCGCGCTTGCCGCGCATCGCGTACTCCGCCGCGCTGCCGGTATCGCCCGAGGTCGCACCCAGGATGTTCAGCTCCTGCCCGGCGCGCGCCAGCGCGTACTCGAACAGGTTGCCGAGCAGCTGCATCGCCATGTCCTTGAAGGCCAGCGTCGGGCCGTTGGACAGGCCCAGCAGCTGCAGCTTCGTGCCGCCTTCCTCGCCCAGCGTGCGCAGCGGCGTGATGTCGGCGGTGTTGTCGCCGGCGCGCGCGTTGCAGTACACCTCGGGCGTATAGGTCTTGCGCGTCAGCGCACGCAGGTCTTCGGCGGGGATGTCGTCGCAGAACTTGCGCAGAATCTCGTAGGCCAGGTCGGCATACGGCAGCTTGCGCCAGGCTTCGAGCTCGTCGGCCGTGACCTGCGGATACTGCGCGGGCAGGTACAGGCCGCCGTCCGGCGCGAGGCCGCCCAGCAGGATCTCGGAAAACGATTGCGGCATCTCGTGGCCGCGGGTCGACTGGTATTTCATGGCAATCGTGCGGTCCGGCCCTTAGTTCAGTTCTTCCATGCGCAGGCGCGTCACGGCGGACAGCACCGTCGGCAGCGCCTCGATGCGGGCGATGGCGGCGTTGACGTGCTTCTCGCGCGTGATGTGGGTCAGGATGATGATGTCGGTCTGCGGCTCGCCTTCACGCGATTCCTTCTGCAGCATGGCGTCGATCGAGATGCCGCCCTCGGCCAGGATGCGCGTGATCTCGGCCAGCACGCCGGTCTCGTCGGACACGCGCATGCGCAGGTAGTACGAGCTGTTGATCTCCTCGATCGGCAGCACCGGCACGCTCGACAGCTCGTCGGGCTGGAACGCCAGGTGCGGCACGCGGTGCTCGGGGTCGGCGGTGTGCAGGCGGGTCACGTCCACCAGGTCGGCGATCACCGCCGAGGCGGTCGGCTCGGCGCCGGCGCCCTTGCCGTAGTAGAGCGTGGCGCCCACGGCGTCGCCCTGCACCAGCACCGCGTTCATCGCGCCTTCCACGTTGGCGATCAGGCGCGCGGCCGGCACCAGGGTCGGATGCACGCGCAGCTCGACGCCGTCGTCGCGGCGGCGCGTGATGCCCAGCAGCTTGATGCGGTAGCCCAGTTCCTCGGCGTACTTGATGTCGGTGGCGGACAGCCTGGTGATGCCTTCCACGTGGGCGCGCTCGAACTGCACCGGCATGCCGAAGGCGATCGCGCTCATCAGCGTGACCTTGTGCGCGGCATCGACGCCTTCGATGTCGAAAGTGGGGTCGGCTTCGGCGTAGCCCAGTTGCTGCGCTTCCTTCAGCACCACGTCGAAATCCAGGCCCTTGTCGCGCATCTCCGACAGGATGAAGTTGGTGGTGCCGTTGATGATGCCGGCGATCCACTGGATGCGGTTGGCGGTCAGCCCTTCGCGCAGCGCCTTGATGATGGGGATGCCGCCGGCCACCGCGGCCTCGAACGCGACGATCACGCCCTTCCTGCGCGCGGCTTCGAAGATCTCGTTGCCGTGCACGGCCAGCAGCGCCTTGTTGGCGGTGACCACGTGCTTGCCGTTCTCGATCGCCTTGAGCACCAGCTCGCGCGCGATGCCGTAGCCGCCGATCAGCTCGATGACGATGTCGATGTCGGGGCGGTTGACCACCTCGTTGGCATCGCTGACGATCTCCACTTCCCCGTTGGTCAGTTCGCGCGCGCGCTCGGTATTGAGATCGGCCACCACGGCAATCTCGATGCCGCGGCCGGCGCGGCGACGAATTTCTTCCTGATTGCGCTTGAGCACGTTGAACGTGCCGCTACCGACGGTACCGATGCCGAGCAGGCCGACTTTGATTGGGTTCATGGAAAATCTTCTCTGTTGCTATGGATGAGTTGCGCGCCGCCGGCGAAATCAGGCGGCCGCCTTGCCGTGGCGTTTTCGGTACGCCTCGAGGAAGCGCGCGATGCGGCCGATGGCCTCGCGCAGGTCTTCCTCGTGCGGCAGGAACACGATGCGGAAATGGTCGGGCTTGGCCCAGTTGAAGCCCGAGCCCTGCACCAACAGCACCTTGGACTCCTGCAGCAGTTCATAGATGAACTCCTGGTCGTCCTGCACCGGGTACATCGACAGGTCGAGCTTGGGAAACAGGTACAGCGCCGCCTTGGGCTTGACGCAGGTGACTCCCGGGATCGCGGTGATCAGCTCGTAGGCCAGGTCGCGCTGGCGGCGCAGGCGCCCGCCTTCGTTGACCAGGTCATTGATGCTCTGGTAGCCGCCCAGCGCGGTCTGGATCGCCCACTGGCCCGGCACGTTGGCGCACAGGCGCATCGACGAGAGCATGTTCAGGCCTTCGATGTAGTCGATCGCCGGGCGCTTGTCGCCCGACACCACCATCCAGCCGGCGCGATAGCCGCACGAGCGGTAGTTCTTCGACAGGCCGTTGAAGGTCACCGTCAGCACGTCGGTCGACAGCGAGGCGATCGAGGTGTGGGTATTGCCGTCGTACAGGACCTTGTCGTAGATCTCGTCGGCAAAGATGATCAGCCCATGCTCGCGCGCGATCGCGACGATCTCGAGCAGCAGTTCGTCCGAATACAGCGCCCCGGTCGGGTTGTTCGGGTTGATGATGACGATGGCCTTGGTATGCGGCGTGATGCGCGCGCGGATATCGGCCGGGTCGGGCATCCATTCGTTGGACTCGTCGCAGATATAGTGCACCGGCGTGCCGCCCGACAGGCTGACCGCGGCGGTCCACAGCGGGTAGTCCGGCGCCGGCACCAGCACTTCGTCGCCGGTATTGAGCAGCGCGTTGACCGCCATTACGATCAGCTCGGAGGCGCCGTTGCCCACATAGATATCGTCCAGGCCGACGCCTTCGATATTTTTTTGCTGGGTATAGTGCATGATCGCCTTGCGCGCGGCGAAAATGCCCTTGGAATCAGAATAACCTGCCGAATTCGGCAGGTTTCGCATCATGTCCTGCTGAATTTCTTCGGGGGCGTCGAAGCCGAACACGGCCAGGTTGCCGATATTCAGCTTGATGATCTTGTGCCCTTCTTCCTCCATCTGCTTGGCCTTTTCCAGCACCGGCCCGCGGATGTCGTAGCAAACGTTATTGAGTTTGTTGGATTTCTGGATGGGTTTCACGGCGGTGTCGGGCATGGCGTGCCGCGTCGGCGGCACCGGACTGGGAATCGGGGCGAATCTGACGGAATCTGAAAGAATGCGCGGGCGCCGTCCGCTGCGATGCAACGCAAACGTGGCAGACAGGGAGGCAAAAGCTATAATTTATCGGATTATGACAGACTTCGGCAGGGATTCTTGCATTGCAGCGTGCGCTGTCCGCGCGCACCGCGGCCGCCTGCACGCTGTCGTCCATCCGTTGCCCGTCCGTCCATCGCCCGCCCGGCCCGCCGGCCCTCCGCCCCGCGGACCGGCCCGCCAGCCCGCGGCGGCCACCGCCGAGATCCCCAAGTGAAACTCCACGCCGACCAGCCCCAGTCGCTCAATACCGTCACCGCCTACGGGCCCGGGTATATCGAAATCAACCTCGTGCGCCACACCAACTCGGTGCTTGTCATGCCGGAGGGGGAAGTCAAGCCCTGGCCGGTCGACCGCTTCGAAGACCTGGAGGCCGCGCATTTCGAGCAGCTGGCCGAACTGGGGCCCGAGGTCGTGCTGCTCGGCACCGGCGCGCGGCTGCGCTTTCCGCACCCGCGCCTGACCGCATCGCTGTCGCGCCGCCACGTCGGCGTCGACGCGATGGACATGCAGGCCGCTTGCCGCACCTACAACATCCTGATGGCCGAGGGCCGCAAGGTGGCGGCGGTGCTGCTGCTCGAACCCGAGGCCGCCTGACGCACCGCCCAAAAAAGTTGAGCGGGCGCCACGCTTGAACTCCGTGCGAGGCGCCCCAATCTGCTCGCGCTGAGGCGGCAGCCCCCTCTCCCGATTCCAACGATCTCACCGATCCCCTGCCCCTCCCCCAAGGAGCCACAAGCATGACCGTCAGTCTCAACAAGGCCATCCCCGACTTCAGCGCGCCGATGACCGGCGACGCCACCTTCCGCCTGGCCGACTACCGCGGCAAGACGGTGGTGCTGTACTTCTACCCCAAGGACAACACGCCGGGCTGCACCACCGAGGCGATGAACTTCCGCGACCAGTACGAGGATTTCGAGAAGGCCGGCGTGCAGGTGTTCGGCATCTCGCGCGACAGCTTGCGCTCGCATGAAAACTTCAAGGCCAAGCTCGAACTGCCGTTCGAACTGATCTCCGATGCCGACGAGAATGTGTGCACATTGTTCGATGTCATCAAGATGAAAAAGCTGTATGGCAAGGAGCACCGCGGCATCGAGCGCAGCACCTTTGTCATCGACGGCAAGGGCATCCTGCGACACGAGCTGCGCGGCATCAAGGTGCCGAACCACGTCGACGAAGTGCTGGAGATCGTGCGCGGCCTTTGAAGCATCGCCGGCGTTGCCCGTAACGGATTCGATCCGGACGCGCCGTGGCAACGATGGCAAAGAGACGATGTGAAAGCCCGCCGGGAAACCCAATTGCCAAACCCGAAACCTTCGGATACATTGGCCCGTAATGAGTTCAGATTCCGGATGCCACGCTGTTTCGACTCCCCGGCCCAGGCGCTTCCTGCCACGGGCCGGTAGCGGACCTGCCGTGTCGGCAGTCCGCCAAAGAGCCGCCAACCCTGTTCCGCAGGCATGGCGGCTTTTTTGTTTGCAGCCGCGTCTGTGCTCATGCCTGTCCGCGCCGGGTGCCTCGCGCATGCATGCCCCGGCCCGCGGTCGTCACGCCGTCTCGCACACGCCGGACTCGGCCGACGCGGCGCGGCGCGGCGCACCGGACATCCCCGCCCCCTTCTTGTCCCCCTGAAAGGAAAGCCAAGCATGCCGCTGCCTACCATGCCCGCCAAGCCTGCCCAATTGCTGGACCCGAGCGAGTTTGCTCCGGTTTCCGCGGTGCCTAAGGCCAAAGCCGCCACACAGGGCAAGAAACCTGTGCCGGCGCTCGAGCGTGTGGCATTGCTGGAAACCGGCGATACGCAGGTGCCTGAAGTCCAGGACCGCGCCGCCGGCGGCACCCGCGCCCGCAGCACCGAGACGCCGGCAGTATCGACGCCGCCCGTCACCGCCGCGCCGGTGAGCCTGGTCAAGCCGTCGACCGGCACCACGCGCCGCGCGCGCAAGTCCGAAGGCCCGAGCAAGCTGTTCGTGCTCGACACCAACGTGCTGATGCACGACCCGGCCTCGCTGTTCCGCTTCGAGGAGCACGACATCTATCTGCCGATGATGACGCTCGAGGAACTGGACAACCACAAGAAGGGCATGAGCGAAGTCGCGCGCAACGCGCGCATGGTCAGCCGCACGCTCGACTCTCTGGTGGGCGGCACCGACGGCGTGCTCGACGAAGGCCTGCCGCTGGCGCGGCTGGGCAACCGCGACGCGCAGGGCAAGCTGTTCTTCCAGACCCGCCTGAACGACATCAAGCTGCCCGAGGGCCTGCCGCAGGGCAAGGCCGACAACCAGATCCTGGGCGTGGTCAGCGCGCTGCAGCAGCAGTATCCCGAGCGCCAGGTCGTGCTGGTGTCGAAAGACATCAACATGCGCATCAAGGCGCGCGCGCTGGGCCTGCCGGCCGAAGACTACTTCAACGACCAGGTCCTGGAAGACAAGGACCTGCTCTACGCGGGCGTGATGCAGCTGCCCGGCGACTTCTGGGCCAAGCACGGCAAGGGTGTCGAAAGCTGGCAGGACCCCAAGTCCGGCGCCATGTTCTACCGGCTCACCGGCCCGCTGGTGCCGTCGTTCCTGGTCAACCAGTTCGTCTACCTGGAACCGGTCGACGGCAGCCTGCCGCTCTATGCGCAGGTCAAGGAGATCAACGGCAAGACCGCGCTGCTGCAGACGCTGAAGGACTACACGCACCACAAGAACAATGTGTGGAGCGTGACCGCGCGCAACCGCGAGCAGAACTTCGCGCTGAACCTGCTGATGAACCCGGACATCGACTTCGTCACGCTGCTGGGCCAGGCCGGCACCGGCAAGACGCTGCTGGCGCTGGCGGCGGGCCTGGAACAGGTGCTGGACCAGAAGCTCTACAACGAGATCATCGTCACCCGCGCGACCGTGCCGGTGGGCGAGGACATCGGCTTCCTGCCCGGCACCGAGGAAGAGAAGATGCAGCCGTGGATGGGCGCCTTCGACGACAACCTCGAAGTGCTGCAGAAGAGCGACGACAGCGCCGGCGACTGGGGCCGCGCCGCGACGCAGGAGCTGATCCGCTCGCGCATCAAGGTCAAGAGCATGAACTTCATGCGCGGCCGCACCTTCGTCAACAAATTCGTCATCATCGACGAGGGGCAGAACCTGACGCCGAAGCAGATGAAGACGCTGGTGACGCGCGCCGGCCCCGGCACCAAGATCATCTGCCTGGGCAATATCGCGCAGATCGACACGCCCTACCTGACCGAGGGCTCGTCGGGCCTGACCTACGTGGTCGACCGCTTCAAGGGCTGGAGCCACAGCGGCCATATCACTCTGGCGCGCGGCGAGCGCTCGCGCCTGGCCGACCACGCCGGCGACGTGCTCTGACGCGGGCGGCAGCCCGGGCACCCTGCCATGCGGCGGGGGCCCGGGCCCGCTGCCGTGATCGGCAAGCGCAATGCGGCTATGATGTCCGCAACTGCGCTTGTTGTCCCGCATCCCCACTGGAGGCGTCGATGAACCCACAGCATCTCCGCCTGGCCGCGCTGATCAGCGCCGCCATGTTCCTCGCCAGCGCGCTGCAGGCGCGCGCCGCGGCTGACAACCTGGTGATCCGCACCATGGGCCCGGTCAGCTATGTCTGCGGCGGTGTCGCCGACGACGAGCGCCAGGCGCTGGCCGCGAAGGAAAAGGACTTCAACATGGGCATCCTGTTCACGCAGGGCGCGAACGGTGAATTCCTGTCGGACGTGGCGGTCAGGCTGGTGCGCGACGAGCAGGAAGTCGCCAGCTTCCGCGCCGCCGGCCCGCGCTGCCTGATACGTGCGCCCGAAGGCAGCTACAATATCGAGGCCAGTTACAAGGGCCAGCCCAAGTCCATCAAGGTCAGCACCGGTACGCGCAACGCCCAGCTACGCTGGTAGCGGCAAGGCTTCCGGTGCGCCGGCAGGCCGGCGACCGGAATCCCACGATGCCATTGCGCCGTATCCCCAGCACTTCCAGCCCTTCCGCACTGCCCGGCCCGCTTGCCCGGGCCGGCCTGCCGCTGCTCTGCGCCGCCGCACTGCTGCTGGCAGCGTGCGCCAGTTCCCCACCCGCACGCCATGGCAGCTTGCCGCGTACGCCCGGCAAGCCCATGACCGATCCCAGCGCCGGGTTGGAGGAAATCTCGATCCAGGCGATGTCTCTGGTCGGCACGCCCTACCGCTACGGCGGCAACACGCCGGATGCCGGTTTCGACTGCAGCGGGCTGGTGCGCTATGTGGTGGCGCGCGCGGCCAACGTCAATTTGCCGCGCACCACCGAGGCCATGGGCACGCGCGGCAGCTCGCTCGACCGCAGCGAAGTCGCTTCCGGTGACCTGGTGTTCTTCAACACCACCGGGCGCGCCAACTCGCACGTCGGCATCTACGTCGGCCAGAACCGCTTCGTCCATGCGCCCTCGTCCGGCGGCACCGTGCGGCTGGAGGACATGGGCAAGCCGTACTGGGCCTCGCGCTACAACGGCGCGCGGCGGGTGGTTGCCGGCGCGGTCAACCTGCCGCCGGCGCCGGCGACACCGGTGCCCGCGCCCGCACCGTTGGTGCCGGAACCGGCCCCACTGCCCGA
Organism: Cupriavidus taiwanensis; assembly: GCF_900249755.1. NCBI lineage: Bacteria > Pseudomonadati > Pseudomonadota > Betaproteobacteria > Burkholderiales > Burkholderiaceae > Cupriavidus > Cupriavidus taiwanensis. The sequence goes on from NZ_LT976853.1 coordinate 2,211,966, forward strand.
CGACGACGATCCCATCGCCGCCTTCGCCAACCGCTGAACGCGTGGCGTGCGGGCAAACAAAAAGCCAGGCAAATGCCTGGCTTTTTGCATCAGCAGTTGATCCCGCGTTACAGGATATGGCGCCCGATCCACCATGCGATCGCCGCCATGAAGGCCGACGCCGGAATCGTCAGCACCCAGGCCCACACGATATTGCCGGCCACGCCCCAGCGCACCGCCGACATCTTCTGCGACGAGCCCACGCCGACGATGGCGCCGGTGATCGTGTGCGTGGTCGACACCGGCACGCCCAGCGCCGAGGCGAAGAACAGCGTCATGGCCCCGCCGGTCTCGGCGCAGAAGCCGCCCACGGGCTTGAGCTTGGTGATCTTCTGGCCCATGGTGCGCACGATGCGCCAGCCGCCGAACAGCGTGCCCATGCCGATGGCCACGTAGCAGCTGACGATCACCCAGGTCGGCGGCGGATCGCCGGCCAGCACATGGCCGCTGGCGATCAGCAGCATCCAGATGATGCCGATGGTCTTCTGCGCATCATTGCCGCCATGCCCCAGGCTGTACAGCGAGGCCGAGACCAGCTGCAGCCGCCGGAACCATCGGTCGACCCGGGATGGCGGTGTGCGGAAGAAAGTCCAGCCGACGATGACCATCATCAGCGACCCGAGCAGGAAGCCGAGGAAAGGCGACACCAGGATGAACGCCACCGTCTTCAGCAGCCCGCTGGCGACCAGCGCGCCGGTGCCGGCCTTGGCCACCGCCGCGCCCACCAGCCCGCCGATCAGCGCATGCGACGACGACGACGGAATGCCGTAGTACCAGGTGATGACGTTCCACGCGATCGCCCCGACCAGCGCGCCGAAGATGACATAGTGGTCGACGACACCGCCCTGGATGGTGCCGGTGCCGACCGTGGCCGCCACCTTCAGGTGGAATACGAAAATCGCGACGACGTTGCACATCGCCGCCATCGCCACCGCATGGTGCGGCTTGAGCACGCCCGTGGACACTACCGTGGCGATCGAGTTGGCCGCGTCGTGGAAGCCGTTCATGAAGTCGAACAGCAATGCCAGCGCCACCAGCAAGGCGATCACCCACAGGCTCATTTGTATGGTCTGCATGCCGATTGCCGCCTCAGGCGTTTTCCAGGACGATGCCTTCGATGATGTTGGCGACGTCCTCGCACTTGTCGGTGATCGTCTCGAGCTGCTCGTAGATCGCCTTCAGCTTGATCAGGCGCTTGACGTCGGTCTCGTCGCGGAACAGCTTGGACATTGCCGAGCGCATCACGCGGTCGGCCTCGGATTCCAGCTGGTCGATCTGCTGCGCGGTCTTCAGGATGGTGCTGGCGTTGCCCATGTCCTCCAGCAAGCCCACGGCGATCTTGACCTGGTCGCAGCACTGCACGCAGATCGCGGCCAGGCGCAGCGCCTCGTCGGTCAGGTTGGTCACGTCGTACAGCGAGATGGTCTCGGCCACGTCTTCCATCAGGTCCAGGATGTCGTCCATGGTCGTGATGAGCTTGTGGATCTCGTCGCGGTCCAGCGGCGTGATGAAGGTCTTGTGCAGCAGGTCGATGGTGTCGTGCGTGATGCGGTCGGCCTTCTTTTCAGTGGCCTGGACGCGCCGGGCGTGGGCCTCGGCGTTGGGCAGGTCGTTGACCAGGGCCTGCAGTTCATGGGCGGCGGTCACCGCGCAGTCGGCGTGCTGGTTGAAATATTCGAAGAACTTGCCCTCGGTGGGCATGAATCGGCCGAACATGGAATGTTCCTTGTGGCAGCGTGGTGTCGCTGCGGATGGTGTTGCGAGGTTAAGCGGACGGTGTGCATGACGGCCGCGGATGGCGGCTGTCATCAAAGCGCAATATTTTACAGGGTTACCGGGACATTGCCCGCGTATTTGGCACAAACGAGACGGGCAGGCACGGCGGATCGCCGCCCCGCTTGACTTCGTCAGGTGTCGTTGTCGAAGAAGGCCGGGCCGCCGCTGAAGTTGTCGAACTTCGTGAACTGGCCGAGGAAGGTCAGCCGCACCGTGCCGATCGGGCCGTTACGCTGCTTGCCGATGATGATTTCCGCGGTGCCCTTGTCCTGCGAGTCGGCGTTATAGACTTCGTCGCGGTAGATGAACAGGATCACGTCGGCATCCTGTTCGATGGCGCCGGATTCGCGCAGGTCTGACATCACCGGGCGCTTGTTGGGACGCTGTTCCAGGCTTCGGTTCAGCTGCGACAGCGCGATCACCGGGCAATTCAGTTCCTTCGCCAGGCCCTTGAGGGAACGGGAGATTTCTGAAATTTCCGTGGCGCGGTTCTCGCCGCCGCCGGAGCCCGACATCAGCTGCAGGTAATCGATGATGATCAGGCCAAGCTGCCCGCACTGGCGCGCCAGGCGCCGCGAACGGGCGCGCAGCTCCATCGGGTTCAGCGCCGGCGTTTCGTCGATAAACAGCTGGGTGTCGTTCATGCGCTGAATCGCATGCGTCAGCCGCGGCCAGTCCTCGTCGAGCAGGCGCCCGGTACGCAGCCGGTGCTGGTCGAGGCGGCCAACCGAGCCCAGCATACGCATGGCCAGCTGCGTGCCCGCCATTTCCATCGAGAACACGGCGACCGGCAAGCCCTGCTCCACCGCCACGTGCTCGCCGATATTCAGCGAGAACGCGGTCTTGCCCATCGACGGGCGGCCGGCGACGATGACCAGGTCGCCCGGCTGCATGCCGCTGGTCATCTTGTCCAGGTCGATGAAGCCGGTCGGCACGCCGGTGACATCGGTGGTCGAATCGCGGTGATACAGCTCGTCGATGCGCTCCACCACCTGCGTCAGCAGCGGCTGGATTTCCTGGAAGCCCTTCTGACCGCGCGAGCCCTCTTCGGCAATCGCAAAGACCTTGGATTCGGCTTCATCAAGCAGCTCGCGCACCTCGCGCCCCTTGGGCGCGAAGGCGGCCGAGGCGATATCGTCGGCCACCGTGACCAGCTTGCGCAGCACCGAGCGCTCGCGCACGATTTCCGCGTAGCGGCGGATATTGGCCGCGCTGGGGGTGTTCTGCGCCAGCGAGTTCAGGTACGCCAGCCCGCCCACCTCTTCGGCCTTGCCGGCCACCTGCAGCATCTCGTAGACCGTGATCACGTCGGCCGGCTTGGTCGCCGAGATCAGCCGGGCGATGCTCTGGAAGATCATCCGGTGGTCGAAACGGTAGAAATCCGCCTCGGAAAGAAAATCCGCGATGCGGTCCCAGGCGGCATTGTCCAACAGCAGGCCACCCAGCACCGATTGCTCGGCTTCGATGGAGTGCGGCGGGACCTTGAGGTTATCGAGTTGGGGGTCGGCGACGGGCGCGTTCATGGGGAGGGATTATAACGGCGGGCGGACACACTTCGCCGGACATTTGGCGACTGCGCCGTCAAGGGCAGGCGGGCAACAAAAAAGGCAGGAGCCAAAGCTCCTGCCTTTTCTGCAATGCTTGCGGGGCTCCGGCCGGCGCGCTGCGCCGGCCGGGGCGGCGCGTCGTCAGACGCTCTCGCCCACCACCGACACGGTCACGTCGACCACGACGTCCGTGTGCAGCGCAACGCTGACCGGGTGGTCGCCCACCGTCTTCAGCGGGCCGTTCGGCATGCGAACCTGGGCCTTCTCCAGCTTGTAGCCTTGGCCAGCCAGGGCTTCAGCGATATCGGCGTTGGTCACCGAACCGAACAGGCGGCCGTCGACACCCGACTTCTGGGCGATCTGGACGGTCAGGCCGTTCAGCTTCTCGCCTTCGGCTTGCGCGGCGGCCAGCTTCTCGGCAGCGGCCTTTTCCAGCTCGGCGCGCTTGACTTCGAATTCGGCGATCGCGGATTGCGTGGCGCGGCGGGCCTTCTTGCCCGGGATCAGGAAGTTACGGGCGTAACCGTCCTTCACCTTGACGATGTCACCCAGGTTGCCCAGGTTGACGACTTTTTCCAGCAGAATGATTTGCATCGTGTTCTCTCCTTGACGGACCTAGGGCCTGATCAGTTCTTGTGCAGGTCGGTGTACGGCATCAGCGCCAGAAAACGCGCGCGCTTGATGGCCGTATCGAGCTGACGCTGATAGTGGGCCTTGGTACCGGTCAGGCGGGCCGGCGTGATCTTGCCGTTGTCGCCGATGAAGTCCTTCAGGGTGTCCAGATCCTTGTAGTCGATCTGTTCGACGCCAGCCACGGTGAAGCGGCAGAAGCGCTTGCGCTTGAACAGCGGGTTCTGTTGCTGGAAGCGCTTCTTGTTCTTGTTGTCACGTTTGACGAATGCCATGATTCAATCCTTTTCGAATGCTTTACATCCAGTGATGTGAAAGACGAGAGCCTTGCTGTTGCGGTGCTTGCGGGCCAGGAATCCTTCGCAGTCGAGCAGCGTGCCGAGCGGCAGCCGCTCCAGACGCTGGCCAACCTGGCCGATCCCCATCGCAGCGATTGCAAACTCGACCTGTCGCGGCGTCTGCGCCTCGACGGCCTCGCCGCTGTACTGCAGGATGCAGTTCACGACGGGGACCCCGGCCGGGGTATAGCGCAGGGCATCGCGTTCCGCCAGGGTGGCGGCAAGCCGAAGCTGGTTCAACGCGGGGCCTCTTGCTGGTTGCAATCGTTGCGGTTTCCGCCCGTGCCCTGGCCGACGCTGTCAGCCACGGCGCGCACCGCAGTCCGCACTCAGGCGGCCTGGCCTTCGGTGGTCGTTTGCGCGGCCTTGCGGGCTTCTTCGCGCTGCACTTCCTTCATCATCGGCGAAGGTGCGGTCTCGGCCTTCTTGGTCTGCACGATCAGGTGGCGCAGGACGGCGTCGTTGAACTTGAACGCGTGTTCCAGTTCAGCCAGCGTTTCCTTGCCGCATTCGATGTTGAGGCAAACGTAGTGAGCCTTGGCCAGCTTCTGGATCATGTAAGCCATCTGGCGACGGCCCCAGTCTTCCACGCGGTGAACGTTGCCGTTCTGCGAGGTCACGAGCTGCTTGTAGCGCTCGATCATGGCCGGCACTTGTTCGCTCTGGTCCGGGTGGACGATGAAGACGATTTCGTAATGACGCATTGACGCTCCTTTTGGGATTAGCCACCCGGGCGTCACGAGTCCGGTGTGGCAAGGTTGAATAGCCTTAGATTATAGCCCGCACCACGGCAACAGCGCAAGGCACTGATTTCACGGGCAAATCAGGCGCTGGCAAACACCGCCTGCAGCCGGCCGGGATCGCGCGCCAGCCCGGCATCCGCCGCCAGCGCCACGGCCAGCAGCACGCGCGCCTTATAGGGATTGAGGTCCGCCGCCGACACGAAGACCCCGTCGGCAGGACTGGCTTGCGGCGGGATCGCCACATGCCCGGCGCCGGTGCGCGAACTGCGCACCACCGCGACCCCGGCCGCCGCGGCGTCGGCCAGGGCCGCTGCCAGCACCTCATGGACCGAGCCATTGCCGGAGGCGGCCACGACCAGCCCGGCGACGCCGGCCCGCACCAGCGCGTCCACCGCCACCCGGCCGGGCTGGGCGTAGCTGGCGACGATCTCCACCACCGGCCAGGCCGCCGGCATCGGGCCGATGGTCCACGCGGCGCGGGGGGACCGGGTAAAGCGCACGTAGTCGTCCTGGACGAAACCCAGCGGCCCGCACGGCGAGACAAAGGCATCGACCGCCGACGTATGCGCCTTGGCCACATCCCTTGCTGCATGGATCTGCTGGTTCAATACGACCAGCACGCCCTTGCCGCGCGCATCCGGATGGGCGGCGACGCGCACCGCGTCCAGCAGGTTCAGCGGCCCGTCCGCCGACAGCGACGTCGACGGCCGCATCGCCGCGGTCAGCACCACGGGCACCGGGCACGACTGCGTCAGGTGCAGCGCCATCGCGGTTTCTTCCAGCGTGTCGGTGCCGTGCGTGATCACGATGCCCGCAACGCCGGGCTGCGCAGACCAGTACTCCACCCGCGCCGCCAGCGTCTGCCAGAGCGCGAAGGTCATGTCCTTGCTGTCGACCTGCGCCACCTGTTCGGCCTCGATCCGGGCCACCGTCTGCAGCGGCGGCACGGCGGCCAGCAAGGTCGCCACCGGCACGGTCGCCGCCTGGTAGCGAGCGCTGCTGGCGGCGCTGCCGGCCGCGCCGGCAATGGTGCCGCCGGTGGCCAATACGACGATGCGAGGCAATTGGGTCATGGGAGCGCGCAAGGATGTTGTTCTGAAAATGCAGCCGCGAGGAAACGCGATTGGATTGTAGCGGGCGCACGCGGCTTGCCGCAGCCGGGATCCGCCGCCCTGGCCGGTGTCCATGCGACACGCCTCAAAATTCTGCTTGCACTGACGCCGATACTGTATAAAATCACAGCATACTGTTTAAACATACAGTGCCCGGCCCGCCGGATACTGGATAACGGACGATAGCCTCCGTCATCCATGCCAGCGGCCCTGCACGGAACGGCGATCCCATGGCGACCCTGACACCCCGGCAGCAGCAGATTTTCGATCTGATCCGCAACACGATCCGCCGCACCGGCTTTCCGCCCACTCGCGCCGAGATCGCAGCGGAGTTCGGCTTCTCCTCGCCCAATGCCGCCGAAGAACATCTGCGGGCGCTGGCGCGCAAGGGCGTGATCGAACTGACGCCGGGCGCGTCGCGCGGCATCCGCCTGAAGGTGTCGCGCAGCGATTCGGAACTGCCGGACCAGTTCTCGTTGCCGATGGCCGGCGTAATGCAGCTGACGCTGCCGCTGGTAGGCCGCGTGGCGGCAGGCAGCCCCATCCTGGCCGCCGAGCATATCGACCGCCAGTACCAGGTCGACGCCTCGGTCTTCGATGAACGTCCGGATTACCTGCTGCGCGTGCGCGGGCTGAGCATGCGCGACGCCGGCATCCTCGACGGCGACCTGCTCGCCGTGCGCCGCGCCAGCGAAGCCGCCAACGGCAAGATCGTGGTGGCACGACTGGGCGACGACGTCACCGTCAAGCGCCTGCAGCGGCGCGGCGGCCATATCGAACTGATTGCCGAGAACCCGGACTTCACCAACATCATCGTCGAGCCCGGTGAAGAGTTCTCGCTGGAAGGCATCGCCGTCGGGCTGATCCGTTCTTCCGGCTTCTAGCCGGGCACCATCGCGGGGTTCATCCCGCGCGGGCCCACCCGCTTCCCTTGCTTTGCAGACGCCGCCCGGCTTGCCGGGTGTTGACCCCGCTTTGCCTAAAAAAGAGGTGCCACCATGCCGCAAATCCACCACGTCGCCGCCCGTCGTCCGGTCAAGCCCGTGCCGTTTCGCCAGAGCAAGGGCGTACGCGTCTATCAGGGTACGCAGCGCCGCACCATGGTCGGCAGCATGGCGGCAATCTGCCGCATGCTGGAACTGGAAACCACCGAAAAGCTGGCCGCCTGATATTCGCGGGCACCGTCCCGCGGCCGGGACTTCGCTGCCGCTCAGCTACGCGCGCACGCCTTGGCTTCGGCTTCCAGTTCCGTCGGCGTCAGCTGGGGAAACCAGGTATCGGTCTTGCGCAATTCCAGCGCCGTGCCGTCGGCCTGCGCCGTCAGAGAGATCAGGTAGGCGTACTGGTATTGCCCGTTTGCCGCGATCTGGCCGATGCGGATCTCGGTCTGGTTTTTCGCCGGCAGCTGGACCAGCGTAGCTTCATCGCCGAGATTATTGCGCAGGCATTTCGCAACATCGGCCATCTTGGCCTGCGTCAGCAGGCGCATCGGCGGGCGTGCGCGGATATCCTTCTCGGAAGTACCGGTGGCACACCCTGCCACCAGGGTTGCCATCGCTGCGCCAATCAGTGCCGTTCGAACCAACATACCACCCCCGGGGAATGCAAAACGGCGCCCTTTGACGTGCAGGTATTGTGGGCGCCGGGTGCGGATTTTAACCCGCGCAAGGGCCACGCGCCATCTCGACCTTTGCCATCAGCCAGCAACGGCGTTTGGCATGGCAAGGCGCTTACCAGTTACCAGCGCTTGCACTCGATCTTCTCTTCGAATTCCCCGTCGCGCTTCCACTCGCGCTCGATCAGGCAAGGGCCTTCGCGATATTTCTGCTTCTGCTCATAACCGCGCGGCCCGCCCTTGCACTTGCGCTCCTCTTTGTATTCACCATCGCGCTTTTGCTCGCGCTCGACCTCGCAGCCGCCGCTACGGAACTTCTCCTTGTACTCGCCACGGCGATAATCGCGATCGTCGGCCTGCACCAGCGATGGCGTCATCAGACACAACAAGGAAACAGTAGCGGCGAGCGTCCGGAGCATAGGGAAAATTCGGGAAGCAGAATGCGGCGAGCATAGCAACCGGGGTCGCCGGCCGCTGCATCAAAGCGTTACGCAGTAGCCGGGCGGATTGCGTATGCGCGCATGGTGGCGAAGGTCTATGACCGCCGGAGGGAGCGGTAGTGAAGGCGACCCGCCGTGCCCCAAACCCTGACCGGGTCCGGAAAGCAAAACGGCGCCTGAATCAGGCGCCGTTTTGCGTGGAATCTTGGGGTGGCTGATGGGACTCGAACCCACGACGACAGGAATCACAATCCTGGACTCTACCAACTGAGCTACAGCCACCGTAGAGGTCATCAGCGAAGCGCTGATCGACGAAAAACAAGATTATACAAACAGATTTCCGAGATGGCTAGTATCCCGCACAAAAAATTTTGGTCATCGCTAGGACCGGGGCGGGCTCCACTTGGCCTCGAGCAGCACCGCCTGCTTGATCGCTGCGATGGTTTCGGCTTCGGTATCGAACTGGCCCAGCAGCCGGCGCGACTTGCCGTTCAGCACCGCCTCCTGCAACGCCTTGCCTGCAGCTTCCGAGGTGCCGGGGTGCCAGCAGTAGCGCGCCGTCCATTTGCCATCCTGGAGTTGCTCGGCCACCCAGATCACCCTGAAGTCTTCATAGACCACGCCGAAAGGCGCTTCTTTTTCCACGTTGTCTTTGCCCATGCTGCCTCCCCTGCCGGCACGGTCCGCATACCGCGCCTGATCTCGCCTGGGGAGCGTGTGGAAATCGTATCACGGGTCCTGGATGACTTCCGGCCACGCCCGCCTGCCGAATATGCCTCGCACAGCCCCTACCTCTGCAGGGTTCATGCGGTACGTGCCCGAAGCGATACTCCAGTCAGAGGGACATTGACCCCCCTCGACCTTCCCGTCAGGTGGCCCGCCCCAATGGGCCGCCTGCCTCTTTTTCCCTTCCTCTGGGCATTCGACGTTTCCATGCCGCACCATGCCTGCAATGGAACCTCTGGACCCCGCGCGAGCCCAACCGACGTGATCGAACGTCGGGAACAGACCATGCAGAACAAGTGTAGATGGAGGACGGGGGTTCTTGCGGCAGTGGCACTGGCGGCCTTGCTTGGCGGATGCGCTGCAGGCGGCGGTGCCGACGGCAGGGAATCGAGCATCACGACTTACGGCACGCTGGACATCGGCGTCAGCCATACGCGATAGCCGCCGCACTGCTTGTCCCGCGGAATCCAATTTTCGCGTGACCGATGGAACGCTTGGCCGCAAGGCTGGTCAAACCCGTTCATCCAGGTGGTGCCAGGCGAGCGCGCAAAAAAAGAGTCCGCAGCGCGGACTCTTAAATTTAGCGATCTCAAATGCCCTGAAGGCCGTTGCACTGTAACTGCCGGCCGGGGAATGCACCATTCGGGTAAACGAAGATCGAAGCGCGCAATGCTGGCAGCAGCAGCGTGCCGACGAAAAAAAAGCCCGCCGGAGCGGGCTAATAATCAGTTGAAGAAAGCCCTGTATTCGAGGGCAGGCACAGTGTAAGAAAGTGCCCTGCCTCAGCGAATTAGGGGAATCCCTTTCCGGATGCCGGTTTCCGGGCGATCCGGCATCTCATGTGCGGCGCGCGGAACCCGCGTGCCGACATGCATATTTTCACGATTCGAAGTTAGAGCGCAGCCTCGGCATGGCACGAGGCAATGCATGCTTACGCGGCCAGCGGCTCTTGCGTGTGCGGGCGCAAATGCGTGCGCGCTTCGTCGAACAGCGCCTCCACATCGGTCCGCGTGCGTGCCGCATGCATGCGCTTCGCATCGGACAGCACGCGGCGCCAGCCACGTCCGCCGGCGATGCCGCGATGCAGGCCGAGCATGTGCCGTGTCACGGCACCCATATATCCGCCCTGCTCAACGAAGTCGCCGATATAACGCTGCATCGCCAGTTCAACGTCGAGCCGCGACGGCACCGGCGCACTGGCATCGCCATAGAAGCGCGCGTCCATCTCGGCCAGGAAATACGGTTGGTGATACGCCTCGCGTCCGATCATGACGCCGTCGACATGCTCGAGATGAGCAGCGATTTCGTCATGGCTGACGATGCCGCCGTTGATCAGGATTTCCAGGTCGGGAAATTCCCGCTTCAGCTGGTATGCCACCTCATAGCGCAGCGGCGGAATCTCGCGGTTTTCCTTCGGGCTCAGGCCCTTCAGGATCGCATTGCGCGCATGCACGATAAACGTGCCGCAACCCGCCTGCGCCACCTTGCCGACAAAATCGCGCACGAAATCGTAGTGCTCGATCTTGTCGATGCCGATGCGATGCTTCACGGTCACCGGAATTTCCACCGCGTCGCGCATCGCCTTCACGCAGTCGGCCACCAGTTGCGGCTCCGCCATCAGGCAGGCACCGAAGGCGCCGCGCTGCACGCGCTCGGACGGGCAGCCGCAGTTCAGGTTGATTTCCGCATAGCCCCACTGCTGGCCCAGCTTCGCCGCCATGGCGAGGTCTGCCGGCTCGCTGCCGCCCAGCTGCAGCGCGACCGGGTGCTCGGCCGCATCGAAGTCGAGGTGGCGCGGCACGTCGCCATGCAGCAGCGCGCCGGTGGTCACCATCTCGGTATACAGCCAGGTGTGGCGGCTGAGCTGGCGGTGGAACATGCGGCAATGACGGTCGGTCCAGTCCATCATCGGCGCAACCGAAATGCGGCGGGGATTTACGTTCATGGAAATACAGCAGTTGGAGACGGGCCGGACGCGGCAGCGTCGCAAGTCCAGGCAGGCGGCGCCGTGTCATATGCAGATCACGGCACCCCCAAGGGCCGCAGGGGCCCGCGCGAAGACGTGAGTATAGGCTACCGCGCCAGGCTCTGCTGCCCCCGCTGACTAGGGCTCAGCGCGGCGCGGTGCGCTCGATCCACGCGGCAAACGTGGTCAGTAACTTGCCAAGGAAGCCCTTGGTCGACTCATTGGCAATCCCGCCCTGTTCGTCGAACAACTTGTCGACACCGCTGATATACGCTTCGTGCTGCAGGATCGGGACATTCAGGAACACCAGCGACTGGCGCAGGTGGTGATTGGCACCGAAGCCGCCGATGGCTCCCGGCGATGCGCTGATGATGGCGCCGGGCTTGCCGTCCCAGACGCTGCTGCCATAGGGGCGCGAGCCCACGTCGATGGCGTTCTTCAGCGGCGCCGGCACCGAGCGGTTGTATTCCGGGGTCACGAACAGCACCGCGTCGGCGCGGCGGATGCGGTCGCGGAACGCGGTCCAGGCCTGGGTCGGCTTGTCGTCGAGGTCCTGGTTGTACAGCTCCAGGCTGCCGATCTCGACGATCTCCAGCTTGAGCTGCGCCGGCGCGAGCGCGATCAGCGCCTTGGCCAGCTTGCGGCTGTATGACTCCTTGCGCAGGCTTCCTACCAGAACAACGACATCACGAGGATCACTCATTGCGGCTCCTTTGACGGTGTGGACGGAATGGCACAGGCGGCGCCCGCGCACGGCATGGCCGCGCAACGGGCGCCAGAACCTGTCGTCACTCTACCCGAGTCGGCGCCGGCGTGTTCCGTGCGGCGAGGTCAGGCGCGCTTGCCCAGCGCCGCCAGCGGGTGTTCCTCCGGGCGCCACGGGCTGTCGAAGAACGACAGTGCCTTCTCGCGGCTTACCTCGTCGAGCCGTGCGTACTGCCAGCGCGGCTTGTGGTCCTTGTCGACCGCCAGCGCGCGGATGCCTTCGACGCCGTCGCCCTTGCGGAACACGTAGTACATCATGTCCAGCTCCATGCGCAGCTCGTCTTCCAGCGACATGCCGCGCGCGCGGCGGATCTGCTCGAGCGTGACGCACAGCATCAGCGGCGAGCGGCTGCGCAGCATGGCGGCGGTCTGCGCGGCCCAGTCGCCGGGGGCGTCGCTGACCGCGGCGAGGATGTCCTGCGCGGTATTGCCGGCGAACAGCTGGTCGATCTGCCCGGCAAGCCCGGCCAGCGTGCTTTGCGCCGGCACGCAATCCGCGCGGTGCGCGGCGGTGAAGGTGTCGATATGCGCCAGCACCGCATCGCCGCTGCCAAACTGCTGCGCGCGCAGGGAATCGACCAGCTCCGCTAGGCGGTTGCCCGGCAGGTAAGCGTCGGCCAGGCCTGCGTACAAGGCGTCGGCGGCGTGGATCACGGTCCCGGTCAGGCCCAGGTATTCGCCGATGCGTCCGGAGGTGCGCGCCAGGAACCAGCCGCCACCCACATCCGGGAACAGCCCGATATTGGTTTCGGGCATGGCCATCCTGGTGCGATCGGTAACCAGCCGCAGGCGCGCGCCCTGCGAGATGCCCATGCCGCCGCCCATCACCACGCCGTCCATCAGCGCGATATAGGGCTTGGCGTAGCGATGGATCAGGAAATTGAGCGCGTATTCCTCGACGAAGAACTGGTCGAGCAGCGGATCGCCCGCATGCGCGGCCTGGTGGAAATAGCGGATATCGCCGCCGGCGCAGAATGCCTTGCCGCCGGCACCGGCCACCACCACGGCTGCCACCTCGGGGGCGGCGGACCAGTCCTGCAGCGCCTGCGTGATGGCGCGGATCATGTCGAGCGACAGGGCGTTGAGCGCCTGCGGGCGGTTCAGCGTCAGGTACCCGATGCCACCGCGGACCTCGGTCGTGACGAATTCAGTCATGTCGTACTCCTCCAATGCAACTGGCGATTTTACGCCAGTCACCCTGGCCAGCGCACGCCCATGGGCCGCTTGCGGCGCATGCGGACACGCATGCGCCCTGCCCGCTCAGGCCAGCCGGAACGTCGCCACCAGCGAGGTGAGGCGCTGCGCCTGCTCTTCCAGAGAGGCCGCGGCGGCCGCGGCCTGCTCGACCAGCGCGGCATTCTGCTGCGTCATGCTGTCCATCTGCGACACGGCAACGTTGACCTGCTCGATGCCGTTGGACTGCTCGTCCGACGCCGCGCTGATATCGCCGATGATGGCGCTGACGCGCTGCACCGCATCGACGATGTCCTGCATCGCGCGCCCCGCCTCATCGACCAGCCCCGAGCCTTCGCGCACATTGGCCACCGAGGCGCCGATCAGCGCGCGGATTTCCTTCGAGGCACCGGCGCAGCGCTGCGCCAGGTCGCGCACGTCGCCCGCCACCACGGCAAAGCCGCGGCCATGCTCGCCGGCACGCGCGGCTTCCACCGCGGCGTTCAGCGCGAGGATATTGGTCTGGAATGCGATCTTCTCGATCACGTCGATGATGTCGACGATCTTGCCCGAGCTGGCGTCGATCGACTGCATGGTATTGACCACGCGCAGCACGGCATCGCTGCCGCGCCCGGCCAGCGTGGCGGCATCGGTGGCGAGTGCGCGGGCCTCGCGGGCGCTGTCGGCATTCTGGCGCACGGTGCTGGTCAGTTCTTCCATGCTGGAAGCGGTCTCCTCCAGCGACGCCGCCTGCTGCTCGGTGCGCTGCGACAGGTCGGCATTGCCGCTGGCAATCTGCTTGCTGGCCGCTGCGATCGAGTCGGCACCGCCGCGCACGTCGCCCACCATGGCCACCAGGCTGGCCTGCATCCGGCCCAGCATGCCGAGCATGCGCGCGGTCTCGCTGCGTGCGGCCTCATCGGCCTGCACGTCGGCGCCGGACGCGGCAACGCTGAGGTCACCGCCGGCAATTGTCTCGAAGCGCGCAATCGCGGTATCCAGCGGCTGCACGATCGAACGGCGCAGGCGCCATGCCACCACCGTGCTGAACAGCAGCCCCACGGCCAGCACGCAGACGGACAGCGTGAACAGGTTGCGGTAGCGCTGCTGCGAAGCCTCGTAGACCTGCTTCGCGCTCGCCACCTGCAGCTTGTTCAGTTCGGTATTGACGGCAGTGAAGGCGATATCGAGCTGCGGAATGGTTTCCAGCACGGCCTTCATCACGCCGTCGCGATCGCCGGCATGCAGCGCGGCAATCATGGGCGCGACACCCTGTTTGAACAGCGCATCGCGCTTGGCGGTCACGTCTTCGACGACCCTGGCTTCGTCGGCCGAACGCGGCAGCGCCAGATAGGCCTTCCAGGCCTGCTCCGAATCGCGCGCAAAGCCTTCCGCGGTCGCGGCGCGCGCCTTGGCATCGGCCGGATCGGCGGCGAAGGTAGCCTGGTCCAGCAGCACACGCACCAGCAACTGGTTCGAGCGCGCTTCGGCCAGGTGGACCGCGGCCGACAGCTGCTGCTCATAGATCTGGTGCGTCGCCTCGTTGCTGCGCGACATGCCAAGCCAGCCGACGGCGCCGACAATCAGCAACAACACATTAATGACGATCGTGAAAAACCACAATCGGGCGCCGATGGTCGTGTTCCTGAACATGGATGAGGCTCCGGGGAAAAGAGGAAACTGGAATGAAGGCGGCGCGCCGCGCCGCTGCCCTGTCCATCTACGGCGCCGTCGCCGCATCCTTTACCGGTATTGGTGGCCTTCACACGCGTGACAGAATTGCGCGGTAGTACAGCATCCCCATTAAGTGGCGGATGCGGCGCGCATCGCGCGTTTGGAGGAAGCCCTCGTGGCAATTTCGCGGCGAACGGGCAAACTGCCGGGATGAACCCCGCCTCGCTCGATCCCGGACTCGTGCTGCTGGCCTTCGCGCCGGTCTTCGTGCTGACCATCGGCGCCGAAGCGTGGTACTGGGCGCGCCGCGACCCTGCCGTCTACAGCCTGCGCGACACGCTCTCCAACGCGGCGCTGGCGCTGATGCACCAGGCTTCGGACGCGTTCTTCCTCTGGCTGATGGTCCGCACCGTCTATACGTGGTGCTACCAGCACGGCCTGCAGGCCATGCCGCAGACGCTGTGGTCGTTCGCGCTGCTGCTGTTGCTGCAGGACTTCCTCTACTACTGGTTCCATCGCGCCAGCCACCGCGTGCGCTGGCTGTGGGCCTCGCACGTGACGCATCATTCGTCGGAGGGCATGAACTTCTCGACCGCGTTCCGGCAGAGCCTGACCTACCCGCTATCCGGCATGTGGCTGTTCTGGATTCCGCTGGCGTATCTGGGTTTCTCGCCGGACTGGGTGATCCTGGCGGTGGGCCTGAACCTGGCCTTCCAGTTCTTTGTCCATACGCGGCTCGGGCCACGCTGGCCGCGGGTCGAGCGGCTGCTGAACACGCCTTCGGTCCATCGCGTCCATCATGCGAAGAACCCGCAGTACATCGACCGCAACTATGCCGGCGTGCTGACGATCTGGGACCGCCTGTTCGGCACCTTCGTGCCCGAGCGCGAGGCGCCGGTCTACGGCATCACCCGCCAGGTGCGCAGCCATGACCCGCTGACGCTGACCTTCCACGAATGGCGCGATATGTTCGCGGACGCCTGGCGCGACCGCGACCTGCGCTACCTGTGGAAGCCGCCGGAATGGCGCAGCCCGCGTGCCGCCGTGCCGGCGACGCAGCCGGGCACGCAATAAAAAAAACCGCGCCGGGCAGGCGCGGTTTTTTTTGACCAGTGCTCGAGCGCTTATGCGCCTTCGCGGGCAGCACGCTTGCGCTCGTGCTCCTTAAGGTGGCGCTTGCGCAGGCGGATGCTCTTGGGCGTCAGTTCGACCAGTTCGTCGTCGGCGATGAATTCCACCGCGTATTCGAGCGACATCTGGATCGGCGGCACCAGGCGCACGGCTTCGTCGGTACCCGAGGCGCGCACGTTGGTCAGCTGCTTGCCCTTGATCGGGTTCACGACCAGGTCGTTGTCGCGGCTGTGGATGCCGATGATCATGCCTTCATACAGCGCATCGCCCGGCTTGACGAACATGCGGCCGCGGTCCTGCAGCTTCCACAGCGCGTAGGCCACGGCATCGCCGTCGTCCTGCGAGATCAGCACGCCGTTGTGGCGCTCGCCCAGGCCGCCTTCGCGCACCGGTGCGTAGTCGTCGAAGATATGGCTGATCAGGCCGGTGCCGCGCGTCAGCGTCAGGAATTCGCCCTGGAAGCCGATCAGGCCGCGGGCCGGGATGCGGTATTCCAGGCGGGTGCGGCCCTTGCCGTCCGACGCCATGTCGAGCAGCTCGCCCTTGCGGCGGCCCAGCTCTTCCATCACGCCGCCCTGGTGGCCGTCTTCGACGTCCACGGTCAGCAGCTCATACGGCTCGCACTTGACGCCGTCGATTTCCTTGAACACCACGCGCGGACGCGACACGGCCAGCTCGTAGCCCTCGCGGCGCATGTTTTCCAGCAGGATGGTCAGGTGCAGTTCGCCGCGGCCCGACACCTCGAAGATGGTGTCGTCGCCGGTATCGGCCACGCGCAGCGCCACGTTGGACTTCAGCTCGCGATCCAGGCGCTCGCGCAGCTGGCGGCTGGTGACGAACTTGCCTTCGCGGCCGGCCAGCGGCGAGGTGTTGACGCAGAAGTTCATGGTCAGCGTCGGCTCGTCGACCTTCAGCATCGGCAGCGCGTCCTGGGCTTCCGGCGCGCACACGGTGCAGCCGATCCCCAGTTCTTCGATGCCGTTGATCAGCACGATGTCGCCGGCCTCGGCTTCCTGCACGATCTCGCGCTCCAGGCCCTGGAACTTCAGCACCTGGTTGATGCGGCCCTTGATCGGGTTGCCTTCGGGGCCGAACTTGACCACCACGTCCTGCAGCGGGCGGGCGCGGCCGCGCGAAATGCGGCCCACGCCGATCTTGCCGACGTAGCTGGAGTAGTCCAGCGAGATGATCTGCAGCTGCAGCGGGCCGTCGCGGTCGTCGTCACGCACCGGCACCTTGTCCAGCACGGTCTCGAACAGCGGCTTCATGTCGCCGTCGCGCACGTCTTCGGTCAGGCCGGCAAAGCCGTTCAGGCCCGAGGCGTAGATCACCGGGAAGTCGAGCTGCTCGTCGGTCGCGCCCAGCTTGTCGAACAGGTCGAAGGTCTGGTTGATGACCCAGTCCGGGCGCGCGCCCGGGCGGTCGATCTTGTTGACCACCACGATCGGCTTCAGGCCCAGCGCCAGCGCCTTGCGCGTGACGAAGCGGGTCTGCGGCATCGGGCCTTCGACCGCATCGACCAGCAGCAGCACGCCGTCGACCATCGACAGCACGCGCTCCACTTCACCGCCGAAGTCGGCGTGGCCCGGGGTGTCGACGATATTGATATGGGTGCCGTTGTACTCGACGGCACAGTTCTTCGCGAGAATCGTGATCCCGCGTTCCTTTTCCAGGTCGTTCGAGTCCATCACCCGTTCGGCGACTTGCTGGTTGTCGCGGAAGGTGCCTGCCTGGCGCAGGAGCTGGTCGACCAGGGTGGTCTTGCCATGATCGACGTGGGCGATGATGGCGATGTTTCGGATGGCGCGGGTCATTGCTGCGTCTCGCTTGGAGAATCTGAGGTAACCCGACATTCTAGCATGTTGCGGCGCAAGATGCGTTGACCGGAACCGCCGCAGGCATAGGGAAAATCATTGCAGATTCCGCAATAACAAATTTCCGTTCTTGCGGATCGTTAAACGTGAGCATATATTTGCCTCAGCAAAGATTGCAAAGGCAAAGATGTCACGACCACCCGCTTCCGTTCCGCCCGCTCCTGCGGCCGGTTCGTTCGATCCCGCCGAGTACCAGATGTGCGACAGCGTCGGCTACCTGATGCAGCGCGCCAAGAACATGCTGGCGCACGGCGTCGAGCAGGAGGTCGGCAGCCTGGACATCACGCAGGCCCAGGCCAGCTGCCTGATGATGCTCGCGACCGGGCGCGCGTCGACCGTCACCGATCTCGGCCGCGAACTGAATACCGACATGGGTTCGGTCACCCGGCTGCTCAGCCGCATGGAAAAACGCGGCCTGATCGAGCGCCGGCGCCGCGATGCCGACCGTCGCGTGGTCGACCTGTCGGTGACGCCGCAGGGCCAGGAACTGGTGCAGCAACTGCCCGCCATCTTCTGCAAGGTCCTCGCGCACCACTTCCGTGGCTTTTCCGAGGACGAGATCCAGCTGCTGCGCAGCATGCTGCGGCGGGTCATCGACAACAACAGCGGGTAGCGGGCAGCGCGCCGGCCTTCCGGCACGCCAGATCGTCAGGCCTGGCCAGGCCAGCCCGACACCGTACCAGCCCGTAGAAACCGTATGGCTCCGGCCACGGAGCAACACCATGAAACCAGTTCTGTCTTTCCGATTTTCCCAGCCTGCCAGCTCCCGCGAACTGGCGCGCCGTGCCGGCACGCTGGCGCTGACCGCGATCGCTGCCGCGGTGCTGGCCGGCTGCGCCGCGCTCGGCAATTCGCACAGCACGCAGACCATGGCGGATCCGGCCGCGATGGCCACCGCGCAAACCCTGCCCGACGAACACGGCCAGTGGCCGTCGCAGGACTGGGTCAGCCAGTTCCGGGACCCGCAGCTGAACGCGCTGGTCGACGAGGCAATCCAGGACAGCCCAAACCTGCAGGCGGCGTTTGCCCGCGTGGAGGCCTCGCGCGCCATGGCCGAGGCCACGCGCAGCGCGCTGTATCCGCACCTGGAGTTCGAAGGCAGCCTGCTGCGCCAGCGCTTCTCCAACAACGACCTGTTCGAGGGCACGCCGCTGGCGGGCTCGTGGCAGAACCAGTCGCGCCTGCAGGTGGGCCTGTCCTACGACTTCGACTTCTGGGGCAAGAACCGCGACGCGCTCGAGGCCGCGCTGTCCGACGACCGCGCCGCCGAGGCCGAAAGCCAGGCCGCGCGCCTGATCCTGGCGACGTCGATCTCGCGCAACTACGCGCGGCTGGCCGCGCTGTATGCGCAGCGCGACGTGGCCGAGCGCGCCATCGCCCAGCGCCGCGACCTGACCGAGCTGTCGCGCCAGCGCCTGGCCGCCGGCCTGGACACCCAGGTGGAAACCACCCAGGCGCGCGGCACGGTGGCGGCTTCGCAGACCGACCTGCAGCGCGTCGATGAAGAGATCGCGCTGGCCCGCAACCAGCTGGCGGCGCTGCTCGGCAAGGGCCCGGACCGCGGCCTGCAGATCCAGCGCCCGGTGCTGCTGGCGCAGGCCACGCCGACGCTGCCCGACAACCTGACCATCGGCCTGCTGGGCCGCCGGCCCGACCTGGTCGCGGCGCGCTGGCGCGTCGAGGCCGCGTCGAAGGACATCAACGTCGCCAAGAAGGAATTCCTGCCCGACGTCAGCCTGAGCGCGTTTGCGGGCCTGGCCGCGCTGGACCCGTCCAAGCTGCTGATGGGCATCAGCCGCACCTTCGGCATCGGCCCGACCATCCGGCTGCCGATCTTCGAAGGCGGCAAGCTGCGCGCCAACCTGAAGGGCAAGTACGCCGGCTACGACATCGCCGTGGCCAACTACAACCAGGCGCTGGTCGATGCGCTGCGCGAGACCGCCGACACCATGACCAGCATCCGCAGCGTCGACAAGCAGATCCAGACCCAGCGCGAAGCCCTGGACCTGGCCGAACACGCCTACGCGCTGGCCACCACGCGCTACAAGGCCGGGCTGGGCACGCAGCTGACCGTGCTCAACGCGGAAAGCAACGTGCTGCAGCAGCGCCGCCTGGCGACCGACCTGCAGGCGCGCCGGCTGGACCTGCAGATGGGCCTGATGAAGGCGCTCGGCGGCGGCTACCAGGAGCCCGCCGAGGGCCACGACAGCGTCGCCCACGGCCAGGCGCAGCAACCGGCCAACCCCCAGGCGGGCGCCCGCGGCTGAGCCGCGCACCCAGTGATCGCAGACCAGATTATCCAGAAGACATCATGAGCAACAACCAGCAAGCCGCCGGCACCAACACCCCCCAGCAAGCCACGGCCACCCCTGCCAACGGCAAGCGCAAGCGCATGCTGCTGTCGCTGACCGCGGCGATCGTCGTCGCCGGCATCGGCTACGGCGTGTACTGGGGGCTGTATGCCCGCCATTTCGAAAGCACCGACGATGCCTATGTCGCCGGCAACGTGGTCCAGGTCACGCCGCTGGTGGCCGGCACGGTGATCTCGATCGCCGCCGACGACACGCAACTGGTCACCGCCGGCCAGCCGCTGATCCAGCTCGACCGCGCCGATACGCAGGTGGCGCTGGAACAGGCCGAGGCCCAGCTGGCCCAGGCCGTGCGCGAAGTGCGCACGCTGTACGTCAACAACGGCTCGCTCGCCGCCAACGTGGCGCTGCGCGAAGCCGACGTCGCCAAGGCCCGCGACGACCTGCGCCGGCGCCAGGCCATCGCCGGCTCGGGCGCGGTGTCGAATGAAGAGATCTCGCACGCGCAGGCCGCGCTCAAGGGCGCCGAGTCGGCGCTGCTGGCCGCGCGCGAGCAGCTCGCGTCGAACAAGGTGCTGACCGACCAGACCACGGTCGAGAAGCATCCCAACGTGCAGCGCGCCGCCGCCAACCTGCGTTCGGCCTACCTGTCGTTCGCGCGCTCGACCCTGCCCGCGCCGGTGACCGGCTACGTCGCCAAGCGCTCGGTGCAGGTCGGCCAGCGCGTCGCCGCCGGCGCGCCGCTGATGGCGGTGGTGCCGCTGGACCAGGTCTGGGTCGACGCCAACTTCAAGGAAGTGCAGATCACGCATATGCGCATCGGCCAGCCCGTGACGCTGGAAGCCGACGTCTATGGCTCCAAGGTCGAATACCACGGCAAGGTCGCGGGCTTCTCGGCCGGCACCGGTTCGGCGTTTTCGCTGCTGCCGGCGCAGAACGCCACCGGCAACTGGATCAAGGTGGTGCAGCGCCTGCCGGTGCGCATCGCGCTGGACCCGCAGCAATTGAAGGACCATCCGCTGCGCGTGGGCCTGTCGATGACAGTCAAGGTCGACGTGCGCCGCGAGGAAGGCGCGGCCATGGCCGCCGCCGCGCCGGCCCGGCCGATGCAGACCGACGTCTATGACAAGGTGGCGCAGGATGCCGACCAGCTGATCGCGCGCATCATCGCCGCCAACAACGGCGGCCGCGGTGCCGGCGTGTCCTCGGCCAGCGCCGCCGCCCACGCCAAACCTGCCAAGCCCGCCAACACCTGATCATGGCAACTTCCCCTTCCGCCGCGCCGGCCGCGCCCGGCGCCACCCCGGCGCCGGCGCGGGCCCTGCCCCAGCAGCCGCAGCCGCTGACCGGCGGCAAGCTGGTGCTGGGCACCATCGCGCTGTCGCTGGCCACGTTCATGAACGTGCTGGACTCGTCGATCGCCAACGTGTCGATCCCGGCGATCTCGGGCGACCTGGGCGTGGCGCCCAACCAGGGCACCTGGGTCATCACCTCGTTCGCGGTGGCCAATGCGATCTCGGTGCCGCTGACCGGCTGGCTGACCACGCGCTTCGGCGCGGTGCGGCTGTTCATCACCTCGATCCTGCTGTTCGTGCTGGCGTCGTGGCTGTGCGGCGTCGCGCCCAACCTGGAGACGCTGCTGGCCGCGCGCGTGCTGCAGGGGGCGGTGGCCGGGCCGATGATCCCGCTGTCGCAGTCCTTGCTGCTGTCGAGCTATCCGCCCGCGAAAAGCACCATGGCGCTGGCGCTGTGGGGCATGACCACGCTGGTGGCGCCCATCATGGGCCCGCTGCTGGGCGGCTGGATCTCGGACAACATGACCTGGCCGTGGATCTTCTACATCAACGTGCCGGTGGGCATCGTCACCGCCTACGCCACCTGGGCCATCTACAAGGACCGCGAGACCCCGACCAAGATCCTGCCGATCGACCGCATCGGCCTGGCCCTGCTGGTGATCTGGGTGGGCTCGATGCAGCTGATGCTGGACAAGGGCAAGGAGCTGGACTGGTTCCACTCGACCGAGATCGTGGTGCTGACGCTGGTGGCGATCGTCGGTTTCCTGTTCTTCCTGGCATGGGAGACCTTTGAGAAGCATCCCATTGTCGATATCAGCCTGTTCAAGGGCCGCAACTTCAGCTCCGGCGTGGTGGCGATCTCGGTGGCGTACGGGTTGTTCTTCGGCAACCTGGTGATACTGCCGCTGTGGCTGCAGACCATCGTCGGCTATACCGCGACCGACGCCGGCATCGTGATGGCGCCGGTCGGCATTTTCGCGATCCTGCTGTCGCCGGTGATCGGGCGCAACCTGCCGAAGATGGATGCGCGCTGGGTGGCCACCGCGGCCTTTATCACCTTCGGCATCGTCAGCCTGATGCGCGCGGGCTTCACCACGCAGGTCGACACCTGGACGCTGATGGTGCCCACGCTGATCCAGGGCGCGGCGATGGCGCTGTTCTTCATCCCGCTGACCTCGATCATCCTGTCGGGCCAGCCCGCGGAAAAGATCCCGGCCGCGTCGGGCTTGTCGAACTTCGTGCGGATCACCTTCGGCGGCATCGGCGCGTCGATCTCGACCACGGTGTGGGAGAACCGTTCGGCCCTGCACCACGCGCAACTGGTGGAGCAGGTCAACCCGTACAACCCGGTCTACCACGAACAGCTCAACCACCTGATGCAGATGGGCATGAGCCAGGCGCAGGCGGTCGGCGTGATCGAGCGCAATATCACCCAGCAGGCGGCCATGCTCGGCGCCAACGACATCTTCTGGATTTCGGGCATGCTGTTCTTCGTGCTGATCGGCTTTGTCTGGCTGACGCGGCCGGCCAGGGGCGGCGGCGGCTCGGCGGACGCGATGGCGGCGCACTGAGGCTACACGGCCACTTGAGCACCAAGGGACGCCTGCGGGCGTCCCTTTTTTTGTCTTGTTGCCGCGCCCCCTTGAATTCCGGCCCGGTCCGGCCTATGATCTCCAAACCGATTTACGGAACCGAGGTTCCAAAAAACGGAACTTACAGAGAAATCAGACGGAGCGACGGTGTGAGCATTCTCGAAGGCGTGGAAAGCGTGCTGGCCATGTTCGAGCACGGCCGGCACGAGGTTACGTTCAACGACGTCATCGACGAACTCGGCCTGGCCAAGAGCTCGGCTTCGCGGCTGCTGGCGCAGATGGTGCGCTACCGGCTGCTGGAACTGCAGCCGTCGACGCGCCGCTACCGCCCCGGCACGCTCTTGATCCGCGCCGCCCAGGCGGCGACGCAGGCGCATCCGTTCGACGAGCAATGCCGCGCCATCCTGGCCGCGCTGTCGGACTCCACCGGCTTCACCGCCTACCTGTCGATGCTCGACGGCACCGACACCGTGGTGCTGCAGCGCCTGAACGGCAGCAACCCGGTGCAGGTGCTGTCGCCGCCGGGCGCGCGCCGGCCCGCTTTCACCACGGCGATGGGCCGGGTGCTGCTGTCGCGCCTGCCGGCAGCCGAATTCAGCGCACGCTATGGCACTTCCGGCGCGCGCAAGCTGCCAGAGGCGCCGGCCGGCTGCCCCGCCACCGTGGCCGAACTGGCCGAGCGCGTGGCCAGCGCCAGCCGCGAGCGCAGCGCCATCGCGGTGAACGAAGGCATGCCAGGCATCGGCGCGGTGGCCACCACGCTGGCCGACCCGCTGTCCGGCGATGTGCGCGGCCTGTGCCTGTCCTTCACCGCGATGCAGGTCAGCCAGGCGCAGGCCCAGGCGCTGCGCGAGACGCTGGTGCAGGCGGTGGCGCCGGTCGGGCAGCGCCTCGGCGATCCGCTCTGGCTCCAGCCCGGCGACAGCGCCGCCAAATAGTCATCCCGGCAGCTTGAATCCCATGGAACTCCTGTTACTCAGCAACTCCTCCAGCGACGCGGGCTACCTCGTCCATGCCCACGACGCGATCCGCGAACTGGCCGGCGGGCGCACCCGCGCCTGCTTCCTGCCGTTCGCCGGCGTCACGCGCGACTGGGACAGCTATGAGGCGCTGGTGCGCGAGGCCCTGGCCCCGGCCGGCATCGCAGCGCACTCGCCGCACCGGCTCTCCGATGCCGACTGCGTGCGCGCGGTGGCTGCGGCCGAACTGATCGTCATCGGCGGCGGCAACACCTTCCGCCTGCTGCAATGCCTGCGCGAGCGCGGCCTGCTGCCGGTGATTGCGCGCCAGGTGGCCGCCGGCGCCGCGCGCTATATCGGCTGGAGCGCCGGCACCAACGTGGCCTGCCCGACCATCCGCACCACCAACGACATGCCGGTGGCCGACCCCGGCGGGCTCGATGCGCTGGCGCTGGTGCCGTTCCAGATCAACCCGCACTACTTCAACCTGGTGGTGCCGGGTTTCCGCGGCGAAACGCGCGACCAGCGGCTGGCCGAGTTCACCGCGCTGCAGCCGCAGATGCCGGTGCTGGGACTGCCCGAAGGCAACTGGGTGCGGGTATCAGGCGATCGCATGGAGATGGGCGGCGCGCATGGCGCGCGCTGGTTCCTTGGCCCGGAGATCGTGAACGTCGCGCCTGGCGCGTTGTCCGTGCCGGCTCCCAGCACGGCCAGCTGAGCCCTCGCCTTACCGTCAAGCAAGCAAGGAACCAAGCAAGATGTCCCTCAAGCAGGTGATTGAATCGATCGAGCTGCTGTCCGCAGCCAACGTCGACGGCGAAGCCGTTGCCGCTGTGCTGCGCGCGCGCGGCATCCGCGACGTCACGGTGACGCGCGTCGAAGAAAACGGCCTCTACACCGACTTCCTCGCCTGCACCCTGCCCGGCCGCAACCCCGACGCGCCCGCGCTGGGCGTGGTCGGCCGCCTCGGCGGCGTGGGCGCGCGCCCGGCCGTGACCGGGCTGGTGTCCGATGCCGACGGCGCCATCGTCGCCGTCGCCACCGCGCTGAAGCTCGCCGACATGGCCGCCGGCGGCGACGTGCTGGCCGGCCCGGTGCGCATCCACACGCATATCTGCCCGCACGCCGCCACCCGCCCGCACCAGCCGGTGCCGATGATGAAGTCGCCCTTCGCCATGCGCACGATGATGTCGCACGAAGTCCATCCCCAGATGGCGGCGATCCTGTCGGTCGACACCACGCGCGGCAACCGCTTCGTCAACCGGCGCGGCGTCGCGCTGACGCCGGTGGCCAAGCAGGGCTGGCTGCTGCGGCTGCCCGAACGCATGCTCGACCTGATCGGCTGGGTCAGCGGCGAGCTGCCCGTGGTGCTGCCGCTGACCACGCAGGACATCACGCCTTACGAGAACGGGCTGTGGCATGTCAATTCGATCATGCAGCCGGCCATCGTCACCGACGCGCCGGTGGTCGGCGTCGCACTGACCGCGCAGACCACGGTGCCGGGCTGCGCCACCGGCGTGACCAACGCCCATGACCTGGACGTGGCCACGCGCTTCTGTATCGAGGCCGCCAAGCTGTTCGGCCAGGGCCAGTGCCCGTTCTACGATGTGGACGAGTTTGCCGAGCTGCAACGGCGCTACGGCTCGCTGGCGCACCTGCAGACGGTCGGGGTGGCGCCATGACCGCCAGCGCCGCACGCCTGCCGCGCGTGGCCTTCGTCACCATCGGCCAGTCGCCGCGGACCGACGTGGTGCCGCAGATGCTGGATGACCTGGGCGTGCCGGTGGCGGCCGAAGAATTCGGCATCCTCGACGGCCTCGGCGCCGATGCCATCGCCGCGCTCGCCCCCGCCGCCGGCGAATACCGCTTTGCCAGCCGCCTGCGCGACGGCTCGCAGGCGGTGATGGGCAAGCCGGTCGCCGAAGCCATGCTGGCGCGGCTGATGGCCTCGCTCGACGATGGCCGCTTCGACGCGCTGGTGCCGCTGTGCACGGGCACCGCGCTGCCGCCGCTGCGCACGCTGGTGATCGAGCCGCAGCAGGTGGTGGATCGCCTGACCGCCGCGCTGGCCCACGGCTGCAGGCGGCTCGGCATCGTGCTGCCGCTCGAAGGCCAGGTCGGCAGCTTTCACCTGATCGAGCCGGTGTCGTGCGAACTGCGCGTGACGCACGCCTCGCCTTATACCGACATGGGCACCGGGCGCTTCGCCGAGGCCGGCGAAGCGCTGCGCGGCTGTGACCTGATCGTGATGCATTGCATGGGCTACACCGAGGCGATGCGTGCCGAAGTCGCGCGCCATGCCGGCGCGCCGGTGCTGCTGTCGAACCGGATGGTGGCCACGCTGCTGGGCCAGGTACTGGATGGCCGCGGCGGACGCGGCCTGTGATATGGCTTACGGGTAAAGGCAAGCCCGCTGACAGATTGCCTGTGACACTGCTGGAGTGGGAGTAACGATGGAAAAGGTGGCGAAGTGGATGGGGCCGCTGCTGCGCGGCATGGTGTGCATGAGCCTGGGCGCGGTAGCGGCCACCGGCGCGCATGCGCAGGAATGGAAGCCGTCGAAGCCGGTGCGGCTGCTGGTCGGCTTTGCGCCGGGCGGCTCCGCCGACCTGCTGGCACGGCTGGTGCAAGCGCCGTTGTCGGAAAGCCTGGGCGTGCCGGTGGTGGTCGAAAACGTGCCGGGCGCGGGCGGCAATATCGCCGCCGACAAGCTGGCCAAGGCGGCGCCGGACGGCTATACCATCGGCATGGGCGCGGCCGGCGCGATGGCGGTGACCCACGTGCTCAACCCCAAGGGCACGCCGTACAAGGCCGATGACTTTACCCCGATCGCCATGCTGGCAACGCAGCCCAACGTGGTGATCATCAACCCGGCGCTGCCGGTCAAGACCATGGCGGACTTCACCGCGTACGTGAAAAAGACGCCGCAGGTCACCTATGGCACCGCGGGCGTCGGCACCTCCAACCACCTGATCGCCGAGACCATGCTGCATCGCCTGGGCATCGACATGGTCCACGCGCCGTACAAGGGCGCCACGCCGGTGATCACCGACCTGATGGGCGGCCATATCGCCATGACCGTCGACAACATCACCACGGCCGCAGCGCTGGCCAAGTCCGGCAAGGTGCGCGCCATCGCCGTCACCGGCAGCAAGCGCGCGGCGCTGTTGCCCGACGTGCCGACGCTGGCCGAAAGCGGCCTGAAGGACTTCAACATGCCGACCTGGCAAGGGATCTTCGGCCCCAAGGACTTGCCCAAGCCGATCGTGGCGCGCTACAACCAGGCACTGGTGAAGGCGCTGGCGAATCCGGAAGTAAAGAAGAAGATGGCAGAGTTCGGCTCGGAGCCGGTCGGCGACACGCCCGAGCACTTCGCCGGCTTCCTGGCGCAGGACCGCAAGATGTGGGCCGACGTGATCAAGACGGCGAAGATCACGCTCGAGTAATTGCTGCATGAGATAACGGGCCCGGCGGGCCCGTTTCCCTGACGGTCCGGCGCTGCCTGCGCTAGCAGCCCTTGCCGAACAGCCGATACGCCGGGCAATAGCCCATCACGCCGGTCAGCAAAGGCACCAGCCCGATCCAGCCCCATAGCGTCCCGGGCCTGACGAAGACCAGTGCGATCAGCGCGGCACCGACCACGATCCGCAGGACACGGTCCACAACACCAACGTTTTTGCAGAACAACATCGCTTGCTCCTGTTTGCCAAGTAAACAGGGCGAGCTTGCGCCGGGTCTCTGCGGAAGTCTTTGACCAGACCACAACTGGCTCCGCATTCGATACAGGCCCCTGCGCGTCCCGGGTCGCGAAAAAACAAAAAGGCCACGTGCCCCGATCGATCCGGGCCCACGTGGCCTTTTTGCTGCCGGCAGGGCGCTGCCTACAGTTTCACCAGTCGCTCGGGCCGCAGCGCGCCCTCGCGCATGCGCGCGACGCCAAGCAGCCGCGCCGGCTCGCCGGCATAGACGCGCGCCAGCGCTTCCTCGGCCAGTTCGGTAGCCGCCGGCAGGTCGCGCCGGGCGATGCGCTGGCCTTGCAGGAAACGCCCCGCCGCGGCTTGGTCCAGATGTACCGGCACACACTTCTGCAGCAAGGCATCCACCGGCGCCAGCATCGCCGGGCGCTGCGCATCATCCTGGAGCCCAATCTGCTCCAGCGTGACGGCGCCATCCAGCGTCAGGTCGCCCACCGCGATGCGGCGCAATCCGGTCAGGTGCGCGCCGCAGCCCAGCGCCTCGCCGATGTCCTCGGCCAGCGTGCGGATATAGGTGCCCTTGCTGCAGGTCACGCGCATCGTGAACGACGGGGCCTCGGGCAAGGCGCAGGCCAGCAGCGCGATCGAGCGGATGGTGACGCGGCGCGCGGCGCGCTCCACGGTTTGCCCGGCGCGCGCGTATTCGTACAGCGGACGGCCGTCCTTCTTCAGCGCCGAATGCATCGGCGGCACCTGTTCGATGTCGCCGACAAAACTTGCCAGCACGCGCTCGACCGCGGCGCGGTCGCAGGTGACCGGGCGCACGTCAAGCAGTTCACCCTCGGCGTCGCCGGTGCTGGAGCGCGCGCCCAGGCGCACCTCGGCATCATAGGTCTTGTCCGCTTCCAGCAGGTCCTGCGAAAACTTGGTGGCTTCGCCGAAGCACAGCGGCAGCAGCCCCGTGGCCAGCGGATCGAGCGTGCCGGTATGGCCGGCCTTGGCCGCGCGCAGCAGGCGCTTGGCGCGCACCAGGGCGTCGTTGGACGACAGCCCCAGCGGCTTGTCGAGCAGCAGCACACCATGGACCTCGCGGCGCGGCAGGCGCGGCGGACGGTTGGCGTTGGAATCGGTCATCGGGGAAAAAGCAGGGCGGCGATGCGGAACGCGCGGCGACCGTGCCAGCAAGCCCCACGCCTTCCGGCATGGGCGCCGGCATCAGTCTTCGTCTTTCGAACGCGTGGCGTTGGCTTCGTTGATCAGCCGGGACATCTCGATCGCGTGTTCGACCGAGGTGTCGTGGTGGAAATGCAGCGTCGGCACGGTATGGATATGCAGGCGCTTGAACAGCAGCGAGTGCAGGTAGCCGGCCTTCTCGTTCAGGATGGCTTCGGCTGCGGCGGCCTCGGCGCCCAGCACGGTGAAGTACACCTTGGCGTGCGCGTAGTCGGGCGTCAGCGTGACCGACTGCAGCGTGACCAGGCCAAGGCGCGGGTCGCGCAGTTCGCGCTGGATCATCTCGGCCAGGTCCTTCTGGATCTGGTCGGAGATGCGGAGATTGCGGGAGGAGATATTGCCTTTTTTGGCCATTCAATACAGTCTGGTCGAGATGACAACGGCAGGCCGAAGCCTGCCGTTGCTTGCGACGCCTTACAGCGTGCGCGCCACCTCTGTGATTTCGTACACCTCGAGCTGGTCGCCTTCCTGAACATCGTTGAAGTTCTTGATCGACAGACCGCACTCGAAGCCTTGCTTGACTTCCTTGACGTCATCCTTGAAGCGCTTGAGCGAATCCAGCTCGCCGTCGTGGATGACCAGGTTGTTGCGCAGCACGCGCACCAGCGAGTTGCGCTTGACCAGGCCGTCGGTAACCATACAGCCGGCCACCGCACCGATCTTCGGCACGCGGAACACCTGGCGTACCTCGACCTGGCCGATGGTGGTTTCGCGCTTCTCCGGCGCCAGCATGCCCGACATCGCCGCCTTGATCTCGTCCACCGCATCGTAAATGATGCTGTAGTAGCGGATATCGATGCCGTTGTGCTCGGCCAGCTTGCGCGCACCGGCATCGGCACGCACGTTGAAGCCGATGATGACCGCCTTCGAAGCCGTCGCCAGGTTGACGTCGGACTCGGAGATGCCGCCCACGCCGCCGTGCACGATCTGCACGCGCACTTCGGCGGTCGACAGCTTCTGCAGCGACTGCACCAGCGCTTCCTGCGAACCCTGCACGTCGGCCTTGACGATCAGCGGCAGCGTCTGCACTTCGCCTTCGGCCATCTGCTCGAGCATGTTCTCCAGCTTGGCGGCCTGTTGCTTGGCCAGCTTCACGTCGCGGAACTTGCCCTGGCGGAACAGCGCGATTTCACGGGCCTTGCGCTCGTCCGGCAGCACCAGCACTTCTTCACCGGCGGCAGGCACTTCCGACAGACCCTGGATTTCCACCGGGATCGACGGGCCGGCTTCCTTGGTGGTCTTGCCGTTCTCGTCCAGCATGGCGCGCACGCGGCCGTAGGCGCTGCCGGCCAGCACCACATCGCCACGCTTGAGCGTGCCGCTGCTGACCAGGATGGTTGCGATCGGGCCCTTGCCCTTGTCGAGCTGGGCTTCCACCACCAGGCCCTTGGCCGGGGCATCCACCGGTGCCTTCAGTTCCAGCACTTCGGCTTGCAGCAGCACTTGCTCGAGCAGGTCTTCCACGCCGGTACCCATCTTGGCGGAAACCGGCACGAACGGCGAATCGCCGCCGTATTCTTCCGGCACCACCTGCTCCGCCACCAGTTCCTGCTTGACGCGGTCGGGGTTGGCATCGGGCTTGTCGATCTTGTTGATCGCCACCACGATGGGGACGCCGGCAGCCTTGGCATGCGCGATCGCTTCCTTGGTCTGCGGCATCACGCCGTCGTCGGCCGCGACCACCAGGATCACGATGTCGGTGGCCTTGGCACCGCGGGCACGCATGGCCGTGAAGGCCTCGTGGCCCGGGGTATCCAGGAAGGTGATCACGCCGCGGTCGGTTTCCACATGGTAGGCACCGATATGCTGCGTAATGCCGCCGGCTTCGCCCGCGGCCACCTTGGTGCGGCGGATGTAGTCCAGCAGCGAGGTCTTGCCGTGGTCGACGTGACCCATCACGGTCACCACCGGCGGGCGCGGCAGCAGCTCGGCGTCTTCGTGCTCTTCGCCGTCGACCACCAGCAGCGCTTCCGGATCGTCCAGCTTGGCGGCATACGCCTTGTGGCCCATTTCTTCCACCACGATCATGGCGGTTTCCTGGTCCAGCACCTGGTTGATCGTCACCATCTGGCCGAGCTTCATCATCTGCTTGATGACTTCGGAAGCCTTCACCGCCATCTTGTGGGCGAGATCCGCCACCGAGATGGTTTCCGGCACGTGCACTTCGCGCACCACCGGTTCGGTCGGCGCCTGGAAGTTGCTGCGGCTGTCGTCATGCTGCTGCTGACGGCCGCCACGGCCGCGTGGGCCACCGCGCCAGCCGCCCACGCCGCCCGACGAATCGCCGCGCGTCTTCAGGCCGCTGCCCTTCTTGCGGCTGCCTTCGTCCTGCCACGTCGACGAAGTGCCGGTCTTGACGACCTTGCCCTTCTTGTCGGCAGTGGTGGTCGCGGTGGCGGTCACCGGCTTTTTCTCGCCCGGCTTGGCTTCGGCGCCGGCCGGCTTGACCGGCTTGTGCAGCGTGCCGGTTTGTTCGGCCTTCTTTTCCTCGGCCTTGCGCTCGGACGGCGCCTTCAGCACGCGTGCCGGCGCGTTCAGCATCTGCTGGATCGCGCGGGCTTCGGCTTCGGCAGCCTCGCGGCGCTTGCGCGCGGCGACTTCCTGCTCGGCACGGGCCTTGTCGGCGGCGGCCTTGGCCTCGTCGGCGGCCTTCTGCGCCTCGGCGCGTTCGGCGGCGACGCGGGCCTTCTCGTCCTCGGCCTTCTTGCGCGAGGAGTCCTCGTTGGCTTCGGTCACGGCGCGCGATGCGGCAGCCTCCTCCTCGGCCTTGCGGGCGGCGAGTTCGGCCTGGCGGCGCTGTTCGGCCTCGAGTGCTTCCTGGCGGGCGCGGCGCTCGGCTTCCTCGCGTTCGGCGGCCTCGCGGGCGGCCTTGGCTTCGGCTTCCTGGCGCGCCAGCTGTTCGGCCTGGCGGCGCTCTTCCTCTTCGCGGCGCGCCTCCTCGGCAGCGTCGACGACCGGGGCATGCGCCTCGGCGCCGTCGGCCTGTGCGTCAGGCGCAGCGTCGTCGCGCTTGATCAGCACGCGCTTCTTGCGTACTTCCACCTGGACCGTACGGGTCTTGCCGGTGGCGTCCGACTGGCGGATCTCGGAGGTTTCGCGCTTGGTCAGTGTGATCTTCTTGCGGGCGCTGTCGTCGGACTGGCCGTGCGAGCGCTTCAGATAATCCAGCAGCCTGGTCTTATCCGATTCCGTGATGATGTCTTCTGGCGTCGCTTTGCCCACCCCAGCCGCCTGCAATTGTTCCAGCAGGGCAGCTGCGCTGCGACTCAGTTCTGCGGCCAGTTGGGCAACTGTTGTGCTTGCCATTCAAACCCTTTCAATGCTTGGTTTCTACGTCGGGACAGATTGATGCGGAAAGCGCGCCCGGGCTGGCCTTGGCCGGCCCGGGCGTGTCCCTCAGTTGAACCAATGTTCCCGTGCTTTCATGATCAGCGACTTGGCTTCTTCCTCGCTGACACCGGTCATCTCGACCAGCTCGTCCACAGCCAGTTCGGCCAGGTCGTCACGCGTATGGATATCGCCTTCGGCCAGCTTGCCGATCAGTTCCGGGTTGAGGCCGTCGAGCGAGCGCAGGTCCTGCGACACCTCTTCCACCTTTTCTTCCCGGGCCAGTTCCATCGTCAGGAGCGCATCACGCGCGCGATTGCGCAGCTCGTTGACGGTGTCTTCGTCAAAGGCCTCGATCTCCATCATTTCACTGATGGGGACATAAGCCACTTCTTCCAGCGTGGAGAAGCCTTCCTCGATCAGGATGTCCGCGACTTCCTCATCCACGTCCAGCTTGGACATGAACAGCTTGCGCACGACATCGCTTTCTTCGGCCTGCTTCTGCGCCGATTCTTCCTGCGTCATGATGTTGATCTGCCAGCCGGTCAGCTCGGACGCCAGGCGCACGTTCTGACCACTGCGGCCGATGGCGACGGCGAGGTTTTCCTCGTCGACCACCACGTCCATGCTGTGCTTTTCTTCATCGACCACAATCGACTGCACTTGTGCCGGCGCCAGCGCGCCGATCACGAATTGCGCCGGGTCTTCCGACCACAGCACGATATCCACTGCCTCGCCGCCGATCTCGTTGCGCACCGCGGTGACGCGCGTACCGCGCACGCCCACGCAGGTGCCGATCGGGTCGATGCGCTTGTCATGCGCCACCACCGCGATCTTGGCACGCACGCCCGGGTCGCGGGCAGCCGCCTTGATCTCCAGCAGGCCCTGTTCCATTTCCGGCACTTCGTTTTCGAAGAGCTTGATCAGGAAGTCGGGCGCGGTGCGCGACAGCTCGATCTGCGGGCCGCGCGCGGCGCGGTCCACGTTGAGGATATAGGCGCACACACGGTCGCCGGTGCGCAGGTTTTCCTTCGGGATGATCTGGTCGCGGGCCAGCAGCGCCTCGACGCGGCCGGACTCAACGATCAGGCCCTTCTTGTCGGCGCGCTTGACCGTGCCGGTCATGATCTTCTCGCCGCGATCGAGGTAGTCGTTCAGGATCTGCTCGCGCTCGGCATCGCGGATGCGTTGCAGGATCACCTGCTTGGCGGCCTGCGCGCCGATGCGGCCGAACTCGACCGACTCGATCTGCTGCTCGATATAGTCGCCCAGCTCGATGCTGGGATTTTCCTCGCGGGCCTCGAACAGCAGGATCTGCTTGTCCGGCTCCTGCAGGCCCAGTTCGTCGGGAACGACCAGCCAGCGGCGGAAGGTTTCATGCTCGCCCGACTCGCGATCGATCGCGACCCGGATATCCACGTCTTCCTCGAAACGCTTCTTGGTGGCCGAGGCGAGCGCCGCCTCCAGGGCACCGAATACCACATCCTTGTCGACGTTCTTCTCACGCGCAAGCGCATCGACGAGCAACAGAACTTCGCGGCTCATTGCTTGTTCCCTTTTCTTTGATTTCCTTTGAAGTCGATCACCGGCACCAGGCGTGCCTTGTCGACATCGGATACGGCAAATTCCAGCAGCGCCGGGCCATCCTTGCCCTCGAACTCCAGGCCGATCTTCTCCTCGCCCGCGGCGCCGGTCGGCTCGCGCAGGATGCCTGTGAAGTTCTTCTGTCCGTTGACGGGCAGGCGCAGCGTCACGCGCGCCTCCGCGCCGGCAAAGCGGATGAAGTCGGCCAGCTTATTTAGCGGCCGGTCCAGTCCGGGCGACGAGACCTCGAGGCGTTCATAGTCGACGTTCTCGACCGTAAACACGTGGGTGAGCTGGCGGCTCACCTTTTCACAATCCTCGATGGCAATGCCGGTTTCAGGCTGATCGATATAGACACGCAGCAATCCGGCCGGGGCACGCTCGAGCTCGACCAGCTCATATCCCATGCCGCCTAGGGTGGTTTCGATCAAATCTGCCAGATGCACTGTTATCCCGAGTAATGGCCATCAACACCGTGGCAGGCAAACCCGCCGGTGCCGTCCGGGACGACCCTGCTGCAGCGCTGCCTGTCCGCCAACCCGTTCCGCCCCAGCGGAACCACCGAAAACGGGCGAACCAAAAAAAAATGGGCGCAATGCCCATCATTCGCCCACCCTCGGACGAGGATGGCTTTTTGAATAGACTTGAATTATACGCGGATTATGTCGAAAAGGCAAAAGCCAGACATTTGCCGCGGACTGCAGGCGGCGCCTGCCGGGCGAAACGCCCGCCGTGCGCCGCATGCAGCACTTAGCGATTGCCGCCGCGGTTGCCGCCGCGATTGCCACCACCACCACCGCCACTGCCACCGCCACGCGGCGAACGGTTGCCGCCCGGCTTGGCTGCCTTCGGCATCACGTTGCCATTGGCCTCGCCGCCGCCGCGGCGGGGCTTGCCCTGCCCCTGGCCGGCCTGGCCCCGGGCTCCGCCCATGCCACCGATGCCACCCATGCCCGCGCCGCCGCGCCCCTGGCGCGCACCGGTGCCGCGCCCGCCGCCCAGGTTGGCGGCGTGCGAGGTCAGCAGCGTCGGCCCGTGGCTGATATAGCCCATCGACGTCTTCATCGGATCCGGCTGGCTGCTGCGGCTGCCGCCGCTGCCACCCCGCGGGCCGCCCTGGTCAAAGCGCGGCAGGCCGTCCATGCCCGTGGGCATCGGCATGCCGGCAATCGCCGCCTCGGTGCGCTGCTTGCGCCCGCCCACCTTGGTGGCGCCCTTGGGCGCCTGCTCGCCCTTGCCGGGCACCTTCAGGCCGACGCTGGTCATCAGCGCCTTGACGTCATTCGGCTCCACTTCCTGCCAGCGGCCACGCTTGAGGCCGCGCGGCAGCAGGAACTGGCCATAGCGGGTACGGATCAGGCGCGACACGGTCAGGCCAACCGCCTCGAACATGCGGCGCACTTCCCGGTTGCGGCCTTCGGTCAGGGCCACGTGGTACCAGTGGTTGACGCCTTCACCGCCACCGTCGGCAATGCGCAGGAAGTTGGCCTCGCCGTCATCGAGCTTGATGCCGTGCAGCAGGCGCTGGCGGTCGGCTTCGGCCAGCTCGCCCAGCGTGCGCACCGCGTATTCGCGCTCGACGCCGTAGCGCGGATGCATGAACCGGTTGGCGATATCACCCGAGGTGGTGAAGATCAGCAGGCCTTCGGTGTTGAAGTCCAGGCGGCCCACCGCGACCCACTTGCCGGTCTTGATGCGCGGCAGGTTGTCGAACACGGTCGGACGGCCTTCCGGATCGGACTGGCTGACGATTTCGCCGGCAGGCTTGTGATACAGCAGCACGCGCGGCGGCTTGGTCGACACTTTGCGGTGGATCAGCTTGCCGTTGACGCGGACCTGGTCGGCCGGCAGGATGCGCTGGCCGATATGCGCCGGCAGCCCGTTGACCGAGACTCGGCCCTGCAGGATCAGCTCTTCCATTTCGCGGCGCGAGCCGAGGCCGCCCTCGGCCAGCACCTTGTGCAGCTTGGGCGCGTCGTCATCGGCGGACAGCTCGCGCACGGGCTTGGCCTTGGTGCGCGGGATGACGGTGTCTTCGCTGTCGTACTGCTCGGAGATCACGAAGCGGAACAGGTCTTCGCTGCCTGCCGCGGTCTTGTCGGCGCCGGCCGGTCCCTTGCGGGGTGCCTGCGGCTTGCCGCCATCCTTGCGCCGGCCCTGCTGGCGCGCGCCGGCGCCCTGGGCTTCGCCGGGAGTCGCCGGCTTGCCGCTGCGCGGGCCCTGCTTGCGCTTGCGGCCAGGCTGCTCCGGCTTGTCGGCACCCTCCGCCCGCGCGGCGCGGTCGATCTTGTCTGCCTTGCTGTTGCCCTGGCCGCCCTGCCCGCCTTCGCCCTGGCCCGTCTTGCGCTTGCCGCGGCCGCGCTGGCCGCCGCGCCCGGCACCCGCGGCGCCCGCACTTGCGGCGGCGCCCGCCTCGGCGGCATCGCCCTGGCCGGCCGCGCCGGCGCCTTCGGCGCCCTCGGCGCGGTCCTGCGTCGCCTGGCGGCGCGATGCCACCAGGTTCCTCAGACCACGGCGCAAGCCCTTGCGGCGGGGCGCGGCGTCGCTGCCCGATCCGGGTTCTGCGGCGCCGGTGTCGGCGGATGCGCCCGCATGGCGGGCGTCTTGCTCAACGGAATCAGACAAGATATTCACTATCGGATGTTGCATGTTATTCAGTTCGGCACGCGCTCGTCGTGCTCGCTCGGGTGCGGCGGGGTGCCGTCGTGCGGCAGTTCGTCCCGCGCCCCGTCCGGAGGGGGTGCGGCGGGTTCGGTTGCATCGTCCGAACCTGCCTCGGCAGCCGCCGGGGGCAGCGGCTGCGCGTCAAAGCCATTGGCGCTGTCTTCGGGCGAGGTGTCGTCTTCCTGCACGGCTGCAGCCTCGCCCGCTGCCGATGTGTCGGCCGGGGTGGCCGGCTCGGCAAAGGCTTCTTCATCGGCGCTGGCCGGCTTGTTCGCCGCCAGGTCTTCGAAATTGATCGCCTGCTGTTCCAGCAGGGCGGCTTGCGCCTGCGCCTGGGCGTCTTCCAGCGGCGGCAGTTCGTCCAGCGTGCGCAGGCCAAGGTCGTCCAGGAATGCCTTGGTGGTGGCATACAGCGCCGGGCGCCCCGGCACGTCGCGGTGGCCGATCACCTCGATCCAGCTGCGGTCCTCGAGTTTCTTGATCACTTCCGTGCTGACCGTCACGCCGCGGATTTCCTCGATATCGCCGCGCGTCACCGGCTGGCGGTAGGCAATGATCGCCAGGGTCTCCATCACGGCCCGCGAGTATTTTGGCGGTTTTTCCGGATTCAGGCGGTCGAGGTATTCCCGCATTTCGGGCCGGCTCTGGAAGCGCCAGCCACTGGCCAGCGCCACCAGTTCCACGCCGCGCGGCCGCCAGTCCTGCCGCAGCTCGTCCAGCAGCACGCGGATCGTGTCCGCGCCGACGTCATCGTCAAACAGGCGGCGCAGATCGTTGACGCGCAACGGTTCCTGCGCGCAGATCAGCGCCGTCTCGAGGACGATCTTCGCCTCTTGGGTATTCATGTTGATGGTGTGCAGCCTGTCTTTGCACCTGCTCCCGGACGGATCCGGGGCACCGGAGATTTTGGATACAGCGGTGCCAAAGCCACCGCCATCTCATTGCGCAGCGAGCCGGATACCTGCTGCATCCAAGCCGTGCACTTCCCTTTCTTTGCATCGAGTTGCCGGGTGGTTCCGGCAGGAGATCGTCCGCATGCCGTCATGGACCGGCCAGCGGACCTCTTGCGTCGCTCGTCCAAAAGCGGACATCGCGGTCGGCGAACTGAACGCCTCGGACGCAAGAAAATACGGGTATCGGGAGCAAGGCCGGCATCTACCACGCCGCAGCGCCAACCGGACTTTTGAACCAGATCTTTTGAACCGGATGGACCGCGGGGGCCGGCGATCATCGAAAGCCTTCCGCTTCCTGTGTCCCGGGCGCGCCTTCGGGTATGAAGGCTGCCAGGCGCTGCTCGCCGCTGCTTTCCGCAGCCTGTCTGACTCCGCGCGATACCGCAATGCTGGCGATTGTATGGCATTCCCGCCTCCGCCTGCAACCATCATCCTGCCTGCGCGCGGCGCCAACGCCGCACCAGGCGCCGCTCGGCATCAAAAAACCAGGCAGAAGCCCTGCTCCGCCAGAGAATGTGGCAGCAGCACCGCTCGCGCGATGCCAAGGCCACCGAACGCCATCACGGCAAGACCTGCGCCCAGGCGCACGCCAGGGCGTCGCGACCACAGCCTGAGATAGCCCGACAGCCCGGACAGCACCAGCAGGTTCGGCAGCGTGCCAAGCCCGAACACGCCCATGACCAGCGCGCCCGAGCCGGCATTGCCCGCCAGCAGCGCCAGCGTCAGCGCGCCGTAGATCATGCCGCACGGCACCAGGCCCCACGCCAGGCCCACACCATAACGCCGCGCCAGCCCGCCCCGCGCCCGCACGAAGGCAGGCAGCGCGCCGGCGAGGCCGCCCATGCGCCCGGCCACGGCAGTGCCGGCGCGCGCCGCCAGCCGCTCCAGCCAGTTGACGGTGAAGGTGCTGCCGCGCAGCAAGCGCCAGCCCGACCACAGCAGCATCACGCTGCCCGCGCCGAACAGCCAGCGCTGCACCGGCAGGTAGTCCTGCTTCCAGGCCGTGGCGCCGGCGGCGCCCAGCGCGGCGCCAAGCAGCATATAGGTGGAAATCCTGCCAAGGTGCATCACCAATATCTCGCCAAGCCAGGCCGTCCGGCTGCGCACCAGGCTGACCGGCGCCGCCGTGCCGCGCCGCTGCTCTACCGCCAGCGCCACGCCGCCGCACATCGCCGCGCAGTGCACGCCGCCCAGCAAAGCGAGCAGGAAAACGCTGATCAATACACCAAATGTCAATTCTGTCTCCCTGCCGCATCACATCGCACGGTAAAATGTCCATATCGTGCCCCGCTGCCATTTCTAGCAGGTTCCAATTGCTCACTTCCATCCCCATTACCGAGATGTCGCCCCGCTGCTCCACCTGTGCGATGGGACAGCTGTGCCTTCCGGTTGGCATGTCGCAGCAGGACCTTGCCAAGATCGACACGCTGGTGCAGGAACGCATCCGCGTGCACAAGGGGGAAACCCTCTACCGCATGGGCGACCCGCTCACCGCGGTCTACGCCATCCGCTTCGGTACGCTCAAGACGCATGTCACTACCGAAGACGGGCGCTCGCAGATTACCGGTTTCCACCTGCCCGGTGAAATCGTCGGCCTCGACGGCCTGGGCGAGATGCAGCATGCATCCGATGCAACCGCGCTCGAAGATACCGAGGTATGCGTGGTCCGCATGAACGACCTGCAATCGCTGTCGGCCGACCTGCCTTCGCTGCAGCAGCAGTTCCTGCGCCTGATGGGCAAGGAAATCACGCACGACCAGCTGATGCTGGTCACGCTCGGCTCGATGCGCGCAGAGGAGCGCCTGGCCGCCTTCCTGATCAATCTGTCGGAGCGCCTGTCGGCGCGCGGTTATTCGGCCTCCGAATTCGTGATGCGCATGAGCCGCGAAGAAATCGGCAGCTACCTCGGGCTGAAGCTCGAGACCGTCAGCCGGCTGTTCTCGCGCTTTGCCGAGGCCGGACTGATCCAGATCCGCCAGCGGCATGTCAAGCTGATCGACATCGACGGCATCAAGCAACTCTACAGCCGCACCTGCTGACCCACCGCGGCGTTGCCGCGCCGCGTGCGGCGCCGGCAACGCGGTGGGCCCGTTCCTGCTCCCTTCCTATTCCAGCTCGTCCGTATCCGCCAGCCGGGTCGGCATGGTGTACAGCGTCAGCCCGCTGGACAACGCGCAGAACACCCACGCCAGCAGGAAACCAACGGTATAGACCGACTCGCGCGACGATTCGATCGGATGGCCGAAGAATTTCAGGTCGCCCGGATCGACGACGGAAAACACCGTCGCCGTCGCCAGGCCCGCCATCAGGAAGCCCGGCCACAGCACCCACATCAGCCAGCGCAACCTCATGGCTGCCTCGCTGCCGCGGACCTGGGCGGCACGGCTCCAACCTTCTCCACCACCAGGCCATGCCGCGTTGCGCCCTGCACCGGCATGTCGGGGTGCACCGACGCCAGCCAGATCGTCACGCCGCACGCCACCATGGCCGCCAGCGGACCGGCCATCAGCAGCCACGGCCACGGTTCCTTCCACCACGGATTGCCTTGCTGATTCATCTTGCCCCCTTCATCCTGGCGACGACCTACGAGTCGCCTAGCTTCACAATTCGCGCGGCACGATAAAACTGGTGGATTGCCGGATTTCGGCATGCCCCTGCTCCGTGCCTTCGCTCGTTACCGTTACGTTGATCTTGTGCGTGCCCTGCGTGGCGGCCTCGATCGGCACACGGATGCGGATCGGCAGCAACCGGTTCGAGGTTGGCGCCAGCGATTCGGCCTGCTTGTCGTATTCGACCGTCAGGTCCTTCAGCTCATCGCTGTCGGCGCGCACGCGGATCTGCATCGGCGCTTCGGTGGTGTTGATCAGCTGCAACCGATAGACGTTCTCGATCCAGCGCCCTTCCACTTCCCGGCCCAGCGCGCCACGGTCGCGGATGATGTCGACCTTCAACGGGGTGCGCAGCATGATCGAAGCCATGAAGCCGGCCAGCAGCGCCCCCCAGATCACCGAGTAGATGATGACGCGCGGACGCAGCAGGCGCTTGCGCGATGCCGCGGCGGACAGGCCCTTGCGCATCGCGTTTTCCGAAGTGTACCGGATCAGCCCGCGCGGGTACGCCATCTTGTCCATGACCTGGTTGCAGGCATCGATGCAGGCGCCGCAGCCGATGCACTCGTACTGCAGGCCATCGCGGATGTCGATGCCGGTCGGGCACACCTGCACGCAGATGCTGCAGTTGACGCAATCGCCCAGCCCGGCCTGGTGATGGTCGGTCTTGCGCGAGCGGCTGCCGCGCGGCTCGCCGCGGCCGACGTCGTAGGTCACGACATAGGTGTCGCGGTCCACCATCACGCTCTGGAAGCGTGCGTACGGGCACATGTACTTGCATACCTGTTCGCGCATAAAGCCCGCATTGCCCCACGTGGCGAACGCATAGAACAGCATCCAGAACGCCTGCCACGGTCCCAGCGACAGCGCCAGCACCTCGCCGCCCAGTTCGCGGATCGGCGCAAAGTAGCCGATGAAGGTGAAGCCGGTCCAGAGCGCGATCAGTATCCAAAGGAAATGCTTGGTCGCCTTGATGCGGAGTTTGCGCAGGCTCCACGGATCCCCGTCGAGGCGGATGCGCGCGATGCGGTCGCCTTCGACCCGCCGCTCGATCCACATGAAGATCTCGGTATAGACCGTTTGCGGGCACGCGTAGCCGCAGAACAGCCGCCCCGCGATCGCCGTGAACAGGAACAGCGCCAGCGCCGAGATGACCAGCAGCACGGCCAGGTAGATGACGTCCTGCGGCCACAGCACCAGCCCGAAGATATAGAACTTGCGCTCGCCAAGGTCAAACAGCACGGCCTGGCGTCCGTTCCACTGGAGCCAGGGCGTGCCGTAGTAGATCAGCTGGGTCAGGATCACCAGCCAGACGCGCCAGCTGGAGAACGCGCCCTTCACCGAGCGGGGATAGATTTTGCGGCGGACCTCGTAGAGGGTTTCTTCCGAGGTCTCGCCCGGCGCAGCGGCCGACCTTTGCAGGTCGGCCGCCCGGGCCACTTCTTCGGTCCCGGGCGCGTTCATGGGCGAGTTCTCCGGCGAGCCACGAGCGCTCGCTCACATGAGTCGTCGATCATTGCCCGGCTCCGCCTCCCGTATTGGACAAGCCCCACACATAGGCCGTCAGCATGCGGATGCGCTCGGGCGTCAGGATTTCCTCGTGGGCCGGCATATGGTTGTTGTGGCCCTTCAGGATGGCCTCGACGATGCTGGCTTCCGAGCTGCCATAGAGCCAGACGTTGTCCGACAGGTTCGGCGCGCCGAGCGCTTGGTTGCCCTTGCCGCCTGAACCATGGCATGCCACGCAGGTGGTCTTGAACGTGCCCTCGCCGCGCGATGCACGGATCGGATCCGACGACAGCCCGGACAGCGAGCGCACATACTGCGCCACGTCGCCCGCCTGCTTGGCGTCGATCGAGGCGCCGAACGGCGGCATCACGCCGTTGCGGCCCTTGGTGATGGTCTGGCTGATGGTTTCGGGGTCGCCACCGTACAGCCAATCGTTATCGGTCAGGTTGGGGAAGCCCCGGCTGCCGCGCGCATCCGAGCCGTGGCACTGTGCACAGTAGTTCAGGAACAGGCGCTGGCCGATCTCGCGCGCCTGCGGGTCCGCTGCCACCTGCTTGACGTCCATCTTCAGGTATTTGGCGTAGATCTCGTTCTGCATGCGCTCCTGCGCCGCGCGGTGCGCGGCCAACTCGCCCTGCGTGGAGAATTTCAGCACGCCGGCGTATGAGCCCAGGCCCGGATACAGCACGAGATAAGCCAGACCGAAAATGCAGGCCAGCAGGAACATCCACATCCACCAGCGCGGCAGCGGGTTGTTCAGCTCGCGCAGGTCGCCGTCCCAGACGTGGCCGGTATCTTCGGTGCCACCGGGGGTCTTGGTGATCTTGCGTTGCGAGAACAGCAGCCATACGCACCAGATAATGCCGATGAGCGCGATGGCGGCAATGTAGTAACTCCAGAATTCGGAAATGAAATCGCTCATGGCTAGGGGTTCCGGCTCGATGTTGTCGTGGTTTCGTCAGGCAGCGCGAACGGCAGCATGGCCGATTCTCGGTTGGCGGCCTGGCGGCCGGCGGACCAGGCCCACCAGCAGATGCCGAGGAAGACAACCATGGACACGACGGTCGCAATGGCGGTGATCATGGCCATGGCTTACTCCTTCGGGGCCGCGGCGGCGGCATCGACGCGGACGTTGCGGCGGTTGGTGCCAAGCCCTTGCAGGTAGGCCACCAGCGCGTCCTCTTCGGTCTTGCCTTTCAGTTCTTCCGGCGCCTTCGCAATCTCGGCGTCGGTGTACGGCACGCCCAGCCTGACCAGCGCACGCATGCGCGCCTGGATATCGTTGGTCGGCAGCTCGGCCTTCTCCAGCCACGGGTACGACGGCATCACGGATTCCGGCACCACGTCGCGCGGGTTGCGCAGGTGGATGCGCTGCCAGTCGTCGGAGTAGCGCCCGCCCACGCGCGCCAGATCAGGGCCGGTACGCTTGGAGCCCCACAGGAACGGATGGTCGTAGACCGATTCCCCTGCGGTGGAGTAGTGGCCGTAGCGCTCGGTCTCGGCTTGCAGCGTACGCACCTGCTGCGAGTGGCAGCCGACGCAGCCTTCGCGGATATAGATATCGCGCCCCATCAGCCGCAGCGGCGAATACGGCGTGATGCCCGGATCCGGCTCGGTGGTGGAGTGCTGGAAGAACAGCGGCACGATCTGGACCAGGCCTGCGATGCTGACCACGAGGATCGTGCAGATGATCAGCCAGCCGATGTTCTTCTCCAGCGTTTCGTGGGAAAAGAAGCGTTGTTTGTCGGACATCTTTCTATCCTGGATTGATCAGTGGGCAGAGGCGGCGATGCTGGCCGGAATCGGCGCATCGACGGCGGGCTTGCCGGCAATGGTCTTGACGATGTTGTAGGCCATCAGCAGCATGCCGGACAGGAAGCACATGCCACCCAGCAGGCGAATCAGGTAGAACGGATACTTGGCCTTGACCGCTTCGACGAAGGCGTAGGTCAGCGTGCCGTCAGGCTGCGTGGCGCGCCACATCAGTCCTTCCATGACCCCGGCGATCCACATCGAGGCGATATACAGCACCACGCCGATGGTCGCGATCCAGAAGTGCCACTCGATCAGGCGCACGCTGTACATCTGCTTCTCGCCGAACAGCCGGGGGATCAGGTAGTACAGCGAGCCGATCGAGATCATCGCGACCCAGCCCAGCGCGCCGGAGTGCACGTGGCCGATGGTCCAGTCGGTGTAGTGCGACAGTGCGTTGACGGTCTTGATCGACATCATCGAGCCTTCGAACGTGGACATGCCATAGAACGACAGAGCCACCACCAGGAACTTCAGGATGGGGTCGGTGCGCAGCTTGTGCCAGGCGCCTGACAGCG
This sequence comes from Cupriavidus taiwanensis, assembly GCF_900249755.1. Taxonomy (NCBI): domain Bacteria; kingdom Pseudomonadati; phylum Pseudomonadota; class Betaproteobacteria; order Burkholderiales; family Burkholderiaceae; genus Cupriavidus; species Cupriavidus taiwanensis. The sequence continues at coordinate 2,255,574 of NZ_LT976853.1, forward strand.
TCATGATGCCGTTGATCATGCCGCCCCAGGAGGGTGCCAGCAGGATCAGCGAGAACACCATGCCCAGCGACTGCGCCCAGTCCGGCAGCGCGGTGTACTGCAGGTGGTGCGGGCCGGCCCACATGTAGGTGAAGTTCAGCGCCCAGAAATGGACGATGGACAGGCGGTAGGAAAAGATCGGGCGCTCCGCCTGCTTGGGAATGAAGTAGTACATCATCCCCAGGAAGCTGGTGGTCAGGAAGAAGCCGACGGCGTTATGGCCGTACCACCACTGGATCATTGCGTCCTGCACGCCGGCATAGGCCGAGTAGGACTTCCACAGCGACACCGGCATCTCGATGTTGTTGACGATGTGCAGCAGCGCGATGGTCAGGATGTAGGCGCCGAAGAACCAGTTGGCGACGTAGATATGCCGGGTCTTGCGCTTGACGATGGTGCCGAAGAACACGATGGCGTAGGCCACCCAGACCGCGGTGATCAGCAGGTCGATGGGCCATTCGAGTTCGGCGTATTCCTTGGAGCTGGTGATGCCCAGCGGCAGCGTGATGGCGGCCGCGACGATGACCAGTTGCCAGCCCCAGAACGTGAACGCGGCCAGCGGGCCGCAGAACAGCCGCGCCTGGCAGGTGCGCTGGACCACGTAATACGAGGTGGCGAACAGCGCGCTGCCGCCGAAGGCGAAGATCACCGCATTGGTATGCAGCGGTCGCAGCCGGCCGAACGACAGCCAGGGTGTATTGAAATTGAGCTCGGGCCAGATCAGCTGTGCTGCCAGCAGCACGCCGACGGCCATGCCGACGATCCCCCAGACTACCGTCATGACAGCGAACTGTCTTACGACGCCGTAATTGAAGGTGTCGACGCGTGATGACGCGGCAGTGACATCCATTCAGACCCCCAAAGCTTAGAGAAAATAAAAAACCTACTGACAGTGTGACTTTAGAAAAACCATGCCGCGGGTGCGTTGATCTTTATCAAGCGGCTCCGGGCACGTCTTGAACCTGCGCGCGCGGCTCCGGTCCGAGGCACGCGCCGCAGGCTCACGGCTTGTCGTTGTCCAGCAGGATCGATTCGGCAGGCCGGTCCAGGTCGTCGTATTGCCCGGCATGAAGCGCCCACCACAGCGCGCCCGCGATGACCACCACGAGCACCAGGCTCATCGGCACCAGCAGGTAAAGCGTTTCCATCGTCAGGCTCCGTGATGCAGCGACTTGTGCCGCGACTTGCCGGCGCGCAGCAGCCGCCAGGCGTTCGCGACCACCAGCAGCGACGACAGCGACATGCCGATGCCGGCCATCCACGCCGTCACCAGCCCGGTCGCCGCCAGCGGAATGGCGACCACGTTGTAGAAGAAGGCCCAGCCCAGGTTCTGCCGCACCACGCGGCGGGTCTTGCGCGACACGGCCAGCGCGGTCGCGATCTCGGCCACGCCGCCGTGCGTCAGCACCGCGTCCGCGCCGGCCTGGGCCAGCGGCGCGCCGCTGCCGATGGCAATCGACACCTGCGCCTGGGCCAGCACGGGGGCGTCGTTGATGCCATCACCGACTGCGAGCACCACCGCCCCGCCCTGCTGCAGCCGCGCCACGTAGTCGCGCTTGCCTTCGGGCGTGACCTCGCCGGCCACGCGGTCGATACCGAAGTGCGCGGCCCACCAGTGCACCGCGGCCGTGTTGTCGCCCGATACCAGGTGGCAGCGCACGCCCAGTTCGCGCAGCCGCGCCAGCAGCGCCGGGGTCTCCTGGCGCTCGACGTCGGCCAGCACGAAGCGCGCCAGCGGTCCGGTCTCGGCGCCGAGCCAGACCACCGTGGCGCCGGGATGCATCGGGTGGTCCGCTGCTGCCGGCGCTGGTCCGTCGTCGTTACTGAATGCACAGACAAAACCGGCGCGGCCGAGGCGCAGGCGGCGGCCCGCGACCACCGCCTCCAGGCCCTGGCCGGGCACGTTGCGCATGTCGCTGACCTGCAGCGGCTGGCCGGCGTGATCCGGCGCCGCCGCCACCAGCGCGCGCGCGATTGGGTGCTCGCCGCCGCGCTCCATCGCCGCGGCCAGGGCCAGGCAGCGGGCAGAATCGGCTTCAGCCAGCGGCTCGACCGCCGCCACGGCAAAGCGGCCTTCGGTCAGCGTGCCGGTCTTGTCGAGCACCACGTCCGTGACACGCGCGAGCGTTTCCAGTGCATGGCCGCGCGCCAGCAGCACACCACGCCGCGACAGCGCCGCGCCGGCCGCGGCCAGCGCAACGGGCGTGGCCAGCGACAACGCGCACGGGCAACTGACCACCAGCACCGCAATCGTCACCAGCAGGGCCCGCGACGGATCGATCCAGAGGCCCCAGACCATGCCGGTCAATGCCGCCAGCCCAAGCAGCGTCGCCACGAACCAGCCCGCAACGCGGTCGGCCAGCGTGGCAAGGCGCGGCTTCTCCGCCAGCGCGCGGTCCAGCACCGCGACGATCTCGGCCAGGCGGGTGGCGGCGCCGACGCGGGCCACGCGCAGTTCCAGCGGGCTGGCCGTATTGAAGCTGCCGGCCAGCACGGTGTCGCCGGCGCTGCGGCGCACCGGGCGGCTTTCGCCGGTCAGCATGGATTCATCGAGTTCGCTGGCGCCGGCAGTCACCGCGCCATCCGCCGGGACGATCTCGCCCGCCTTGACGCGGATGAGATCACCCGCGCGCAGGCGCGCCACCGGGATGCGATCGCCCGCTGCGCCGGCCGCTGACAGCCGCTCGCAAGTGGCGGGCAACTGGCGCGCCAGCATCTCGGCACCGCTGCGCGAGGCCTGGCGCACGCGCAGTTCCAGGTAGCGGGCCAGCAGCAGGAACGCGACGAACATCGTCACCGAGTCGAAATAGACCTCGCCCACGCCGCGCACGGTGGCCAGCGCACTGGCGGCAAAGCCCGCGGCGACGCCGATCGCCACCGGCACGTCCATGCCCATATGGCGCTGGCGCAGGCTGCGCCAGGCACCGGCGAAGATTGGCGAGGCGGCGTAGCACACCACCGGCAAGGTCAGCGCGAAGCTGGCCCAGCGCATCAGCTGGAGCTGGCCGGGGTCGATGGTGGCCTCGTGGGTGTAGATCGGCCACGCGTACATCATGACCTGCATCATGCCGAGCATGGCCACCGCCATGCGCATCAGCAACCCGCGCCGGGCGCGGCGGTCCTGCTGGTCGGTGCGCGAGACTTCGAAGGGCCAGGCCATGTAGCCGATGCCTGCCAGCGCGGCGAGCAGCCCCGACACCGTCTGCGCGCCGTCGCGCCAGCGCACCACCACGCGCCGCGTGGCGACGTTGGCCACCGCGGACTCGACCCCCGGCTGGCGGGACAGGTGCTGCTCGATCAGCCACGCGCACGCGGCGCAGCGGATGCTATCCGGAGCCAGCGTGATTTCACAGCGCCCGTCGTCGAGCGGGCGAACGAACTGCGCGCGCAGTTCCGGGGCATCGTAGGCGGCCCAGACCGGCTCGGCTTCGCGCCGGGCGTCGTCGTCGATGGGCCGGGCGAAGCGGGCTTCGTCGCCGTACAGGTGGGCAAAGCCGGCGGCGTGGAGGGTCTGTGCCAGGGCCTGGCAGCCGCCGCAGCAGAATACGCGGCGGCTGCCGTCCAGGTCGGCGCTGAGCGGCTTGGCGTCGGTGACAGGCAAGCCGCAATGGAAGCAGGCCAGCGGTGCGGCAGCGCCGCGCGCAGCCGTGTCGGCGCCATCGCGCCCGGCGGGCGGCGGGAATGGCGCCAGCATGCTGGCGGAAGGACTGGTGGCTGGGGGCGGCGACATGGGGACCTTTTTCTACCCGGTCGAGGATATAGGCCGGCCCCCGGTTTCAACTTGATATTAATCAAGGCGGCCCGGATACGTCGCCCCGGGCCCGAAACACCGCTCAGGTGAGCGTCGTATCCATGGTGCGGCGCTCGGATTCCAGGTATTCGCGCGACTGCATCTCGATGATGCGCGACACGGTGCGATGGAATTCGCCGGCCATCTGGCCTTCGGTGTAAAGCTCGTCGGCAGGCACTTCCGCCGACATCAGCAGCTTGACCTTGTGGTCGTAGAAGACGTCGATCAGCCAGGTGAAGCGGCGTGCCTCGGACGACATGCGCGGCGTCATGCGCGGCACGTCGGACAGGATCACCGTATGGAATTGCGCGGCCAGTTCCAGGTAATCGTTCTGCGAGCGCGGGCCGCCGCACAGCGTGGCGAAGTCGAACCACACCACGCCGTTGGCCTTGCGCAGCGCGCGCAGTTCGCGGTGCTCGATATGCAGCAGCGGGGACTCGTCGGCAACGCCGGCAATCGAGGTGAAGGCATCCCGCAGCGCCGAGTTGGCCTTGGCGTCCAGCGGCGTGTGGTAGGCCTGCACCTGCTCCAGCGCGCGCTTGCGGTAGTCGATGCCGGCATCGACATTGAGCACGTCCAGCTTCTGCTGCAGCAGCGCGATCGCGGGCAGCACGCGGTCGCGGTGCAGCCCGTCCGGGTACAGCAGGTCCGGGCGGTAGTTGGAGGTCATCACGAACTGCACGCCGTTGTCGAACAGCTGCTGCAGCAGGCGATGCAGGATCATCGCGTCGGCGACGTCGCTGACGTGGAATTCATCGAAGCAGATCAGGCGGAAACGGCGCGCGATGCGCCTGGCCAGTTCGTCCAGCGGATCGGGACGGCCGCGCAGCTCTTCCAGCTGGCGGTGCACCTCGCGCATGAATTCATGGAAATGCAGCCGCGTCTTGCGCACCACCGGCACGCAGGTATAGAAGCTGTCCATCAGGAACGACTTGCCGCGCCCCACCCCGCCCCACATGTAGACGCCCTGCGGCACGTCGGGGCGCACCAGCAGCTTTTTCAGCGCGTTGTTGCGGCGTCCCTTGTAGGCGACCCATTCGTCGTAGCACTGCTGCAGCCGGGCCACGGCGCGCAGCTGGGCCTCGTCGGACTGGTAGCCGCGCTCCTTCAGTTCCTTCTCGTAGTACTCGGTGACGTTCATGCTCGGGGCTCACGCGGCACGGGCCGCAAGTGAAAACGGCGCGCCGCAGAGCGGCGCGCCGGTATCAGGCAACGGTAGACACGCGCCTTACATGTTGAGTTGACGCTTGTCGACGGCCAGCGCGGCTTCGCGCATGACTTCCGACATCGACGGGTGCGGATGGCAGACACGGCCGATATCTTCGCTGGCGGCCTTGAATTCCATCGCCACCACGGCTTCGGCGATCAGGTCCGACGCGTTGGCGGCCACGATGTGCACGCCGAGGATCTCGTCGGTCTTGGCGTCGGCCAGCATTTTGACGAAGCCGTCGGCATGGCCCATGCCCAGCGCACGGCCGTTGGCCATGAACGGGAACTGGCCGGCCTTGTACTCGCGGCCTTCTGCCTTGAGCTGGGCTTCGGTCTTGCCGACCCATGCGATTTCCGGGAAGGTGTAGATCACCCACGGAATGCAGTTGTAGTCGATATGCGGCTTCTGGCCGGCGATGCGCTCGGCCACGGCCACGCCTTCGTCCTCGGCCTTGTGCGCCAGCATCGGGCCGCGCACCACGTCGCCGATGGCCCACAGGCCCGGCACCTTGGTGGCGCAATGGTCGTCCACCTCGATAAAGCCGCGCTGGTCGACCGCCAGGCCGACTGCGTCCAGGCCCAGGTTGTCGGTATTCGGGACGCGGCCGACCGACACGATCAGGCGGTCGACTTCCAGCGTCTGGGCCTTGCCGTCCTTGTCGGTGTACTTGACCGTCACGCCGTTCTTGGCGGTGGTCACCTCGTCAACCTTCACGCCAAGGCTGAACTTCAGGCCCTGCTTGGTCAGCTGCTTCTGCGCTTCCTTGGCGACGCCCTCGTCGGCGGCACCCAGGAACGCGGGCAGCGCTTCCAGCACGGTCACTTCGGAACCCAGGCGGCGCCACACCGAGCCCAGTTCCAGGCCGATCACGCCGGCGCCGATCACGCCCAGCTTCTTCGGCACGGACGGGAACTTGAGCGCGCCTTCGTTATCGCTGACCAGGTCGTTGTCGACGGTGATGCCGGGCAGGTGGCGGGCCTTGGAACCGGTGGCGATGATGACCTGCTTGGCCGTCACCACTTCACCTGCGATCTCGACCTGGAAGCCTTCGGCGGTCTTGCCGACGAACTTGCCGTAGCCCTTGAGCAGCGTCACCTTGTTCTTGCGGAACAGGAACTCGATGCCCTTGGTCATCTTGCCGACGATATCGTCCTTGCGCTTGAGCATCTTGGCCACGTCGACCTTGACGTCGCCCACGGTGATGCCATGGTCGCCCAGGTGGTGCTGGACGTTCTCGAACTCTTCCGAGGAAGCCAGCAGCGCCTTGGAGGGGATGCAGCCCACGTTCAGGCAGGTGCCGCCCAGGCGGGCTTCGCCCTTGGGATCGTCATACGCATTGCCTTCGCAGCAGGCCACGTTCAGGCCCAGCTGGCCGGCACGGATGGCGGCGATATAGCCGCCGGGGCCGGCGCCGATCACCAGCACGTCGAATTGTTTGCTCATGGAAATTCCTTGTTGGACGCCGGCGGCAACTTGTGCCGGCGCGCCGTGATCACGGGAGCGCGCTCCCCGCGCACGCCAGCGCGTGCGCGGAGGGACCGGCTGTTACAGGTCCAGCAGCAGGCGCGCCGGATCTTCCAGTGCGTCCTTCATGGCGACCAGGCCCAGCACGGCTTCGCGGCCGTCGATGATGCGGTGGTCGTAGGACATCGCCAGGTAGTTCATCGGGCGGATCACGATCTGGCCGTCTTCCACCACCGGACGGTCCTTGGTCGCGTGCACGCCCAGGATGGCCGATTGCGGCGGGTTGATGATCGGGGTCGACAGCATCGAGCCGAACACGCCGCCGTTGGAGATCGAGAACGTACCGCCGCTCAGCTCTTCCAGCGACAGCTTGCCGTCACGGGCCTTGACGCCGAACTCGGCGATCTTCTTCTCGATGTCGGCCAGGCTCATCTGGTCGGCGTTGCGCAGGATCGGCACCACCAGGCCGCGCGGCGAACCGACGGCGATACCGATGTCGAAGTAGCCGTGGTAGACGATGTCGTTGCCGTCGATCGAGGCGTTGATCAGCGGGAACTTCTTCAGCGCGTGCACCGCCGCCTTGACGAAGAACGACATGAAGCCCAGCTTCACGCCGTGTTCCTTCTCGAAGCGGTCCTTGTACTTGTTGCGCAGGTCCATCACCGGCTTCATGTTGACTTCATTGAAGGTGGTGAGGATGGCGTTGGTGGCTTGCGACTGCAGCAGGCGCTCGGCGATGCGGGCACGCAGGCGGCTCATCGGCACGCGCTCTTCCGGGCGGTCGCCCAGCGCGGCGAAGTCGACCGGCGCCGAAACCTGCTGCAGCGCGGGCTTGGCGGCCGGGGCCGGGGCGGCCTTGGCGGCGGGAGCCGGCGCGGCGGCCGCGCCCAGCACGTCGCCCTTGGTGATGCGGCCGTCCTTGCCGGTGCCGGCAACCTGGCCAGCCGACAGGCCGGCTTCGGCCATCAGCTTGGCGGCCGACGGCATTGCCACGGCGCCGGCGGCAGCCGGAGCGGCAGCAGCGGCCGGGGCCGGCGCGGCGGCAGCCGGGGCCGGCGCAGCAGCGGCCGGGGCGGCGGCGCCCGCGGTGGCTTCGGTGTCGATCTTGGCGATGATTTCATCGGCCACGACGGTGTCGCCATCGTTCTTGACGATCTGCGACAGCACACCGGCCGACGGGGCCGGCACTTCCAGCACGACCTTGTCGGTTTCGATCTCGATCAGGATCTCGTCCTGGGCAACGGCTTCGCCTGGCTTCTTCTTCCAGTTGAGCATGGTCGCTTCGGCGACCGATTCGGAGAGTTGCGGAACCTTGACGTCAACGATAGCCATGGTGGTGAATTCCTCGTGTTATGCGTGTTGTCTGGTGGCTGGCGATGCCACGGCGCGCCTGCGCGTGCGGCCGTGGCTGCCGACTGATTACTTGGTCAGGACAAAGCCCTTGAGCTTGGCGAAGGCAGCGTCCAGCAGCGCCTTCTGTTGCTCGTTGTGCTTTGCGTAGTAGCCCACCGCCGGCGAAGCCGAAGCGGGGCGACCGGCATAACCGAGCTTCTGGCCGTCCGTCATGTTTTCCATGATGTAGTGCTGCACGAAGAACCAGGCGCCCTGGTTCTGCGGCTCGTCCTGGCACCACAGGATTTCGTTGGCGTTCGGGTACTTCTTCAGTTCCGCGGCCACGGCCTTGTGCGGGAACGGGTACAGCTGTTCCAGGCGGATGATCGCGGTGTCGTTGGCCTCGCGTTCCTTGCGCGTGTTGACCAGGTCGTAGTAGACCTTGCCCGAGCACATGATGACGCGCTTGACCTTGCTGGCGTTCAGTTCCTCGTGATCAGGGATCACGGTTTCGAAGTGGCCCTTGGCCAGGTCGGACAGCGGCGACACCGCATCCTTGTTACGCAGCAGCGACTTCGGCGTCATGATCACCAGCGGCTTGCGGAACAGGCGGATCATCTGGCGGCGCAGCAGGTGGAAGATCTGGGCCGGCGTGGTCGGCTGGCAGACCTGCATGTTGTGGTCCGCGCACAGCTGCAGGAAGCGCTCGATGCGCGCCGAGCTGTGTTCCGGACCCTGGCCTTCGTAGCCGTGCGGCAGCATCAGCGTCAGGCCCGAGGCACGGCCCCACTTCACTTCACCCGACGAGATGAACTGGTCGATCACCACCTGGGCGCCGTTGACGAAGTCGCCGAACTGGGCTTCCCAGATCACCAGCGCGTTCGGTTCGGCGGTGGAGTAGCCGTATTCGAAGCCGAGCACGGCTTCTTCGGACAGCACCGAGTCGATCACCGTGAACGGGGCCTGGTTTTCCGACACGTTCTGCAGCGGCACGTAGCTGCCGGCATCCCAGCGCTCGCGGTTCTGGTCGTGCAGCACGGCGTGGCGGTGGGTGAAGGTGCCGCGGCCGGCGTCCTGGCCGGTGATGCGCACCGGGTAGCCCGAGGCCACCAGCGAGGCGAAGGCCAGGTGCTCGCCCATGCCCCAGTCCAGCGGCTGGTCGCCGCGGCCCATGTTGGCGCGGTCCTTGACGACCTTCTCGACCAGCGGGTGCAGCTTCAGGTGTTCCGGGATCGCGGTGATGCGTTCGGCCAGGCGCTTGAGCTCGGTCACCGGCACGGCGGTGTCGGCGGCGTCGGTCCACTTGCGGTTCAGGAACGGCATCCAGTCGACCGCGAACTTGTTCTTGAAGTTCGACAGCACCGGATCGGCGGTGTGCTTGCCGGCGTCCATCGCGGCGCGGTATTCCTTGACCTTCTCGTCGCCGAAGTCAGCCGGGACCAGGTTCTGCGCGGCCAGCTTGTCGGCGTACAGCTTGCGCGTGCCGGGGTGCTGGGCGATCTTCTTGTACATCAGCGGCTGCGTGACCGCGGGGGTGTCCTGCTCGTTGTGGCCCAGCTTGCGGAAGCAGATGATGTCGACCACGACATCCTTCTTGAACTCCATGCGGAAGTCCACCGCCAGCTGCATGGCGTACACCACGGCTTCGGGATCGTCGCCGTTCACGTGCAGCACCGGGGCCTCGATCATCTTGACCACGTCCGTGCAATACAGCGTCGAGCGCGCGTCGCGCGGATCGGAGGTGGTGAAGCCGATCTGGTTGTTGATGACGATGTGCATCGTGCCGCCCGTGCCGTAGCCGCGGGTCTGCGCGAGGTTCAGCGTCTCCATCACCACGCCCTGGCCGGCAAAGGCGGCATCGCCGTGCACCTGCACCGGCAGCACTTCCATGTTGCCGACCGCGCCGCGGCGTTCCTGGCGCGCCTTGGCCGAGCCCTCGACCACCGGGTTGACGATTTCCAGGTGCGACGGGTTGAATGCCAGCGACAGGTGGATCGGGCCGCCTTCGGTCGAGACGTCGCTCGAGAAGCCCTTGTGGTACTTGACGTCGCCGGCCGGCAGGTCGTCGACGTGCTTGCCTTCGAACTCGGCGAACAGGTCGGCGGGCATCTTGCCCAGGGTGTTGACCAGCACGTTCAGGCGGCCGCGGTGGGCCATGCCGATCACGATTTCCTGCACGCCCTTGCTGCCGGCGTGCTGGATCAGTTCGTCCATGGCGGCGATGAAGCTTTCGCCGCCTTCCAGCGAGAAGCGCTTCTGGCCGACGTACTTGGTGTGCAGGAAGCGCTCCAGGCCTTCGGCCGCGGTCAGGCGGTCAAGGATGTGCTTCTTCTTTTCCAGCGTGAACACCGGCTTGGAACGCGTGGTTTCCAGGCGCTCCTGCCACCAGCGCTTCTGCGCCTGGTCGCTCACGTACATGAATTCGAAGCCGATGGTGCCGCAGTACGTTTCGCGCAGGTTGTTGAGCAGCTCGCGCAGGCTCATCGACTCCTTGCCGAAGTAGGTATTGCTGGCGTTGAAGACGATATCGAGATCGGCTTCGGAAAAACCGTAGAAGGCGGGGTCCAGGTCCGGCAGCGGCGGACGCTCCTGGCGCTTGAGCGGGTCCAGGTCGGCCCAGTGCGAACCGATGTTGCGGTAGGCGGCGATCAGCTGGGTGGCAGCGACGCGCTTGCGGCCCATGTCGGAATCGGCCGAGGCAACGATGGTGCGGATGGGGCCCTGCTTGGCGCGCTCGGCGAACGAGGCAACGATGGGAGCGTGGGGGATATCCCGGCCGTTCGAGCCGTCGGCGGCGGGAACGTTCTGCATGGCGTCGAAGTACGCGCGCCAATTGTCGGGAACCGAGGCGGGGTTCTGGAGATAGGCTTCGTACAGTTCTTCGACATAGGGGGCGTTACCGCCGAAGAGGTACGAATTGCTCTGATACTGCTGCATCATGGGACGCTCACTTTTCTCCGGGTCTGCCGGAGTTCAGCGGGTTATTCAACCTTCCGCGACACGGCTTGACCGGTTAGCGGATCGCAAACAACTCTTGGGAGCCAGGCGGGGGCGCTTACGCAAACGGCACCGCGAGGGTGCCGCATGTGATTGCCGCCTCACAAGGCCCGAAAGGGCAAGTTGTGCGGGGAAGGACCTTAAGTCTTCACGGCGGTAAGGATAGCACGGATTGCGTTTGATCAATGTGGACTTTTCGCGATATGAAACACACCGGCGCGACAATTCCACATGGATTCAGCGAATTCGCAACACCCGCACAACAATTTGCGTCACGGGGCGATCTGGTCGACGGCATCGGTGATCACCCCGTCCAGCCCCCAGGCCAGTAGCTGCGCCGCCCGTGCCGGATCGTTGACGGTGTACGCCAGCACGCGCAGGCCGGCCGCATGGGCGGCGGCGATCACGCCAGCATCGAGCTCGCGATGGTTCGCGTCGAGCGCCACGCAGTCCAGCCGGCGCACCCGCTCCAGCCAGTCCGCCGGCAGCTTGTCGAGCAGCAGCGCGCGCGGCAGGCCGGGCGCGACATGCGCCGCGGCGGCGAGCGCCTCTTCCGAAAACGACGACAGCAGCGGCGGCACCTCGGCGCCGGCCCACAGCGACTGGGCATCGATGGCCACGGCGGCGCCGGTGCGTGCCTCGGTGCCGGGCACGGGCTTGATCTCGATATTGACCAGAAAGCCGTTGGCCCGCGTGTAGCGCGCGATCGCCGCCAGCGTCGGCACCGGCTCGCCGGCAAAGGCGGGGCCGTGCCAGCTGCCGGCGTCGAGCAACGCCAGCTCTCCCAGCGTCAGCGCATCCACCCTGCCCTGGCCGCTGGTGGTGCGGTCCAGCGTGGCATCGTGCATTAGCACCGGCTTGCCGTCGGCCGACAGCTTCACGTCGAACTCGAACATCCGGTAGCCAAAGCCGGCGCCGTGGCGGAACGCGGCCAGCGTGTTTTCCGGCGCCAGCTTGCCGGCGCCGCGGTGGGCGATGTGGCTGGGGTAGCGCCAGACGAAGTCAGTCGCAGTGGTCATGTCAGGCCTCGATGCGCTTGCCGGTATCCGGCGCGAAGAAATGCAGGTGCTCGGCCGACGAGGTCACCGGCAGGCGGTCGCCGGCGCGCACGCGCGCATGGCTGTCGAGCCGCACCACCACCGCCTGCCCGCCGAGCGAGCCATAGGCGAACGAATCCGCGCCGAGCGCCTCGACCACGCGCACGTCGACTTCGGCGATCGCCTCGTGCGCGGCGCAAGGCTCGATATGCTCGGGGCGCAGCCCAAGCAGCGCCTGCTCCGGCAGGTGCAGCCCCATCGGCAGGTGACCCAGCGTGGCGTTGGCGGCCTCGCCCTCCTTCGCCACCACGCGCATCTGCGCGCGGGTATCGCCGCCGGCGTTGCGTGCCACCGGGATCAGGTTCATCGGCGGCGAGCCGATAAAGCCGGCCACGAAGGTGCTGGCCGGCCGCGCATAGACTTCCAGCGGCGTGCCGATCTGCTCGACGCGCCCGGCGTTGAGCACCATCATGCGGTCGGCCAGCGTCATCGCCTCGACCTGGTCGTGGGTCACGTAGAGGCTGGTGGTGCTCAGGCGCCGGTGCAGCTCCTTGAGCTCCAGCCGCATCTGCACGCGCAGCTTGGCGTCGAGGTTGGACAGCGGCTCGTCGAACAGGAACACCGCCGGCTCGCGCACGATGGCGCGGCCCATCGCCACCCGCTGGCGCTGCCCGCCCGAAAGCTGGCGCGGCTTGCGCTCGAGCAGCGGCATCAGCTCGAGAATGCCGGCCGCGTGGTTGACGCGCTGCGCGATCTCGGCCTTGGCCATGCCGCGGATCTTCAGGCCGTAGGCCATGTTGTCGTACACGCTCATGTGCGGATAGAGCGCGTAGTTCTGGAACACCATGGCGATGTCGCGCTCGGCCGGCTCCAGGTTGTTGACCACCTTGTCGCCGATATGGATCTCGCCGCCGCTGATGGTTTCCAGCCCGGCCACCATGCGCAGCAGCGTGGACTTGCCGCAGCCGGAGGGCCCGACGATGACGATGAACTCGCCGTCGGCGATCTCCATGTCGATGCCATGCACGACCTGGGCGCCGCCGGCGTAGGTTTTCTGAACGTTGCGTAGTGACAGTTTTGCCATTGTGTTCCGCTTATTTCTCGGTTTCGACCAGGCCCTTGACGAACCACTTCTGCATCAGCACCACCACCACCGCGGGCGGGATCATCGCCAGCATCACCGTCGCCATCACCAGGTTCCAGTCGGTGGCGGCATCGCCCGAGCGCGAGATCATCTGCGTCACCCCCACCACCACCGGCGTCATCGACTTCTGCGTGGTGATCAGCAGCGGCCACAGGTACTGGTTCCAGCCGTAGATGAACTGGATCACGAACAGCGCCGCGATGCTGGTGCGCGACAGCGGCAGCACCACGTCCCAGAAGAAACGCAGCGGCCCGGCGCCGTCGATGCGCGCGGCCTCGGCCAGCTCGTCGGGAATGGTCAGGAAGAACTGGCGGAACAGGAAGGTGGCGGTGGCCGACGCGATGATCGGAATGGTCAGCCCGAAATAACTGTCGAGCAGCCCGAGGTCCGACACCACCTTGTAGGTCGGCAGGATGCGCACCTCCACCGGCAGCATCAGCGTGATGAAGATCAGCCAGAAGAAGGTCTTGCGCAGCGGGAACTTGAAATAGACGATGGCAAAGGCCGAGATGATCGAGATCGCGATCTTGCCCAGCGCAATGCCCAGCGCCATGATCAGGCTGTTCTTCATCATGGTCGAGACCGGCGAGGCGGCCTCGCCCACGCCCTGGAACAGCACGGTGCGATAGTTGTCGATCAGGTGGCTGCCCGGGATCAGCGTCATCGGCGCGTCCAGCACCTCTTCGGCGGTCAGCGTCGACGCGACGAAGGTCAGGTACACCGGGAACACCACCACCACGATGCCGAGGATCAGCACCACATGGGTCAGGAAATCAAGGAAAGGACGTCGTTCTACCATGGCTGCCTCTGTCAGTACTGGACCTTGCGCTCGACGTAGCGGAACTGCACCACGGTCAGCGCGATCACGATCACCATCAGCACCACCGACTGCGCGGCCGAGCCACCGATGTCCATGCCGCGGAAGCCGTCATGGAAGACCTTGTAGACCAGCGTGTTGGTCGAATTGAACGGCCCGCCGTGCGTCACTGCGTCGATGATGGCGAAGGTGTCGAAGAACGCGTAGACCACGTTGATCACCATCAGGAAAAACGTCGTCGGCGACAGCAGCGGGAAGATGATCGACCAGAAGCGGCGCCACGGCCCCGCGCCGTCGATGGCGGCGGCCTCGATCAGCGAGCGCGGGATGCTCTGCAGCCCGGCCAGGAAAAACAGGAAGTTGTAGCTGATCTGCTTCCAGGCCGCGGCCAGCACCACCAGCAGCAAGGCCTGGTTGCCGTTGAGCAGGAAGTTCCATTCGACGCCCAGCTTGCGCAGCGCAAACGACACCACGCCCAGCGTGGGGTTGAACATGAACATCCACAACACGCCCGCCACCGCCGGGGCCACCGCATACGGCCAGATCAGCAGGGTCTTGTAGCCCACCGCGCCGCGAATTACGCGGTCGGCGAAATAGGCCAGCGCCAGCGCAGTGGTCAGCCCCACCACCGTCACGCCCAGGGCAAAGATGGCGGTGACCTGGAACGACTCGACATAGAGCGGGTCGTTCCACAGCATGCGAAAGTTGTCCAGGCCGACGAATTCCAGGTTGATGCCGAAGGCATCCTGCTGCAGCATCGACTGGTACAGGGCCTGCCCGGCGGGCAGGAAGAAGAAGATCAGCGTGATTGCGATCTGCGGCAACACCAGCAGATACGGCAGCCACGGCGAGCGGAACACGACGCGTTTTTCCATGAACGGCTTCCGGCGGATGCCGCGGATGGCGGCATCGGACAAGGTACGGATGAGGTACGAAGTGGCGGGCGGCCCGGATCGGTGCCGGCCACAAAGCAAGCGGGCGGCGGTTTCGCCGCCGCCCGCTTGTTACGTCAGCCTGCTGGCAAGGCCCGGCGCCTTATTCGCGCGCGGTCTTCTGGAAACGCTCGAGCAGGTCGTTGCCACGGGCCACGGCCGAGTCCAGCGCCGCCTTGGGCTCCTTCTTGCCGGCCCAGACCGCTTCCAGTTCCTCGTCGACCACGGTGCGGATCTGCACCATATTGCCCAGGCGCACGCCGCGCGACTTGTCGGTGGTCTTGACCACCATCTGCTGCACCGACACGTCGGCACCCGGGTTCTTGTCGTAGAAGCCCGACTTCCTGGTCATCTCGTAGGCGGCCATCGTCACCGGCAGGTAGCCGGTGGCCTGGTGCCAGTCAGACTGGATCTCCGGGCGCGACAGGAAACTGAAGAACCTGGCGACGCCCTTGTACTCTTCGGCCTTCTTGCCGCCCATCACCCACAGCGACGCGCCGCCGATGATGGTGTTCTGCGGGGCGCCCTGCACGTCCGGGTAGTACGGCAGCTGCGCCACCGCGAACGCGAACTTGGCGTTCTTGCGCACATTGGCCAGCGTCGCCGACGAGCCGGTGAACATGGCGCACTCGCCGTTATAGAACTTGGCCTGCGATTCGGCCTTGCGCCCGCCGTAGCTGAAATAGCCCTTCTTCACCATGTCCTGCAGGTTGGCGATGTGCTTGACGTGCAGCGGGCTGTTGAAGATCAGGCGCGTATCGGTGCCGCCGAAGCCGTTGTTCTTGGTGGCGTAGAGCGTGTTGTGCCAGGCCGAGAAGCTTTCCAGGTGGACCCAGCCCTGCCAGTCGGTGGTATAGGCGCAGTTGGTGCCCGAGGCCTTGAGCTTGGCCGAGTACTGCATCACCTCCGGCCAGGTCTTGGGCGGCTTTTCCGGATCCAGGCCCGCCTTCTTGAAGGCGTCCTTGTTGTAGTAGAACACCGTGGTCGAGCTGTTGAACGGGAACGACAGCATCTCGCCCTTGGACGAGGTGTAGTAGCCCGCCACGGCGGGGATGTAGGCCTTCTGGTCGAACTTCTCGCCGGCGTCCTTCATCACCGTCGACACCGGCTTGATCGCGCCCTTGGCGCTCATCATGGTGGCGGTACCGACCTCGAACACCTGCAGGATCGCCGGCGCGCCGCCGGCGCGGAAGGCGGCGATGCCCGCCGCCAGGGTCTCGTCGTAATTGCCCTTGTTGACCGGCACCACCTTGTATTCGGACTGGCTGGCGTTGAACTTGTTGGCGATCTCGTTCACCTTGTCGTTCAGCGCGCCCTGCATGGCGTGCCACCACTGGATTTCAACGGCGGCGTGCGCGCTGCCGGCCCCGGTCAGGGCAGCCAGCGCGGCGAGTTTGAGCACAGTACGGGATACGGACATCGGGCCCCTCCTTGGGTCTGTCTTGTTGCGGTCAGTCGAAAATCCGACAGCATGTGATTGTTTTGTGACAGCGGCATGTTACGCCCGTCGCACCCGCGCAAGCAAATCAGCAGATTCACCAGTATGGCCGGTCCGCGGCATTTTGCAGTGCAATAAACGAATTTGGCCGCAGATCCACGGTTACAATGGCCCGCCATGCAATCCCTGAACAAGCTCCCTGATACCGCGCTGCGCAATGTGCGCGGCGTGCTGACCGACATCGACGGCACCCTGACCACCGACGGGCGGCTGCCGGCCTCGACCTACCTGGCCCTCGACGGCCTGCGCCGGGCCGGCCTGCATGTGATCCCGGTCACCGGGCGCTGCATCGCCTGGGCCGAGATCCTGACGCGGCTGTGGCCGGTCGATGCCATCATCGGTGAGAACGGTGCGTTCTACTCGCACCTGCACCATGGCCGGCTGCAGACCCGATTCCTTGACGATGCCGCGACGCGCGCGCGCAACCTGGAGCGCATCCAGGCGCTGGGCCAGCGCATCCTGCGCGAAGTGCCCGGCTGCGCGCTGGCCTCGGACCAGGCCTGGCATGCCGCCGACCTGGCCATCGACCATGCCGAAGACGTCGTGCCGCTGCCCGAAGACGCCGTGGCGCGCATCGCGGCGCTGATGCGCGAGGCCGGCATGACCGCCACCGTCAGCTCGATCCACGTCAACGGCTGGTTCGGCCAGCATGACAAGCTGTCGATGAGCAAACTGTGCGTGGCCGAGCTGCTGGGCGAGGACCTGGATGCGCAGCGCGACCAGTGGCTGTTTATCGGCGACTCGGCCAACGATGCCAGCATGTTTGCGCATTTCCCGCTGTCGGTCGGCGTGGCCAATGTGCGCGAGATCCTGCCGCAGCTGCCGGTGCCGCCCGCCTACATCACCGCGGCCGCGGGCGGCGAGGGTTTTGCGGAAATGGCGCAGCGACTGATTGAAGCGCGCGGCTAGTGCCGCGGCATTTGGGAGATTGACTCCCTCCCCCAATTGCGGGAGAGGGTTGGGGTGAGGGCCGGAGCGCCGACGAAGTCAAGCCCGCGGTATGCCACCGCCCTGCCCTCACCCCCGGCCCCTCTCCCGCACGCGGGAGAGGGGAGCAAACAATGGGCGTCGGCCAAGGCAGTCGCGCACTGGCTGCCCTGCGCCTCAGTCGAAGCCCAGCTCCTGCAGCTTGCGCGTAATGGTGTTGCGCCCGATCCCGAGCCGGGTCGCGGCTTCGACGCGGCGGCCGCGCGTGACGCCCAGCGCGGCTTCCAGCACCGCTTTTTCGAAGCGGCGCGTCAGCAGGTCCATCACTTCGGGCTGGCCGGATTCGAGCATGGCGCGCGCCTCGCCGGCGAGCAGGCTTTCCCATCCGGCAGACACGGCGGCCGGGACCGGCGCCACCGACGGGGCCGGCGCGATCCGGACCGCCGTGGCCGTGTCGGCCTCGGCCACCACCGGCACCGCAAACCCGCCATAGTCGGCCGGTTCCTGGCCGCCTTCGTACTCGGCCACGCGCAGTTCGGGCGCGCGCTCGGGCCGCGGCGCATTGACCGGCTCGCTGGTGCCCGCTTCCAGCATCTCGCGCGGCAGGTCCTTGACCTCGATGGTCTGCGCCGGCGCCATCACGGTCAGCCAGTTGCACAGGTTTTCCAGCTGGCGCACGTTGCCGGGGAATGGCAGCGTGCTGACATAGGCCAGCGCATCGTCCGACATGCGCTTGGGCTCGACGCCAAGCTCCTTGGCACTCTTCTGCAGGAAATGGCGCGCCAGCAGCGTGATGTCCTCGGGCCGCTCGCGCAGCGGCGGCAGGCGCAGCCGGATCACGTTCAGGCGGTGGAACAAGTCCTCGCGGAACAGCCCTTCCTTGACGCGCAGCTCCAGGTTCTGGTGGGTGGCGGCAATCACGCGCACATTGGCGCGCAAGGGGTTGTGGCCGCCGACGCGATAGAAGTTGCCGTCGGACAGCACGCGCAGCAGCCGGGTCTGCAGGTCGAACGGCATGTCGCCGATTTCGTCGAGAAACAGCGTGCCGCCCTCGGCCTGCTCGAAGCGTCCGCGCCGCATGGTCTGGGCACCGGTAAAGGCGCCGCGCTCATGGCCGAACAGTTCGGATTCGAGCAGGTCCTTCGGGATCGCCGCGGTATTGAGCGCGATAAACGGGCCGTTGGCGCGCGGGCTGTGCTTGTGCAGGGCGCGCGCGACCAGTTCCTTGCCGGTGCCGGACTCGCCGGTGATCATCACCGTGACGTTGGATTGCGACAGCCGGCCGATGGCGCGGAACACGTCCTGCATCGCCGGCGCCTGGCCGAGGATCTCGGGCGCGTCGACCAGGCGGTCTTCCAGTTCTTCCTCGCGCAGGCTTTCTTCGAGCGCGCGGCGAATCAGCTCGACCGCCTTGTCGACATCGAACGGCTTGGCCAGGTATTCGAAGGCGCCGCCCTGGAACGCCGCCACCGCGCTGTCCAGGTCGGAGTAGGCCGTCATCACGATGACCGGCAGCCCGGGGTGCCGCGCCTTGATTGCCTGCAGCAGGTCCAGGCCAGAACCGCCGGGCATGCGGATGTCCGAGATCAGCACCTGCGGCTGGTCTTCCTCCAGCGCGGCCAGCGCGTCCCGCACATTGGTGAAGCTGCGCGAGAGCAGGCTTTCACGGGCCAGGGCCTTTTCCAGGACCCAGCGGATTGATTGATCGTCGTCGACTATCCAGATCGGCTTCATGTGCGTCGCTTGTCTGCTCGGTGTCAGTTGGTCTTCCGCATGCCCTGGCCACGTCGGTGCACGCGCTTGCGGACGCCGGCAAAGGCTAGTGCAGCGGCAGCAGGATACGGAAGTCGGTACAGCCCGGCCTGCTCTCGCATTCGATCAAGCCCTCGTGCTGCTGCACGAAGGTTTGCGCGAGTGTGAGACCCAGTCCGCTGCCGCCATCCCTGCCCGATACCAGCGGATAGAAGATGCGTTCGCGGATGTCTTCGGGAATCCCCGGGCCGTTGTCGATCACATGCAAGTCCAATGCCAGCTTGAACAAACGCTTGGCAATCGTGACCTGCCGCGCGATGCGCGTGCGCAGCACGATCTGCGCGTCGCCGCGCGCCATGCGGTCGGCCAGCGCCTGCGCGGCGTTGTGGACGATGTTGAGCACGGCCTGGATCAGCTGCTCCATGTCGCCCTGCAGCTCGGGCAGGCTGGCGTCGTAGTCGCGCACTATCTCCAGCCCGTTGGGAAACTCGGCCAGCACCACCGAGCGCACGCGCTCGAGCACCTCGTGGATATTCAGGCTCGATACGATATGCGGGTGCCGGTGCGGCTCGAGCAGTCGGTCGACCAGCGTCTGCAGCCGGTCCGACTCCTTGATGATGACCTGCGTGTATTCGCGCAGCGAGCGCTCGGGCAGCTCGAACTCCAGCAGCTGCGCCGCGCCGCGGATGCCGCCCAGCGGGTTCTTGATCTCGTGGGCGAGGTTGCGGATCAGCTCCTTGTTGGCCGAGGTCAGGTCGAGGATGCGCTCTTCGCGGTCGCTGCGCACCTTCTGCTCGTTGGGCAGGATCTCGACCACCACGGTGTCGCCGACGGCCTCGAGCGCGGCGATCACCACGTGCACGTGGATCGGGTCCTGCAGCGGCGGATGCAGGATCAGGTCCTGCCGGCGCACGTCGAACTGCCGCGTGACCACGGTGTCGAGCATGTTGTGCAGCTCATCGGATTTGCCGAACAAGTCCGGCAGCGTCAGCTCGACCATGCCCTTGCGCGACACGCCGAAGGTGGCCTCGGCGGCCGGGTTCGCGTAGACCACGCGCAGCCCCGGCTGGCGCACCAGCAGCACCGGGTTGGCGACCACGTCCAGGCCGGCATGGAACGCCGCCGCGCCGAGGCTCAGCACGCGCGCGCCGGTTTCGGCCGGCGCCGGGTCGGACGCGGGCGGCTCGGCGCGCGCGCCGTCGGCACTGCCGGCCTTGCGTGACACTCCGCGAATCAGGCGACGCATAAGACTAGTCCTTCAGGTTGCCAAGCTCGCGCCGCAACGACGCGGCGTTGGCCTCGCTGCGGGCGATGTCGTCGCGCAGCGCCGCGGTGCGGTCGAGGTATTTCTGGTAGTTGCGCTCGTTGCCCTGGCGCTCCGGCTGGCCGTTGTTGTATTCGGCACGAAGCGCCTGCAGCTTGGCCTCCTCGGCCTGCAGCTCCTGCGTCAGCACGGTACGGCGCTCGCTGTCGCGGCTGCGCTGGGTGGCGCTGTCCACGCGCGGGAAACTGGTGCTGCCGGTGGTGGCGGCGCTGCTGCCGCTGCCCTTGGCCGGTGCGGCAATGCGCCCGCCCGGCACGGTCACGACTTCAGGCAGGTTCAGCTTCTTGCAGCCCTTGCCGGCATTGCCGTTGCGGTACTCCGGCACGCCATTGGGACCGGCGCAGACATAGACATCCGAAGACTGTGCCATGGACGGGCCGGCCCACATCGTCAACGCCAGTGCCGCGGCTGTCACCAGAACGGGGAATCGGCGTCGGGTTTGGTGCACGAAACGGGGCATGGCATGAGTCCGGCGGGCCGTGCGGGAAGAGGCATCCAGGGGCATGGCGTCAGGTTGGAACGGGGTGGGATCGCGGCAGGATCGGGTTCCCCATTCTAGCGAGCAAAGTCAAAAGGGGCAGCCGAGGCCGCCCCTTTGTGGTGCAACTGTTGCCCGGTCACAACCTGCGTCATGGCCGGGCAAGGGCCGCTTACAGCGAGTAGTACATCTCGAACTCGACCGGGTGCGTGGTCATGCGGAAACGCGTGACTTCTTCCATCTTCAGTTCGATGTAGGCATCGATCATCGAGTTCGAGAACACACCGCCGCGGGTCAGGAACTCGCGGTCGTTGTCCAGGTACTCGAGTGCCTGGTCCAGGCTCGAGCACACGGTCGGGATCTTTGCGTCTTCTTCCGGCGGCAGGTCGTACAGGTTCTTGTCGGCGGCTTCGCCCGGGTGGATCTTGTTCATCACGCCGTCCAGGCCGGCCATCAGCAGCGCCGAGAAGCCCAGGTACGGGTTCATCAGCGGATCCGGGAAGCGGGTCTCGATGCGGCGGCCCTTCGGGTTGGCCACATACGGGATGCGGATCGAAGCCGAGCGGTTGCGGGCCGAGTAGGCCAGTTTGACAGGAGCCTCGAAACCCGGCACCAGGCGCTTGTACGAGTTCGTGCCCGGGTTGGTGATGGCGTTCAGGGCGCGGGCGTGCTTGATGATGCCGCCGATGTAGTACAGCGCGAATTCCGACAGGCCGGCGTAGCCGTTGCCGGCGAACAGGTTCTGGCCGTCCTTCCACACCGACTGGTGCACGTGCATGCCCGAGCCGTTGTCGCCGACGATGGGCTTCGGCATGAAGGTGGCGGTCTTGCCGTAGGTGTGGGCCACGTTCTGGATCACGTACTTCTGCAGCTGGGTCCAGTCGGCGCGCTGCACCAGCGTGCTGAACCTGGTGCCGATCTCGTTCTGGCCCTGGCCAGCCACTTCGTGGTGGTGGACTTCAACCGGAATGCCCAGCGATTCCAGGATCAGGCACATTTCCGAACGCATGTCCTGGAAGGTGTCGATCGGGGCGACCGGGAAGTAGCCGCCCTTCTTGCCCGGACGGTGGCCGCTGTTGCCGTGCTCGAATTCCTTGGCCGACGACCACGGGGCTTCTTCGGAGTGGATCTTGACGAAGCAGCCTTGCATGTCGACGTTCCAGGTGACGCCGTCGAAGATGAAGAACTCGGGCTCCGGGCCGAAGAAGGCGGTGTCGCCCAGGCCGGTGCTCTTCAGGTAGGCTTCGGCGCGCTTGGCGATGGAACGCGGGTCGCGGTCATAGCCCTTGCCGTCCGACGGCTCGATCACGTCGCACGACAGCACCAGCGTCGGCTCTTCGTAGAACGGGTCGATGTGGGCCGTGTTCGAATCCGGCATCAGCAGCATGTCCGAAGCTTCGATACCCTTCCAGCCGGCGATCGACGAACCGTCGAAAGCGTGGCCGCTTTCGAACTTGTCTTCATCGAAGTGCGACACGGGCACGGACACGTGTTGCTCCTTGCCTTTGGTATCGGTGAAGCGGAAATCGACGAACTTGACGTCGTTTTCCTTCACCAGCTTCATCACGTCTGCAACGCTGTGGGCCATGCCAATCTCCTGGGTATTCGGCAAATGTCTGTGAAAGCCAATTCTTGGGACTGTCGCCAGCGGCGCCGCTGCATCTTGCCGCGCCTGACTGGCCTCGCCGCGAAAGGACGACGGATGTTAGCAGAAAGCGTGCCAACCAAACGCCCCACGCGGCGCCGGGCCCGAAAATTGTGCAACTCCGGCGAATCGCGCACCATGCTGGCCGGCGGCGAAAACGCCTTCCCGGTGGCAGGCGGCACATGTGGCGCTCCAGCGACACAGGCGACGAGGGGTGCCTGGCTCATGGAACACCATCATGGTGCAAACATCAAGTTACCGCACCGTAGTAGTGCGTATGCACCAGAATCGGTCGGCCTCCGCCCTGGGACGACGCTTGCCGGGCCCTCCCGGCCTGCGCATCCACCGCCCCGCCACCGCGGCGCTATAGAATAACGGTTTGCGGCCCCCGCGCCACGAATTCCACCCATTCAATTTGTCACGCCGATGACCACCCGAGACGATCTCCTGCAGGCCGCCCGCCAGCGCCAGGAACAAAACCAGTTGCCGTACTTCGGCGCGCTGTCGCCGCAGGAAGCCTATGCCCTGCTGCAGAACGACCCTTCCGCCGTGCTGGTGGACGTGCGCACGCAGGCCGAGCTGGACTGGGTCGGCGGCGTCGACGTGCCGGACGCGCAGTTCGCCCATGTCGAATGGATGTCCTACCCGGGCGGCGCGCAGAACGCGCGCTTTGTCGAAGAGCTGCGCGCGCGCGTGCCGTCCGACGTGCCGGTGCTGTTCCTGTGCCGCAGCGCGGCGCGCTCCAAGCACGCGGCACGCGTGGCCACCGAAGCCGGCTACCATTTCGCCATGGACGTGCTCGAGGGCTTTGAAGGCAACCGCGACGATCACCACCACCGCAAGACCGTCGAGGGCTGGTGCGTGCGCGGCCTGCCCTGGCATGGCGCCTGATACCTCGGCCTGAAGCAAAAGGGGCAGCCATGGCTGCCCCTTTTCTTTTGGCCGGCCGGTGCGCCTAAGCCTGCGCCGCCTGCCGCGGCGGCTGCTCCACGGTCTCGTACCCCATTGCCTGCACGCCTTCGAGCAGCATCGCATAGGCCGGGGCCAGCAGTTCGGACGGGCCCTTGACGCCCAGGTCGATATGGCGGCGCGCGAAGCGGTCGCCGCGCTGCACGTCGCCGACCGACGGCAGGCTGAACACGCGGATGCCCGGATGCGCCGCCTCGACACGTTCCATCAGCGGCGTCAGCGTCGACTCCGGCGCCTCGAACACGTAGAAGGCCCGCTCCTGCTGCGGCGCCTGGTGGAACAGGTGCGCATAGTCGTGGTCCAGTACCCACTCCATCATCGGCCACGCCATCACCGGGAAGCCCGGCATGAAATGATGGTGACCGACCGAGAAGCCGGGGATGCGGTTGTAGCTGTTGGGGATGATGCGCGCGCCCTCGGGGAACTCGCCCATCTTGAAGCGGTGCTGGTTCTCCGGCAGGGTCAGGTCGCCCTTGACCGGGTCGCCGCCGGCGGTCTCGGCGATGCGCAGCGCGATCAGTTCGCGCGCCTCGGGATGGAGCACCAGCGGCACGCCCAGCGCCGCCGCCGCGCACTGGCGCGTGTGGTCGTCGGGCGTCGCGCCGATGCCGCCGGTGCAGAACACCACGTCCGGGCCGGCCAGCGTGCGTCGCAGCGTGGCGGTGATGCGGGCGCGGTCGTCGCCGACGTACTCGGCCCAGTCCAGCGCCAGGCCGCGCGCGCCCAGCAGTTCGATGGTGCGGCGCAGGTGCTTGTCTTCGCGCCGCCCGGACAGAATCTCGTCGCCAATGACGATCAGGCCGAAACCCATATTGCCCTCGCTTCAGGAATTTTCGATGCGGCGCACGTCGTGCGGCGCCAGGTCGATGACGTCGCCGCCCGGCGACGAGGCGGCAGGTGGCTGGGCCGGCACGGCGGCGCGCTCGGCGCGCAGCTGCGCCAGCGCGCGCAGGCAGAAATGGCCGAACCACAGCGCCGAGAAGATAAAGATCAGCACATAGAGCCACAGCGTGCCGGCCAGCACGAACGGGAACAGGAAGATCACCGCGGCCGACGACACCCACAGAATCGTCGGCGCCGAGCCCAGCAGCCCCACCGCCACCCCCATCACCAGCAGCGGCGTGCGGTGGCGCCGCACCAGGGTCTTGCGCTCTTCGGCGCTGGCGTGGTCGGCAAGCGCGTCATATGTCATCACGCGGTAGGTCAGCCAGCCCCACAGCACCGGCGGGATCAGCGCAAAGAACGGCGGGATCAGCCACAGCGGCAGCGTCACCAGCACCAGCGACAGGAACACCAGGGTGCTGCCGAGCGAATGGAACACGCTGCCCAGCACGCTGCCGCCATGGGACTTGGCCAGGTCCGGGTAGTTGCGCTCGAGGTGGCGCACCACCGCCGGCACCGAGAACACGCCGATAAACATCAGCATCGACGCGATCACCAGCGGGATCGCCAGCGCCGCCACGAACAGCGGCGCGACGATGGCGCGCATCGATTGCAGCCCGAACCAGTCGAGCGCGCTGTAGATCCAGCTGGTCAGGATCGAGGTTTCCAGGAAGCTGCGCGTGGCGCCCATGATGGGGTCCCAGCCCCACCACAGCAGCCCGCCCCACAGCAGCGTGGCCAGGACGAAAGGCAGCACGGTCAGCATCAGCATGCGGGGATGCAGCTGGCTGACCAGCGCGCGGCCAAACGAGCGGAAGATATCGTTCATGCAGTCGAAGGCAAGACAGGAAAGTCGCGGGGAACCGGCCCGGGTCAGCCAGGTGACGGGCCGGCGGCAACCCGGAACACTAGCATACGCCACCCGCCAACATGGCGCGCCGGGGGGAAGGATGCCCGGGAACGCCGGCTTCAGCGCAGCCGCAGCAGCCGCTTGATGCCGTACCACTGGTGCGCCAGGAAGCCCGCGCCGTAGTCGTGGCCCTTGCCCACCGGCGGCGGCAGCTGGTCGCGGATGCCGGTGGGATGGTAGGTCTCGGTGAAGACCGCGGTGCCGAACAGCATGTCCCACCAGGGGAAGATCACGCCGTAGTTGCAGCCGCCCAGCTTTGCCGGCGCACCGTCGGCTTCGTGGCCGATGCCGACCGCGTGGTGGGTGCGGTGAAAGCGCGGCGAGATCAGCAGCCGCTCGCCGAGCGTGCCGAAATGCATCCGCACATTGGCATGCTGCAGGCTTTGCAGCAACTGCGACAGCGCCACCAGCAGCACATACTGCGACGGCTCCACGCCCACCCCCAGCGCCACCAGCGCAAACACGAAGTCGCGCAGCATGTCGTCCAGCAGGTGGTTGCGGTTGTCGCTCCACAACGTCATCTGGCGCTGGCTGTGGTGCACCGCGTGCAGGTGCCACCACCAGCGGAACGAGTGCGACAGCCGGTGGTACCAGTAATCGAGCAGGTCGAACAGCAGCAGGTAGACAAAGAAGCTGACCAGCGGCACCGAGGTCACGCCCGGCCACCAGTCTTCCACATTGATACGGTGCCAGCCCATCAGCCGCAGGTGGCCTTCCAGCGCGTCGGTCAGCGGCGCCAGCAGGAAGAACATCGCCAGCCGGAACAGGCCGAGCCGGTGGATCACGGTGTACAGGATGTCGGTGCGGATGGCGGCCCGGTCGGCCACGGCTTCGACCGGCCGCCACTTCTCCAGCGGCCCCAGGATCAGCGCCATCACCGCGATCTGCACCAGCCCCACCAGCAGCCACTCGGTGCCGGTGAAGGCTTCCTCGGCATAGCGGCCGAAGCCCAGGTCATAGACCACCGGCAGCACCACGTCCTGGAACAGCGTGCCTTCGATCTGCCCGATCCATGCGTTCAGCGTCTCCCACATCAGCGTGCGCCCTCCTGTGCCTTGATGGGCCGTGCGATCCAGTCGCGATAGGCCGGGTGTTCGCGCAGCGTCGCGAAGCAGAAGCCCTTGCGTTCCAGCCCGGTGAGCAGCGGCTCGAGCACCGCCGGCGCCCACGGATCCTGCCGCGACCAGATGCCCAGGTGCGCCATGGCGATGTCGCCGTCGCGCAGGCTGGAAAGCGCACGCTGCAGCAACACGGCGTTGGGATAGCGCGCCGACGACAGCTCATCGCCGAGGAAGCCCGCCGGCGCCCAGCCGACATGCCGGAAGCCGCATTGCTCGGCCCACTGCAGCGTCTGCGGCGCGGTGCGCCCGCCCGGGGCGCGCCACAGCGGCACCATGCCGGCGCCGGTCATGCCGCGCAGGGCGTCGGCGCTGCGCCGCAATTCCTTGCAGAAGCCGGCCTGGTCCATGGCCACGTCCTGGCCCGCCTGCGCGCCGAACTGCGGCCGCATGGTGACCTGGCCGGCGCGCACGCTGCGCAGGTAGACATGGTCGAAGGTATGCGTGCCGAAGGCGTGGCCGTCGGCCACCAGCGACTTCCAGTAGGGCGCCCACGACGGGTCGAGCGAACTGTCGTTGCGCACCGTCGGCTCGTTGGCCAGGAAGAAGGTGGCGCGGATCTGGTGGCGGCGCAGGGTGTCGGCGATCAGCTGCGCCTGGCTCATGCTGCCGGTGTCGAAGGTCAGGTAGAGCGTACCGGCCGGGCATGCCTTGGCGGCCGGCGCGGCGGCGGCCTGCTGCGCGAGCGGCATGGCGCAGGCCAGTGCCAGCGCGGCCAGCCACCTGGCCGGCCATCTGGCCAGCGTTGGGGAGCGCAATGCCTGGATCGGTGCCATGGTCCCTGCCCTGCGTGCGCGTCAGTACAGCGGCGCGCGCGTGCGGAAATAGATGCCGTGCGGCGAGCGGCCGACGCGCACGGTCTTGACCAGCTTGCGGCTGGCCACGTCGACCAGCCCGACCGAGCGCGCCCAGCGGAAGGTCACCCACAGGGTCTTGCCGTCGGCGGTCAGCTCCATGTCGTCCGGGCCCGGCGGCAGGCCAGTGATGTCGCCGACCTTGTTCAGGGTCTGCTGGTCGATGATGCTGATGCTGCCGGTGACGCGGTTGCTGAGAAACAGGTGGCGCCGGTCGCCGACCGCGCGGAAGTTGTGCGCGCCCTTGCCGGTCTGGATCTGCTTGACCACGGTGCGCGTGCGCCAGTCGATCACGGCCACGTAGTCGGCGCCGGTCATGCCGACCAGCAGGTATTTCTGGTCCGGCGTGACCCAGATCCCCGCCGGCGCCGAACCGGTTTCCATGCGCCACAACACGTTCTGCGTGACCAGGTCGATGGCGGCGACTTCGTTGGAGTCCTGCAGCGTGATGAAGGCGATGCGGCTGTCGGCGGTAAACGCGATATGGCTAGGGGTCTTGGCCAGCGGATACTGCTTGGCCAGCTTCAGTGCCTTGCCGTCCCAGCGGTACACGTCGACGCGGTCGAGCCGGTTGCCGGTGGCGACAAACCACTTCTGGTCGGGGGAGAAGCCGATCTGGTAGGGGTCGTCGATATTGGGCACGCGCTGCTGGACCTTGCCGGTGACCGGATCCAGGAAGACGAGATCGTTGCCGACCGCATTGGCGACGATCAGCGATTTGTCGTCCGGCGTGGCGATCAGGTGGTGAGGCTCCTTGCCGATCGGGAAGGTCTCGAGCACCTTCTGCGTGTCCTTGTCGATCAGCGTGACGGTGGCATCACCCGAATTGAGGATCACCACCACTTCCGCCAAGGCCGGCGCCGCCATCAGGCCCAGCGCGAACGCGCCCACCGTGATCCCACCAGCCACCCACCGCCGCAATGCGAACATAAGACCCGCTACCCGAAGAACTGAATCGGCGATTCTAACGTTTGGGCGGCTAATTCCGCTGACGTCGCGGCGGGCTGCAGACAAGTATTTGGCAGATTGTTGCGCCGGCACGACCATTTGCCGCCGTACCGGCGCGCAGCCTCAGCGCTGCATCGATTCCCAGACCTTTTGCAGCCGCTTGACCGACATCGGCACCGGCGTGCGCAGCTCCTGCGCGAACAGCGCGATGCGCAGTTCTTCCAGCATCCAGCGGAATTCCTCCAGCCGCGCATCCTCGCCGCCGCGGCCCTGCGTGCGCAGCTGCTTTTCGGCGCGCTGCCACTGCTGCAGCAGCGGCGCCATCTCCTGCATGCGCTGGCTGTCGCGGGCCGGATCGCCCTTGAGCTTGTCCACGCGCATGGCGATGCCCTTCAGGTAGCGCGGGAAGTGGACCAGCTGCGCGTACGGGGTTTCTTCGATAAAGCGCTTGCCCATCAGCCGGCCGAGCTGGGCCTCCATGTCCGCGTACGCCCCGGGGAAAGGCCTGGCCTGCAGCAGCTTGCGCGGCAGCCCGGCGTATTCGGCAAGGATGGCGCCCGCCAGCCGCGCGATTTCCTGCGCCAGCAGCGACAGCCGGGAACGGCCCTCGTCCTTGCGGGCATTGAACTCGGCATCGTTGCGCGGCAGCGGCGCCTGCATGCAGGCGCGCTCCAGCGCCAGCATCACGATCTGCTCGCGCAGCATCTCCTGCGTGCCCAGCGTCATGTACTGCATCGCCATCTGCTGCAGCCCCGGGATGTTCTTCTCGATGAACTTGACCTGCTCGCGCAGTTGCAGCGCGAACAGCCGGCGCAGCCCCAGGTGGTGGATGCGGGCGGCCTCTTGCGGATCGTCGAAGACCTCGACGTCGCAATGCGTGCCGCGGTCGACTAGCGCCGGATAACCGAACAGGGTCTGGCTGCCCTTGCGGATCTCGAGCAGCTCAGGCAGTTCGCCGAAGCTCCAGCCGGTCAGGCCTTCGTACTTGCCGGGCTCGGCCGCGGCCAGCGCCGGCGCGTGTTCCGGGGACTGGGTTGCGGCCTGGGTTGCGGCCTGCGCCGCCGCTTGCGCGGCCACGCGCTGGAACGACTGCTGCGCCTGCCCGCCCAGCTCGGCGCGCAGCTGGGCCAGGTTGCGGCCCATGTCGAGCTGGCGGCCGTGCTCGTCGATCACCTTGAAGTTCATCGCATGGTGCGCGGGCAGCGTTTCCAGCTTGAAGTCGGCCCGCCTGACCATGGTGCCGGTCTGCTCGCGGATATCGGCGATCAGCACGTCCAGCAGCTCGCCTTCGCCGAACGGCTGGCGCGCGACAAAGCCCGCGGCATACTCGGGCAGCGGCACGCAGTGGCGGCGCAATTTCTGCGGCAGCGACTTGAGCAGCAGGTGCACCTTCTCCTTGATCATGCCGGGCACCAGCCAGTCGGCGCGCTCCTGCCGGACCTGGTTGAGCGCGTACAGCGGCACCGTCAGGGTCACGCCGTCGCGGTGGCTGCCGGGCTCGAAGTGATAGGTCAGGCCCATGTCCACGCCGGCCACGGTCATGGTCTTGGGGAACAGGTCGGTGGTGATGCCGGCCGCTTCGTGCCGCATCAGTTCGTCGCGGTTCAGGTACAGCAGCTTGCGGTCTTTCGCGCTCTCGGCCTGGTACCACTGCTCGAACGCGGTCTGCTGGCAGATCTCGGCCGGGATCGCGCGGTCGTAGAAGGCGTAGATCAGCTCGTCGTCGACCAGCACGTCCTGGCGCCGCGACTTGTGCTCGAGGTTCTCGATCTCGCGCACCAGGCGCTGGTTGTGCGCGTAGAACGGCAGGCGCGTGTCGAACTCGCCCTCGACCAGCGCGCGGCGGATAAACAGTTCGCGCGCTTCCTTCGGGTTCATCGGCCCGTAGTGCACGCGGCGGTGCTGGTAGACCACCAGCCCGTACAGCGTGGCGCGCTCCAGCGCCAGCACCTGCCCGGCCTTTTTCTCCCAGTGCGGATCGCTCCAGCTGACCTTGAGCAGGTGGCCGCCGATCTGCTCCAGCCATTCCGGCTCGATCCGCGCCAGCGTGCGCGCGAACAGCCGGCTGGTCTCGACCAGTTCGGCCGCGACGATCCAGCGCCCGACCTTGCGCGCGATCAGCGAGCCCGGCCACAGGTGGAACTTGATGCCGCGCGCGCCCAGGTATTCGCGGCCCTTGCCATCGCCGTCCTCGATGCGGCAGCCGACGTTGCCGAGCAAACCCGTGAGCAGCGCCTTGTGCACCTGCTCGTAGGTCGGCTCGCTGTCGTTCAGGCGCCAGCCCTGCTCAGTCACGGTGGTCAGCAGCTGCGAATGCACGTCGCGCCACTCGCGCAGCCGCAGGTGCGACAGGAAGTGCGCGCGGCACTTGTCCTGCAGCTGGCGGTTGGACTTCTTGTGCGCGACCGCGTCCTCGAACCACTTCCACAGCCGGACCCAGCCCAGGAACTCGGACTTCTCGTCCATGAACTTGCGGTGGGCCTGGTCGGCGGCTTCCTGCGCTTCCTGCGGACGGTCGCGCGGGTCCTGCACCGACAGCGCGCTGGCGATGATCAGCACCTCGCGCAGGCACTGGTGCTCGCGCGCGGCCAGGATCATGCGCGCCACGCGCGGGTCCAGCGGCAGCTTGGCGAGCTGGCGCCCGGTGCCGGTCAGCTGGTTGGCGTCGTCGACCGCGCCCAGCTCCTGCAACAGCTGGTAGCCGTCGGCCACGGCGCGTCCCAGCGGCGGCTCGATGAACGGGAAGGCCTCGATATCGGTCAGCCGCAGCGCCTTCATGCGCAGGATCACCGCGGCCAGCGACGAACGCAGGATCTCGGGGTCGGTAAAGCGCGGCCGTCCGGTGAAATCCGCTTCCTCGTACAGCCGGATGCAGATCCCGTTGGCGACCCGGCCGCAGCGGCCGGCACGCTGGTTGGCGGCGGCCTGCGAGATCGCCTCGACCTGCAGCTGCTCGACCTTGTTGCGGTACGAGTAGCGCTTGACGCGCGCCAGCCCGGTATCGACCACATAGCGGATGCCCGGCACCGTCAGCGAGGTTTCGGCAACGTTGGTCGCCAGCACGATGCGGCGCGCGTTCGACGGCCTGAACACCCGCTCCTGCTCCTGCACCGACAGCCGCGCGAACAGCGGCAGGATCTCGGTATGCGGCGGGTGGTGCTTGCGCAGCGCCTCGGCGGCCTCGCGGATCTCGCGCTCGCCGGGCAGGAACACCAGCACGTCGCCGGGGCCGGCGCGGCACAACTCGTCAACGGCATCGACGATGCCGTCGTACAGGTCGCGCTCGCGCGCCTGCGGGCTGCGCGGCGCGCCTGCGGCGGGCGCGTCGTCGGCGATCGGGCGGTAGCGCACCTCAACCGGGTACAGGCGGCCGCTGACCTCGATCACCGGCGCCGGCTTGTCCCCGGTGGCGAAATGCCGGGCAAAGCGCTGCGCGTCGATGGTGGCCGAGGTAATGATCACCTTCAGGTCCGGCCGCCTGGGCAGGATCTGGCGCAGGTAGCCGATCAGGAAGTCGATATTGAGGCTGCGTTCGTGCGCCTCGTCGATGATCAGCGTGTCGTAGGCGCGCAGCAGCGGGTCGTTCTGGGTTTCGGCAAGCAGGATGCCGTCGGTCATCAGCTTGACCGACGCGCCCGACGACATGGTGTCGTTGAAGCGCACCTGGTAGCCCACGTGCTCGCCCAGCGGCGTGCCGAGTTCCTGCGCGATGCGCTTGGCGGTCGAGGTGGCGGCGATGCGGCGCGGCTGGGTGTGGCCGATCAGCCCCCCGCCCTCGCGGCCGGGGCCGCGCCCGATCGACAGGCAGATCTTGGGCAGCTGCGTGGTCTTGCCGGAACCGGTCTCGCCGGAAACGATCACCACCTGGTTGGCCAGCAGCGCCGCGGCGATCTCGTCGCGGCGGGCCGATACCGGCAGGGCTTCCGGGAACGTGATGGGCGGCAGCGGGTTGACCGGCCGCGGCGCGCGTGGCGCACGCGGGCCGCGGGGCTGGCGCTGGCCGCCCTCGGCGGCGGGCCGCGCACCGGCAGGCTGCGCGGGGCCGGGCGCCGGGCGGGGCGTCGGGCGGGGCGTCGGGCGAGATTCGGCTGGGGCAGCGGACTGACCGGCACCGGCGCGCTGGCGCGGCGCTGTCGGTGGTTTGGGCTTGACGGGGCGTTGTTCTGACATTGGCCGGGATTATAATCCGCGGGATGAACGCCAGAACCGACGCGCCGCAGACGGCGCCTGCCTCCGCTCCCGCGGCCACCGCCTCCGCTGCCGCCCCCGCGCAGGCGGAGCCGCCCGCCGCGGCCGAACTCCCCGCCCCCGCCCCGACCTCTCCCGTGCCCGTCACGGCCGATCCGGACCGCAGCGGCCCCGACCACCAGCAGTTCGTCGACTGGCTGCGCATGGTGGCGCCGTATATCCATGCCTTCCGCGGCAAGACCTTCGTCATCGCCTTCGCCGGCGAACTGGTCAAGTCCGGCGTGCTCAACGCGCTGGTCAACGACGTCGCGCTGCTGCACGCGATGGGCATGCAGATCGTGCTGGTGCACGGCTCGCGTCCGCAGGTGGAAGAGCAGCTGGCGCTGCGCCATGTCGAGTCGCAGTTTGTCGACGGCGTGCGCGTCACCGACAACGCCGCGCTCGAATGCGCCAAGGAAGCCGCCGGCGAACTGCGCCTGGACATCGAGGCCGCCTTCAGCCAGGGCCTGCCCAATACGCCGATGGCCGGCGCCCAGCTGTCGGTGATCTCCGGCAACTTCGTCACCGCGCGCCCGGTCGGCATCGTCAACGGCACCGACTACCAGCACACCGGGCTGGTGCGCAAGATCGACGCCGAATCGGTGCGCATGTCGCTGTCGCACGGCAAGGTGGTGCTGCTGTCGCCGCTGGGCTTCTCGCCTACCGGCCAGGCCTTCAACCTGTCGATGGAAGACGTGGCCAGCGCCACCGCCACCGCGCTCAAGGCCGACAAGCTGATCTTCATCACCGAGGTGCCGGGCGTGCCCGACCCGGTCGGCAAGATGATGCAGGAGATGTCGCTGCGCACCGCGGTGGAGCGGCTGCAGAACAACCACCTGCCGCCCGACGTGGCCAACTACCTGCAGCACCTGGTCAAGGCGCTCAAGGGCGGCGTGCCGCGCGCGCACCTGATCCCCTATTCGCTCGACGGCGCGGTGCTGCTGGAACTGTTCCTGCACGACGGCGTCGGCACCATGCTGTCCGACACCGACCTGGAAAGCTTGCGCGAGGCCACGCTGGATGACGTCGGCGGCATCGTGCAGCTGATCGCGCCGCTGGAGCAGGACGGCACGCTGGTGCCGCGCGGGCGCCATTTGATCGAGCGCGATATCGCCAACTTCTCGGTGATCGAGCACGACGGCGTGCTGTTCGGCTGCGCCGCGCTGTACGACTATCCGCGCGAGAACATGGGCGAGATGGCGTGCCTGACGGTCTCGCAGGAAGCCCAGGGCACCGGCGACGGCGAGCGCCTGCTCAAGCGCATCGAGCGCCGCGCCCGCGCGCTGGGGCTGGAGCGGCTGTTCGTGCTCACCACCCGCACCGAGCACTGGTTCCTCAAGCGCGGCTTCGTCCACGCCACGGTCGACGACCTGCCCGAGGACAAGCGCAGGCTCTACAACTGGCAGCGCAAGTCGATGGTGCTGATGAAAAAGCTGTGACGGCGTAGGGACAATCGCCGCCGCGCCGCGGCCGGCCGCCCCGCTTGGCTACAATAGCGCCAGCGCCGAAGCTCTCACGAACATTGCAAGGAGTCCCCATGGCCCGCACGGTCCATTGCATCAAGCTGAACAAGGAAGCCGAAGGTCTCGACTTCCCGCCGCTGCCCGGCGAACTGGGCAAGAAGATCTGGCAGAACGTGTCGAAGGAAGCGTGGGCCGGCTGGCTCAAGCACCAGACCATGCTGATCAACGAAAACCGCCTGAACATGGCGGATGCGCGTGCGCGCCAGTACCTGCTCAAGCAGACCGAGAAGTACTTCTTCGGCGAAGGCGCCGACCAGGCCCAGGGCTACGTGCCGCCGCAGTCCTGATCCGGACCGCTGCAACGACAAAGGGGTGCCTCAGGCACCCCTTTTTGCTGGATCGCGCCGACCGGCCAGTGCGATCAGTAGTCCGTGCGCTGCACGCCGTCGCCGGTGCCCAGCAGCAGCACGTCGGCGCCGCGCAGCGCGAACAGCCCTGCGGTCACCACGCCCGGCACCTGGTTGATGGTCTGCTCGAGCCCGCGCGGGTCGTCGATCTTCAGGCCGGCCACGTCGAGGATCACATTGCCGTTGTCGGTCTTGTAGATACCGCCTTCCCGGGTCATGCGCAGGCGCGGCTGTCCGCCCAGCGCCTGCAGCTTGCGCGCCACCGCGGCGCGTGCCATCGGAATCACCTCGACCGGCAGCGGGAAGTTGCCCATGGTCTGGACCAGCTTGCTGCCGTCGGCGATGCAGACAAAGCGCCTGGCCACCGAGGCCACGATCTTTTCGCGCGTCAGCGCGCCGCCGCCGCCCTTGATCATCGCGCCGCTGGCGTCGATCTCGTCGGCGCCGTCGACGTACACCGGGATCTCGTCGACCTCGTTCAGGTCCAGCACCTTGAACCCGTGCTGCTGCAGGCGCCGCGTGGAAGCCTCGGAGCTCGACACCGCACCCGCGAAGCGCTCCTTGAACGCCGCCACGGCGTCAATGAAAAGGTTGGCGGTGGAGCCGGTGCCCACGCCGAGCACGGCACCTTCGGGCACTTCCTGCTTCACGTAGTCGGCGGCGGCTTGCGCGACCAGCGCCTTGAGTTCATCCTGAGTCATGACAACAGCCAGATTGCGTTGGGGAAACGCGTAGTGTAGCGGATTGCGGCGGCGCGCCGCGGGCGACGGTGCCCGCGCAGGTACAATGGACCGCACCGGTGCCGCACGCGCCCCTCACAGCCTGCGAACACAGCCCGCGAACGCTTTTTGCAGACGCTCAAGCAAACGACCTAGCGACCATGAACCAGCTCGAACAACTCAGGCAGTTCACCACGGTGGTGGCCGATACCGGCGACTTCCAGCTGATGAAGCAGTACACGCCGCAGGACGCGACCACCAATCCGTCGCTGATCCTGAAGGCGGTGCAGAAACCCGAATACCGCCACCTGCTGGAGCGCGCGGTGCAAGACCACCACGGCAACGGCGGCGTCGACGCGGTGATGGATGAAGTGCTGATCGCCTTCGGCTGCGAGATCCTGGCGATCGTGCCGGGCCGGGTCTCGACCGAGGTCGATGCGCGCCTGTCGTTCGACACCACCGCGACGGTCAACAAGGCGCGCCACCTGATCCAGCTGTACGAGCAGCGCGGCATCGCGCGCGAGCGCGTGCTGATCAAGATCGCCTCCACCTGGGAGGGCATCCGCGCCGCCGAGATCCTGCAGCGCGACGGCATCCGCTGCAACATGACGCTGCTGTTCTCGCTGGTGCAGGCCGTGGCCTGCGCCGAGGCCGGCGCGCAGCTGATCTCGCCGTTCGTCGGCCGCATCTTCGACTGGTACAAGAAACAGGCGGGCGAGCAATGGGACCCGGCCGCCAACGGCGGCGACAACGATCCCGGGGTGCGCTCGGTGCGGCAGATCTACGATTACTACAAGAAGTTCGGCTATCCCACCGAGGTGATGGGCGCCAGCTTCCGCAGCACCGCGCAGATCCTGTCGCTGGCCGGCTGCGACCTGCTGACCATCAGCCCCGAGTTGCTCGAGCAGCTGGCCGGCGGCCAGGGCCCGGTGGCGCACAAACTGTCGGTGGACCAGGCGCAGGCGGCCAATATCGCGCGCATCACCGCCGACGAGCCGTCGTTCCGCTGGCAGCTCAACGAAGACGCGATGGCGACGGAAAAGCTGGCCGAAGGCATCCGCCTGTTTGCCGCAGATGCGGTCAAGCTGGAGAAGCTGATCGCCGGACTGGCGCAGCAATAAGCGCCGCCGCGCGCTACCCCCCGCGCTACCCCCCGCGCTTCAGCCGGCCGCTGGCGCCGGCTGCGGCCACAGCCGCGGCAGGCAGGCGCCCGCCGCGGCCGCCAGCACGATGTCCGCGGTCTGGTCCAGCGCCGACGGCTGCGGATTGACCACGATCACCGGCGCGCCATGCTCGCGCGCCACGCCGGGCAGCGCCGCCGCCGGGTACACCAGCCCCGATGTGCCGACCACCAGGCACAGGTCGCAGGTCTGCGCCGCATGCTCGGCGCGGTAGCGCGCCACGCGCGGCAGGTCTTCGCCGAACCACACCACCCCCGGCCGCATCAGCGCACCGCACAGGTTGCAGCGCGGCGGCATGCCGGGCAGCGCAGTGGCCTCGCTGCAGCGGCCGCAGCCATCCAGCCATTTGTTGGCGAACAGGTTGCCGTGCAGTTCGATCACGCCGGTGCTGCCGGCGCGCTGGTGCAGGCCGTCGACATTCTGCGTCACCAGCGTGACCGGTTTCTGCGCGGCCAGCGCCACCAGCGCATGGTGCGCCGGGTTCGGCTGCACCGCCGCCACCAGCTCGCGCCGGTGCTGGTACCACTGCCACACCAGCGCCGGCTGGCGGCGGTAGGCGGCCTCGCTGGCCAGGTCTTCCGGATCGAACTGCTGCCACAGCCCGGTCATGGCGTCGCGGAAGGTCGGCACGCCGGATTCGGCGGAGATCCCGGCGCCGGTCAGCACGAAGATATTGCTGGCGCCGTCGATCAGCCGACGCGCTTCCTCAATCCCCGGGAGTGCCGCCAGACTGGAATCGTCGGCCATGGCTTCAGCGCGGCAGGCGCCGCTGGCGCACGGCCTCGTACAGGCACACGCCGCTGGCCACCGACACGTTCAGGCTTTCGACGCCACCCGCCATCGGGATGCCAACCAGTTCGTCGCAGGTTTCGCGCGTCAGCCGGCGCATGCCCTCGCCTTCGGCGCCCATCACGATCGCGGTCGGCCCCTTGAAATCGATGTCGTACAGCGACTTCTCGGTGCCGTCGGCGGTGCCGATCACCCAGATGCCGCGCTCCTGCAGTTCGCGCAGGGTGCGGGCCAGGTTGGTCACGGTGATATAGGGCACGGTCTCGGCGGCGCCGCTGGCGACCTTGGCCACGGTGGCGTTCAGGCCGACGCTGCGGTCCTTGGGCGCGATCACGGCGTGCGCGCCGGCACCGTCGGCCACGCGCAGGCAGGCGCCCAGGTTGTGGGGGTCGGTGACACCATCCAGCACCAGCAGCAGCGGCGTGCCTTCGATGCCGTCGAGCAGCTCATCCAGGTTCAGCGCCAGCGCCACGTCCTCGGCACGCGCGACCACGCCCTGGTGGCGGTCGGTGCCGGCCATGCCGCGCAGGCGCTCGGCATCGACCGGATGCAGGCGCACGCCCAGGCTTTCGGCCAGGCGCACGAAGTCCTGCATGCGCCGGTCGCGGCGGGCGGATTCAATGTAGATGTCGGACACGCCCTTGGGGTCTTGCCGCAGGCGCGCGGTCACGGCGTGAAAGCCGATCAGGAGTTTTTGTTTGGCCATGGGCGCGATTGTACCCGCCCGGCCGCGGTCCCCGCGCGGGCGGGGACCGCGGCTTGCGCGCAACCGGCTAGTGCTTGCGCGGCGTGCGCTTGGCGGCGGTCTTGCCCGCCGGCTTGGACGTGCGCGCCTTCGAGGCCGGCTTGCGCGGCTTTTCCAGGTGCGCGGGCTTGGGCTTGGCGGCGCGCTTGCCCGGCTTGCCGCCGGTCTTGACGTGCGGCTTGAGCGGCGTGATCACCGCCTCGAACACCGGTTGCTCTTCGATCACGCGGTCGAGCGTCTCGTCGAACGACTCTTCCGGCTTGGACGAGCCGCCCAGCAGCGCCGCCAGCTGGCGGCCCTTCTTGCGCGCCGGCACCGCATGCGCGGCAGGCACGCGCGGCTGCGCCTCGGTTCCCGTGACGCGTGCGCGCAGGGTTTTCGCCGAAGGCTCCTGCACCAGCCGGAAGTCGATCTTGCGCGCGTCCAGGTCGACGCGCGACACCTGCACGCGCACGCGGTCGGTCAGCCGGTAGCGGATGCCGGTGCGCTCGCCGCGCAGCTCGTTGCGGGCCTCGTCGTACTGGAAGTAGTCGCTGCCCAGCTCGGTCACGTGGACCAGGCCCTCGACATACAGCTCGTCGAGCTGCACGAAGATGCCGAACGAGGTCACGGCGCTGACGGTGCCGGCATAGTCGCTGCCCAGCTTGTCGCGCATGAAGTAGCACTTGAGCCAGGCCTCGACATCGCGCGAGGCCTCGTCGGCACGGCGCTCGTTGGTCGAGCAGTGCAGGCCCAGCTCGTCCCAGATGGCCTCGTTGCGGCGCGCGCGCGCCGCGGTCAGCTCGGCCTTCTGCTCGGCATCCTTGGCCTGCAGCCGGCGCGCCTTCGGCGAGATCGCGGTGTTCAGCTCGGTGCCGTGGGCAAAGGCCGGCTGGTACTTGGTGTGCGCCAGCACCGCCTTGATCGCGCGGTGCACCAGCAGGTCGGGATAGCGGCGGATCGGGCTGGTGAAGTGGGCGTAGGCCTCGTACGCCAGGCCGAAGTGGCCGATATTGTCGGGGCTGTACACCGCCTGCTGCATCGAGCGCAGCAGCATGGTCTGCAGCATCGGCGCGTCGGGGCGGGACTTGATCTTGTCCATCACCTCGGCGTAGTCCGACGCCTGCGGCTTGTCGCCGCCGCCCAATGACAAGCCGGCGGTACGCAGGAACTCGCGCAGGTTCTTCAGCTTTTCTTCGTTGGGGCCGGCGTGGATGCGGTACAGCGCCGGGTGCTTGAAGCGTTCGAGGAAGTCGGCCGCGCAGACGTTGGCGGTCAGCATGCATTCCTCAATCAGCCGGTGCGCATCGTTGCGCGTGCGCGGCAGGATCTGCTCGATCTTGCCCTGCGCATTGCAGACGATATAGGTCTCGGTGGTGTCGAAGTCGATCGCGCCGCGCGCGCGCCGCGCCTTGAGCAGGACCTGGAACAACTCGTACAGGTTCTGCAGGTGCGGCACCAGTTCGCCGCGCTTGTGCGCCTCGGGACCCTTGGTGTTGGACAGCACCGACCAGACCTCGTTGTAGGTCAGCCGCGCGGCCGAATGCATTACCGCCGGGTAGAACTGGTAGCCCTTGAGCTCGCCCTTGGCGGTGATCACGGCATCGCACACCATGCACAGCCGGTCGACGTGCGGATTGAGCGAGCACAGCCCGTTGGACAGCTTCTCCGGCAGCATCGGGATCACGCGGCGCGGGAAGTAGACCGAGGTGGCGCGGTCGAGCGCGTCGGCATCGAGCGGCGTGCCCGGACGCACGTAATGCGACACGTCGGCGATCGCCACGATCAGGCGCCAGCCCTTGGCGCGGCCGATCCTGACCGGCTCGCAATAGACCGCGTCGTCGAAGTCGCGCGCGTCTTCGCCGTCGATGGTGACCAGCGGGATGTCGCGCAGGTCGATGCGGTGGTCCAGGTCGGCCTGGCGCACTTCGTCGGGCAGCCCGGAGGCTTCCTGCGCGGCGGCCGGCGAGAACTGGTGCGGCACGCCGTACTTGCGCACGGCGATCTCGATCTCCATGCCGGGATCGTCGATCTCGCCGAGCACTTCCACCACGCGGCCCACCGGCTGCACGTAGCGGT
The DNA here is from genome assembly GCF_900249755.1 of Cupriavidus taiwanensis. Taxonomy (NCBI): domain Bacteria; kingdom Pseudomonadati; phylum Pseudomonadota; class Betaproteobacteria; order Burkholderiales; family Burkholderiaceae; genus Cupriavidus; species Cupriavidus taiwanensis. Next base: position 2,295,230 of record NZ_LT976853.1, read on the forward strand.
CCGGGAATTCGGTCAGCTCGACGCTGACCACCTGCCCCACCCGCGCCTTGCCCTGCGCCTTGGGCGGGATCAGGATGTCCTGGCTGATGCGCTTGTCTTCCGGCGCCACCACCAGCACGCCGCCCTCGCTGAGCAGGCGGCCGATGACAAAGCGGTTGGCGCGCTCGATGATCTCGACGATCTGCCCTTCGGGGCGCCCGCGCCGGTCGTAGCCCACCACGCGCACCTGCGCGCGGTCGTTGTGCATGGCCTTCTGCAGTTCGCGCTCGGGCAGGAAGATATCGTCCTCGCCGTCGTCGCGGATCAGGAAGCCGAAGCCGTCGCGGTGGCCCTGCACCCGGCCGATGACAAAGTTGGGCTGGTGCGCCAGTTCATAGCGGCCCTTGCGGTTGAGCTCGATCTGGCCGTCGCGCTCCATCGCGGCCAGGCGCTTCTGGAAGCCGTCATGCTCCTTGCGCGTGACCGCCAGCGCCTTGGCGATATCGCCTGCCGACTGGGGGGATCCCGACGTTCTCAGCACGCCCAGGATTTCTTCCCGGCTGGGGATCGGATAGTTGTTCTGATTCAATTTTTTCTGGAAACTATTTGACAAAATTCTCGCGCTCTCTATAATGAGCGCTTCGGTTGTTTCGACACCTGCCCAGGTGGCGGAATTGGTAGACGCACTAGGTTCAGGTCCTAGCGGTGGCAACACTGTGGAGGTTCGAGTCCTCTCCTGGGCACCAGATCACCGGGAAACCCGCAGCGCTTTCGAGCCCTGCGGGTTTTTTGTTTTTGACGCCTGTTTCGCGCATCAGATCCGGCAACTTGCACTCCTTGCTTGGCGGCACTTGCCGCGATGTCATACCTGCGAGCGTACGGGTTTTTTCCCGTCCGTGAAACCGCGCACCGTACCCCGCGCGGCAGCCGCACCACAAGGTTACGGCAATGTCGGGGAGTGTAACAGCTTCAGTGGCGATTCCGGCATTCCGGCGGCCGGCGCGATCCATTTCGCTGCACGGCGCCGCTGCCCTTTCTTCCCACCGCCCTGACCTTTCTTATCCCTGCCCCTTGACGTCAGCGCGCATGTGTAACTATCATGGTTTCACATCGCACCCGACACCATGAGCACAAGCAGCCGGTTTGCCGTCGCCGTCCATATCCTTACCCTGCTGGCCAGTGCCGCCGAGCCGGTGCCATCATCGCTGATTGCCGGCAGCGTCGGCACCAACCCGGCGCTGATCCGGCGCCTGGTCGGCCAGCTGGCTGAAGCGGGCCTGGTGGCCACCACCATGGGCAGCACCGGCGGCGCCACGCTGGCGCGCCCGGCCGCGTCGATCACGCTGCTGGATGTGTTCCGCGCGGTCGAAACCACGGCGCTGATCACGCTGCACCAGAGCGCGCCCAATCCGGCCTGCATGGTCGGGCGCGAGATCACCGGTGCGCTGCGCAAGGTGGCCGACCGCGCGCAGGCGGCCATGGACGAAACCCTGGCCGGCATCACCGTTGCCGGCATGCTGGCCGATGTCGAGCGCGGCAGCCAGCGCCGCAAGCGCTGATTTTTTTATCCCGATGTGTAACCACATCAGTTTCATATCCAACCAACTGAACCAGGGAGTGACCATGAAGATCGCCATCATTGGAGCCAGCGGCCGCGTTGGCACGCGCCTGACCGACGAAGCCGTGCGCCGCGGCCACCACGTGACCGCGATTGCGCGCCAGGCCAGCCGCCTGCCCGCGCGCGCAGGCGTGACCAACAAGGATGTGGATGCGACCGACCGCGCGGCACTGGCCGCCGCCCTCGCCGGCCATGATGTCGTCATCAGCACCGCGCGCTTCGCGCAGCTGAACGCGCAGCAGGTAACCACCGCCGTGCGCCAGGCAGGCGTGCCGCGGCTGCTGGTGGTGGGCGGTGCCGGCAGTCTTTATGTCGCACCGGGCGTGCAGCTGGTCGACACCCCGAACTTCCCCGATGCCTACAAAACCGAGGCGCTGGCCGGCCGCGACTTCCTGAATGCGCTGCGCAACGAGCAGCAGATCGACTGGACCTTCCTGTCGCCGTCCGCACTGTTCGAGCCGGGCGAGCGCACTGGCCATTTCCGCATCGGCATGGAAGACCTGCTCAGCGACGCGGCAGGCAAGAGCTGGATTTCGATGGAAGACTATGCCATCGCGATGCTCGATGAAATCGAGCGGCCGGCGCATTCGCGCCAGCGCTTCACCGTGGGCTACTGAGCCCAAACCCGCCGTGCCCGCCGGCAAGGCGGGCCCGGCTGGCCGACGCGCTCAGTCGCGCGCGCCGTCGTCCAGCAGGCTGGCGCGCTTGCCGCGCTTGAGCCAGGCGGCCAGGTTGTGCGGGCGCAGCGTGTCGTACTCTTCGAACGGCTGGTGGATCCAGGGGTTCGATTCGAGGAAGGTCACGTGGTAGTCCGGCTCCACCTTGGAGCACGCCTTGTACCACAGCACCGCCGAGCGCACCTCGGTCACCGCCGGATAGCGTTCCTTGAGGTGGCGGCCCACACGCTCGAGCGTGATGCCGGAGTCCACCAGGTCGTCGACCAGCAGGATCTTGCCGCTCAGCTCGCCGCGGGTCATGGTGATGTACTGCGCGATGTCGAGTTCGCCCTGCTGCGTGCCGGCGGCCTCGCGGTAGCTGCTGGTGGCCAGGATCGCCAGCGGCACGTCGAAGATGCGCGACATCTGGTCGCCCACGCGCAGCCCGCCGCGTGCGAGGCACAGGATCTTGTCGAACTTCCAGCCCGATTCATGCACGTTCAGCGACAGGCGTGCGATCAGGCGATGGTATTCGTCCCAGGAGACCCACAGGTTCTCGTCATCGTTGATAGGCAGGTTCATCGTTTTACTCGTTGTATCGTGCGGTCGGCTGACCGATATGGCTCGGCCCGCTTGCGCGGGCCGATTTATTTTCTGGCAGGCCGCGGCGCTTGTGGCGCGGCGGCACTGCGGGGACTGCGCAGGCCGTCAGGCCTTGTACGGATGGCGCAGCAGGATGGTCTCGTCGCGGTCCGGGCCGGTCGAGATCATGTCGATCGGGATGCCGACCACTTCTTCGACGCGCTTCAGGTAGATGCGGGCCTGCTCGGGCAGCGCGTCCCAGGTCTTCACGCCGAAGGTCGACTCGTTCCAGCCGGGGAATTCCTCGTAGACCGGCACGCAGCGCGCCACCGCGTCAGAGCCGCGCGGCAGGATGTCGACGGTCTTGCCGTCGAGCTCATAACCCACGCACAGCTTGATGGTTTCCAGGCCATCGAGCACGTCCAGCTTGGTCATGCACAGGCCCGACACGCCGTTGATCTGCACCGAGCGCTTGAGCGCGGCGGCATCGAGCCAGCCGGTGCGGCGCGGACGCCCGGTGACCGAACCGAATTCCTTGCCGACGTTGGCCAGGCGCACGCCGACCTGGTCCTGGCGTGAGGGGTTGTCGTTGTCGTACAGCTCGCTCGGGAACGGGCCGGCGCCAACGCGGGTGCAATAGGCCTTGGTGATGCCGAGGATGTAGTTCAGGCGGCCCGGGCCCACGCCCGCGCCGGCTGCTGCCGCACCGGCCACGCAGTTGCTCGAGGTGACGAACGGATAGGTGCCGTGGTCGACGTCGAGCAGCGTGCCCTGCGCGCCTTCGAACATCAGGTTGCCGCCGGCGGCATTGACCGCGTACAGCTCGGCCGATACATCGGCGACCATCGGTGCCAGGCGCGGCGCGTAGGCCAGCGCTTCGTCCAGGGTCTGCTGGAAATCGACGGCTTCGGCACCCAGGTACTGGGTCAGCATGAAGTTGTGGAGGTCCAGGTTCTCGCGCAGGCGTTCGGCGAACTGCTGCGGATCGAACAGGTCCTGCACGCGCAGCGCGCGGCGTGCCACCTTGTCTTCATAGGCCGGGCCGATGCCGCGGCCGGTGGTGCCGATCTTGGCGGCACCGCGGCGGGCTTCGCGCGCCTTGTCGATGGCGACGTGGTACGGCAGGATCAGCGTGGCCGCCTCGGAAATGCGCAGGCGGTTCTGCACCTGCAGGCCGGCGCCTTCGAGCTCTTCGATTTCACGGAACAAAGCTTCGGGCGACAGCACCACACCGTTGCCGATGTAGCAGACCGTGCCGGCGCGCATGATGCCCGAGGGGATCAGCCGGAGAATGGTCTTCTTGCCGCCGATGATCAGCGTGTGGCCAGCGTTGTGGCCACCCTGGAACCGCACCACGCCCTTTGCATGGTCGGTAAGCCAATCGACGATTTTTCCTTTGCCTTCGTCACCCCACTGGGTGCCGATCACGACGACATTGCGTCCCTGGCCTACTGCGGATGCGGACATATTGCTTTGGTCAATAGGTTAAAAACGTATTCTACTCTTGTTGCCGCGCGTTTCCGGGTTTTTGGCCCGCCGCGGCGTCGATGCGTCAGCGCGGCACCACGGCCCAGCCGGCGTCCTTGCGCACCAGTTGCCGGTCGCAATTGAATTCGTCCAGCTCATGGGTATGGCCGGGCAGCGACTGGATGACGATCTCGCCGCCGGCGCGCAGCGCGGCAATCGCGGCACGAAGTGCCGGGTCCGCATCCCAGGGTGCAAAGATCGCCTGCGCGCGCACCTCGACGGGTGACAGTGCCGCCACTTCGCGCAGGTCCAGCGAGAAACCCGTTGCCGGACGGGCCCGGCCAAAGGCCTCGCCCACCTTGTCGTAGCGGCCGCCGCGCGCGACGTAGTTGGGCAGGCCGGCCACATAGGCCGCGAACATCACGCCGCTGTGGTAGTGGTAGCCGCGCAGGTCCGACAGGTCGATATTGACGCTGGCGCCGCGCACCTGCACCGCCAGCGCCGCCAGCTCATCGAGCGCGCGGCCGATGGCCGGGCTGGCCGGCAGCGTGGCGCGGGCGCGCTCGATCACGTCGACGCCGCCGTACAACGTCGGCAGCGCCAGCAGCGCGTCGCGCTCGGTTTGCGGCATGCCGGTGGTCAGCTCGCGCAAGGCGGGCACGTCCTTGGTCTCGAGCGCGGCAAACAAGGCATCCTCGATCTTGCGGATCGACGGCAGGCCGGCCAGCAACGCTTCGAGAATGCCGGCATGGCACAGGTCGATGCGGATCTCGGACAGGCCGGCCGCGGTCAGCGCGGCCAGCATCAGTTCCTGGATCTCGACGTCGGCTTCCAGGCCGGCATGGCCATAGATCTCGGCACCAATCTGGATCGGCTCGCGGGTCGCGTGGAACCCTGCCGGGCGCGCGTGCAGCACGTTGCCCGCGTAGCACAGCCGGGTCACGCCGGGTCGATTCAGCAGGTGGGCATCGATGCGCGCCACTTGCGGCGTGATATCGGCGCGCAGCCCCATGGTGCGGCCCGACAGCTGGTCGACCAGCTTGAGCGTGCGCAGGTCGAGGTCGTGGCCGGTGCCGGTCAGCAGCGACTCGAGGTATTCCAGCAGCGGCGGCATCACCAGCTCGTAGCCGTAGGTGCGGAACAGGTCCAGCATGCGGCGGCGCAGCTCTTCGATCTTGCGCGCTTCCGACGGCAGCACGTCGGCAATGTTTTCTGGCAGCAGCCAATGGTTGGACATGGTGAATCTCTTCTCAGTCATTCAGTTGCCCGCGGGCGCAGCGCCTGCAGGGACCGGGCAAGGCCCGGCAAAACCAGCGCGCGGACATCGCGCGCCCGCGCCATCACTCCGCAGCGAAGGCTCCAGCCGGACAAAACCCCGGCAAGCCGGGGTTTCGTCAATTCGCCACACGGACAAGCGACGGGGCTAGCGCTTGCCTCCGCCGTTGCCGGAGGCCGCGGCCGCGGCGCCGCCGCTGGAACGCATATAGCGGAAGAACTCGGAATTGGGCTCGAGCACCAGCACGTCGCGCTTGTCGCGGAAGGTATTGCGATACGCCTCCATGCTGCGCCAGAACTGCGCGAACTGCGGATCGCGGCCAAACGCGTCGGCATAGATCTGCGAGGCCTTGGCATCGCCCTGGCCCTTGATCACCTGCGCATCGCGATAGGCCTCGGCCAGCACCACTTCGCGCTGGCGGTCGGCGTCGGCGCGGATCTTCTCGCCCTCGGCGGCGCCGGTGGAGCGCAGTTCGTTGGCCACGCGCTTGCGCTCGGCCTCCATGCGGCGATACACCGATTCGCTGATCGCGGGCAGCAGGTCGACACGCTTCAGGCGCACGTCGAGGATCTCGACGCCAACCGATTTGGCGTACTCGCTCATGCCACTGCGGATGGCCTGCATCACCTGCTCGCGCTCGCCGGCGACCACGTCGGCGACGGTGCGCTTGCCGAACTCTTCGCGCGCCACCGAATCGATGCGCTGCGTCATGCGGTCCTGCGCGCCACGCAGGTTGCCGCCGAAGGCGACGAAGAACTTGCGCGGGTCAGTGATGCGCCATTTGACGAACCAGTCCACCACCATGCTCTTCTTCTCGGCGGTCAGGAAACGCTCGTTGGCGGCGACGTCGATGGTCTGCAGGCGGCGGTCCATGAACACCACGTTCTGGAACGGCGGCGGCAGTTTGAAGTGCAGGCCGGGCTCGCGCACCACCTGCTTGATCTGGCCGAAGGCAAACACCACGGCGTACTGGCGCTGGTCGACCACGAACAGCATGGACGAAACCACGGCCACCAGGATGAAAAAGCCAATCGCGAAGGAAATCAGTCGGTTCATGACGGTCTCCTCAGCGCGAGTCGCGGTCGCGGTTGCGCAGCGCTTCGCGCGAACGGGCGTCCGTCGACGCATCCGGCGCGGACGCCGGCGGGCTGGCCGCACCCGGTTGGCCCGGCTGCGGCGCAGCGCGGCCATCGGCCTGTGCCATCAGCTTGTCCAGCGGCAGGTAGAGAAGATTGTTGCCCTGGCGCGCGTCCACCAGCACCTTGGTCGAATTGGTGTAGATCTGCTGCATGGTTTCCAGATAGATGCGGTCGCGCGTTACCTGTGGGGCCTTGGCGTATTCGGTCTGCACCGAACGGAAGCGCGACGCATCGCCCTCGGCCTGCGCCACCACGCGGGAGCGGTAGGCTTCGGACTCTTCCTTCAGGCGCGCCGCGGTACCCTTGGCGCGCGGGATGACATCGTTGGCGTAGGCCTGGCCTTCGCTGATGGCGCGCTCGCGGTCCTGGCTGGCCTTGTTGACGTCGTCGAACGCGGCCTGCACCTGTTCGGGCGGCTGCACGCTCTGCACGTTGACGGACAGCACGCGGATGCCGGTCTTGTACGCCGTCAGGATGGCCTGGATCGACTTGGCCAGCTGCTGCGCGATCTGTTCGCGGCTCTCGTACAGCACCGCGTCCATCTTGTTGCGGCCGACGATCTCGCGCACCGAGGTCTCGGCGGCCTGCGTCACCAGTTCTTCATCGCCACCGCGGTCGGTCTTGTTGAAGAACAGGAATTCGCCGGCGTCCTGGATCACGTACTGCACGGTAAAGCGCACGTCGATGATGTTCTCGTCCTGCGTCAGCATCGACGAGTCTTTCAGGTTGCTGTCCTTGATCGAGGTGGAGCGGCCGACCTCGACCGAACGCACCGCCGACAGGTTGACGACCTCGGCCGACTGCACCGGCCAGGGCATGCGCCAGTTGATGCCGGGGCCGGCGGAGTACTTGAACTTGCCGAACTGCAGGATCACCGCGGTCTGGCCTTCCTGCACCATGAAGAAGCCGCTGGCCAGCCAGATGCCGACCACCGCGGCCACGATCACGCCGGCACCGATGCCCGAGCCCTTGCCGGGGGTGCGCGGGCCGCCGAAGTTCTGGTTGCCGCCGCCGCCGTTGTCCTTGCGGCCAAGCAGGCCGTTCAGGCGGCGGTTGAAGTCGCGCCACAGTTCGTCGAGGTCCGGCGGGCCGCCATCCTGCTGCGGCCGCTGGTTCTGCTGGCGGTTGTCGTCGCGGCCGTCCTTCTTGTCATCGTCCTGCCCGTCCCGACCCCAGCGCGGATCGTTCAGCGAGAAGATGGCGCGCAGGCGCTGCCAGCCCGCGCGCGGCGCGAGGCTGCCGCCTGGTGTCAGGCTCGAATCAGCATTCCGGGGAAACTGGGGCATGAAGTGCACGGGTCCGGGGAAGTTTGTAACAGGGGGATTCTAGCAGTCATCGGCGCCACTTTTGGCCAATTCGCGCAACCCCGGCAGCAACCGCACCGGAATTGGGCAGAACCGGCGCCAAACCGGCACCAAGGCGGCGTTGATCCGGCGGCAAGCCCGTGGCTGGCCACCGGGCCTACGGCCGGCGTGAATCCCCCGCATCGGCGTCGTCGCCGTCGTTCTCTAGGCCGCCGTCACCGACAGTGCCGTCACCGGCGCCATCGGCCTGCGGCACGTCGTCCAGGCGGGGATCGTAGGGTTGCGGCTCGGGCGGGCGGCTGGCCAGCCATTGCGCCACCTCGACCACGGCCTCGCGCAGCGAGTCCAGGCCCAGCCCTTCGCGCGCGCTCAGGAACACGCGGGTCGGGATGCCTTCCACATCGCGCTCGATGCGCGGGCCGTCGCCCATCAATTCAGGAGCGGCGTCGATCTTGTTCATCACCACGATCTGCGGGATGTCGAGAGCGTTGATCTCCGCCAGCACGCGGTTGACCTGCTCGATCTGCTCGTGGCGCACCGGGCTCGATGCATCGACCACATGCAGCAGCAGGTCCGCATGCACGGTCTCGTCCAGCGTGGCACGGAACGCCGCCACCAGTTGCGTCGGCAGGTCGCGGATAAAGCCGACCGTGTCCGACAGCACCACGTTGCCCAGGCCGTCCAGGAACAGCCGGCGCGAGGTGGTGTCGAGGGTGGCGAAGAGCTGGTTGGCCGCATAAGCGCCGGCCTTGGTCAGCGCGTTGAACAGCGTCGACTTGCCCGCGTTGGTGTAGCCCACCAGCGAGATGCTGAGGGTGTCGTTGCGCGCGCGCGCACGCCGCTGCGTGCTGTGCTGGCGCTGCAGCCGCGACAGATCGGACTTGAGCCGCTTGGCGCGCTCGTCCAGCATGCGCCGGTCCAGTTCCAGCTGGCGCTCGCCGGGGCCGCCGCGCATGCCGATGCCGCCCTTCTGCCGCTCCAGGTGGCTCCACGCGCGGACCAGCCGCGAAGCGCGGTACTGCACCTGGGCCAGCTCCACCTGCACCTTGCCGACATGGCTCTGCGCGCGCTGCCCGAAGATATCCAGGATCAGGCCGGTCCGGTCGATCACGTGGCGGTTCAGGAAGCGCTCCAGGTTGCGTTGCTGCGCCGGGCTCAGCGCGTGGTTGAAGACCACTACGTCGGCATCCAGCGCGTCGGCGGCCTCCTTCAGCTCCTCGGCCTTGCCCGAGCCGATGAACAATGCCGGGTCCGGGCGCGAGCGGCGGCCCGTCAGCGTATGCACCGGCAGCGAACCGGCGGTCGAGGTCAGCAGCGCCAGTTCACTGAGGCTTTCCTGGAAATCATGCTTGCCGAAGTCGACGCCGACGAGGATGGCGCGCGAAGGGGCGGTATTGGAGGTGGCTCTGGGGTCCAAGGGCGGGCGCGAATGCGCAGGGAAATTCGGGTTCAGGGGAAAGGATGGCGGATGTCGGACACTGTCCTGGCCCCTGCCGGGACAGGCCGCCGCATGGTGCGGTACATGGCGGCGGCGGGCGCATTGGCAACCGCCGGGCCGCGCGGCACCGGGTGCGCTGGCACGCCGGTGCCGGGCATCGGGGCGGCGCCGCCTGGCGCCCGCGCGATGCCCTGGGGCAGATCGGTCAGATCAGGCCTCGGCGGAATCATCCACGCGGAAGTTGACCGCGCGCGCCGGCACGACGGTGGAAATCGCATGCTTGTAGACCATCTGGGTCACGGTGTTGCGCAGCAGGACGACATACTGGTCGAACGATTCGATATTGCCTTGCAGCTTGATGCCATTGACGAGATAGATGGAAACCGGCACGTGCTCTTTGCGCAGCGCGTTCAGGAACGGGTCTTGTAGCAGTTGCCCTTTGTTGCTCATGGCACACTCCAAATTTATAGGTTTAGTGGTGAATGATGGGGATGGAAATCCCCGGTTCAAGTCAGGCGGCGCAAAAACGCGCCAGAAAAAAGATCAAAACGGTACCAAGTTGGCGTCAATGCACAGGGAACCCCCTGCTACCGTGAATTTAGCCGCAGTTCCAAACGAACGCAAACGAAAACTGGCGCCGCCACGGATCCGATTCCGGACTCAATCCTTCGAGTCCGCGTACGGATTTTTGTTCGTGCGAAATTCGATGCGCAGGGGCGTGCCCTTGAGCTTGAATGCCGCACGGAAACGGTTCTCCAGGTAGCGCCGGTAGGTTTCGGCCACGCCCGAGAGCGCATTGCCGTGGACCACGATGATGGGCGGATTGGAGCCGCCCTGGTGCGCATAGCGCAGCTTGGGCCGCGATGCGCCGACGCGCTTGGGCTGCTGGAATTCCACGGCTTCCTGCAGCACGCGCGTCAGTTGCGGCGTCGGCAGCTTGACCATGGCCGCGGCATACGCATCGTCGACCGAGCGCATCAGCGCGCCGATGCCGGTGCGCTCGCGCGCCGACACAAAGTGAAAGTTGGCGAAGCTGAGGAACTGCAGCTTGCGCTCGAGGTCGTGCTTGATGCGGTCGCGCGCGTGGCCGTCCAGCCCGTCCCATTTGTTGACGCCCACCACCAGCGCGCGCCCGGACTCGACGATAAAGCCGGCGATATGCGCGTCCTGGTCGGAGATATCCTGCTGCGCATCGAGCAGCAGGATCACCACGTTGGCATCCGCGATCGACTGCAGCGTCTTGACCACCGAGAATTTCTCGATCGCCTCGAACACCTTGCCGCGCCGGCGCAGGCCGGCGGTATCGATCAGCGTGTAGGGCTTGCCGCCGCGCTCGAATTCCACATAGATGGCGTCGCGGGTGGTGCCGGGCATGTCGAAGGCGATCACGCGCTCTTCACCGATCAGCGTATTGACCAGCGTCGACTTGCCGACGTTGGGGCGCCCGACGATGGCGATCTTGACGCCCTTGCCTTCGTCCGGGGCTTCCTCGGCCAGCTCGGGGCGTTCCTGCACCGCCAGCTCGATGGCTTCATCGACCAGCTCGCGCACGCCGTCGCCGTGGGCGGCGGAGATCGCGTACGGGTCGCCCATGCCCAGTTCATAAAAGTCCGCCGCCACCGAGGTGTACTTCATGCCCTCGGCCTTGTTGACCGCGAGCATGATGCGCCGGCCGGTCTTGCGCAGGTAATCGGCGATGGCGCGGTCCTGCGGCGCCAGGCCGAGGCGGCCGTCGACGATAAAGATCACCACGTCGGCCTCGACCACCGCCTGCTTGGTCTGCTTGGCCATCTCGGCGACGATGCCTTCCTTGACCACGGGCTCGAAGCCGCCGGTATCGATGGCGATGAACGGACGTTCGCCGATGCGCCCCTCGCCATAATGGCGGTCGCGCGTCAGGCCCGGCAGGTCGGCGACGAGGGCGTCGCGCGAGCGGGTCATGCGGTTGAATAGCGTCGACTTGCCCACATTGGGGCGGCCGACAAGTGCGATAACTGGTTTCATGCCATAAACGGAAACGGGGGCCGGCAACTGCCGCCCCCCGGTAACTCCGGAGTCAAGGGTTCCAGCGGCAGCCCGCGCCACCTGGGCGCGGGCTGCCGCTTGTCCTGTCGGGCGCGGTGCGGGTCAGCGACCCGCTGCAAGCCGCGCCAAGGATCATGCTACCGGATTCGGCGCCGGCCGTACCGACAGGTGTACGGCAGCGCGCATTGGGTCCTGTCAGCCAGGCTGGAAACCGTAGACGTCGCCGTCGCGCGTCTGGATCACCAGGGTCTGCCCCGCCACCACGGGCGCGGCGGTGATGGCGCTGCCATCGGTCTTCATGCGTGCCACCACCTGGCCGTCTTCGCGCGACAGGAAGTGGACATAGCCTTCGAAGTCGCCCATCACCACCGAGCGGCCCAGCGCCAGCGGCGCGCCCAGGCGGCGGTTGCGCAGGTCAGCGTTCTTCCAGCGCTCGCTGCCGTTCTGGCGGTCGAAGGCATGCACCACCGATTGTTCATCGCTGGCGTAAAGCGCATTGTCATCCTGCGCGGGGCCGGCCGGCGACGAGAAATCCTTGCCCCACTGCGGCTGGCCGCTGGCCAGTTCCAGGCAGGCGACCCGGCCCTGGAAGGTGGTGGCGCAGACCTGGCGGCCGCTGACCATGGGCAGGCCGGTGACGTCGTTCAGGCGCTCGATTTCTGACACGCCCTTCGGGTACGAAACCGCGCTTTCCCAGCGCAGCACGCCGTTGCCCGGCGTCAGCACGCCGAGCTTGCCGCCGGGGAAGCCCATCACGATGCCGTCGCCGGCGAACACCATGCCCATCGCCGCGCGCAGGTTCAGCGGGGTCTGCGAGCGCTGGTAGATCCAGCGGCGCTCGCCGGTCTCGGCATCCAGGCCGAACACCCGGGTATCGGTGGTGCGCACCACCACCAGGCCGTTGCCGACCAGCGGCGCCGACAGGACCTCGCCGTTGACCTGCTTCTTCCAGATCTGCTTGCCGCTGGCGTCGAAGGCATAGACCGCGCCCTTCTCGCCCGCGACTGCGGTCACCGAGCCGTCGCTGCCCGGCCCGGAGGTCAGGTCGACGTCGGTCTTGGCCTTCCACAGCACGCGGCCGGTGGCGCCATCGAGCGCCATCACGTTGCCGTTGTTGGACGACACATAGACATTGTTGCCCGCCGCGGCCGGCTGCATCGAATAGGGGCCGCTCTTGCCGACATCGGCCTGCCAGGCCTGGCGCACCGCCAGCGTGCCCGAGACCGGCTTGAGCTGGGCGGGCGGGTGCTTGTTTTCCTTGCTGAACAGCGCGCAGCCGCCCAGCGTGGCCAGGCAGGCAGCCGCCACCAGCGCACGGGAAATGGTGCGGGCAGGCTGGCGATGTACGGCACGGGAAAGCACTGACGTCATAACTTTACGGTCCTGTTGTTCGATCCGCGGGATCAACGGTATGGCAAGGGTTCAGGCGCGGCCGGATCAGGCCGTGCCCAGCGCATCGAGCTTGAACTGGATGATCTGGCGCATCGCCGGCTCGGCCTGGCCCAGCTTGTCCAGCGCCTTGCGGTAGGCCGTGCGGGCATCGTCGCGCTTGTCCTGCGCGGCGAGCAGGTCGCCGCGGCGGTCTGCGTACAGCGCCACGAACGCGGCCGGCGGCTCGTCCTTGAGCAGCGCCAGGCCCTGGTCATAGGCCTTCTCGTCGAGCAGCACGCCGGCCAGGCGCACGCGCGCCAGGTGGGAATACGCTTCGTCGCCGTGGTCGATGGCCCATTGCAGCTGGCTCTTGGCGGCGGTCAGGTCGCCGGCATCGTACAGCACGCGGCTGGCGACCAGGGCGCTCATCTGGCCGTAGGCGGTGCGGCCGAACTTGCCTTCGAGGTCGGTCGCGGCGCGCTTGATGCGCTCGACGTCGCGCGCCTCGGCGGCCTTGAGCACCTGCTCGTACAGCACCGCGGCTTCGCCGGCCTGCTTGCGCTCCCAGTACTTCCAGCCGTTCCAGCCGGCAAAGGCCAGCAGCGCGATGATCAGCGCCCAGGTCAGCGCGTTGCCATACTGGCGCCACCAGGCCTTCAGATTCTCAAGCTGTTCCTGTTCTTCTAGATCGTAAGCCATGTCGAGGCAATTACCTGCGTTGGTTGGATACTCGTGGTGTCAGGCTGCGGCGCGCTTATTCGCTGGCGCCGACCATGGCGTCGATCAGGTAATCGACCAGGCCTTCGGCCGGGACGCTGGCCTGTTGCCCACCGCCTTCGGCCTGTTCGCGCTGGCGAAGTTCCTTGACCTGGACCACGCCGGCGGCGACTTCGTCGTCGCCAATGATAACGGCATAGGCCGCGCCGCTCGCGTCGGCGCGCTTCATCTGCGACTTGAAGCTGCCGCCCTTGCCGTCGGCGCTGGCGTGCAGCACCACGTCCAGGCCGGCATCGCGCAGGCGCTCGGCGGCGATCATCGCCTGCTGTGCAGCGGCTTCGCCCTGGTGCACCAGGTAAACGTCGCAACCGACCGCCTCGGGCACCACGCCCTCTTCGCGGATCAGCTCGATGATGCGCTCGATGCCCATGGCCCAGCCGCAGGCCGGAGCGGGCTTGCCCCCCATCTGCGCGATCAGCGGATCATAGCGCCCGCCGCCGGCGATGGTGCCCTGCGCGCCCAGCTTGTCGGTGATCCACTCGAACACCGTCAGGTTGTAGTAGTCCAGCCCGCGCACCAGGCGCGGGTTGATCTTGAACGGGATGTTGTTCGCCTTCAGCAGGCGCTGCACGCCCTCGAAGTGCGCCAGCGATGCTTCGCCGAGGAAGTCGATCAGCTTGGGCGCGTTGGCCGCCATTTCCTGCAGCGCCGGGTTCTTGGTGTCGAGCACGCGCAGCGGGTTGGTGTACAGGCGGCGCTTGCTGTCGTCGTCCAGGATGTCCTGGAAGCCTTCCAGGTACTTGATCAGCTGTTCGCGGTGCGCCGCGCGCTCGTCGGCCTGCCCCAGCGAATTGAGTTCCAGGCGCACGCCGGTCAGCCCCAGGTCGTCCCACAGGCGCTGGCACATCAGGATGATCTCGGCATCGACGTCCGGGCCGGCGAAGCCCAGCGCCTCGGCGCCGAGCTGGTGGAACTGGCGATAGCGGCCGCGCTGCGGGCGCTCGTGGCGGAACATCGGGCCGGTGTACCACAGGCGCTTGGGGCCGTCGTACAGCAGGTTGTGCTCGATGGTGGCGCGCACGGCCGCGGCGGTGCCCTCGGGGCGCAGCGTCAGCTGCTCGCCGTTGAGCGAATCGGTGAAGGAGTACATCTCCTTTTCAACGATGTCGGTGACCTCGCCGATGCCGCGCACGAACAGCTGGGTGTGCTCGACGATGGGCGTGCGGATCTGCTGGTAGCCGTAGGCGCGCAGCATCGCGCGCGCGGCATTCTCGAAATGCTCCCACAGCGGCGCGTCGGCCGGCAGCATGTCGTTCATGCCCTTCACGCCCTGCAGGGCCTTGGCGGGGCGTAGCTTCGGTTCGGTATTGGCGGCGCCGGCGGCGGCCATGTTGTCGGTTTGCGTCATTCTGTTCTAGTCAGGCTGCTGGCCCCGGCCGGTCCGGCTCAGGCTGCCACTTCTTTGCCGGCCCGCGCAGCGCCCGGGCCGTAGTGCGTGCGAACGTATTCGTCTACGATCGCCTGGAATTCTTCTGCAATGCGCTCGCCGCGCAGCGTCTTCACCTTGACGCCGTCGACGAACACCGGCGCGGCCGGCGATTCGCCCGAGCCCGGCAGCGAGATGCCGATATTGGCATGCTTGCTCTCACCGGGGCCGTTGACGATGCAGCCCATCACGGCCACGTCCATTTCCTCGACGCCGGGGTAGGCGGTCTTCCATTGCGGCATCTGCTCGCGCAGGTAGGCCTGGATGCTGGCCGCCAGCTCCTGGAACACCGTGCTGGTGGTGCGTCCGCAGCCCGGGCAGGCGATCACCATCGGGGTGAAATTGCGCAGCCCCATGGTCTGCAGGATTTCCTGCCCGACATACACCTCTTTCTCGCGCGGCGCGCCGGGTTCCGGCGTCAGCGAGATGCGGATGGTGTCGCCGATGCCTTCCTGCAGCAGCACCGACAGCGCCGCGGTGGAAGCGACGATGCCCTTGCTGCCCATGCCGGCCTCGGTCAGGCCCAGGTGCAGCGCGTAGTCGCAGCGGCGCGCCAGCTCGCGGTACACCGCGACCAGCTCCTGCACCTGCGACACCTTGCACGACAGGATGATCTGGTCGCCAGGCAGGCCGATTTCCTCGGCCTTCCTGGCCGAATCGATGGCCGAGGTGATCAGCGCCTCGATCATCACGCTCTGCGCCGGCCACGGCTCGGCGCGGCCAGCGTTTTCGTCCATGATGCGCGCCAGCAAGTCCTGATCCAGGCTGCCCCAGTTCACGCCGATGCGCACCGGCTTGTTGTAGCGGCACGCCATCTCGATCATCTGCGCGAACTGCGTATCGCGCTTGGCGCCCTGGCCGACGTTGCCCGGGTTGATGCGGTACTTGGACAGCGCCTCGGCGCAGGCCGGATAGTCCTGCAGCAGCTTGTGGCCGTTGTAGTGGAAGTCGCCCACCAGCGGCACGTCGACGCCCATGCGGTCGAGCTGCTCGCGGATCGACGGCACCGCCGCCGCGGCCTCGGGCGTGTTCACCGTGATGCGCACGATCTCGGACCCCGCGCGCGCCAGCTCCTTGACCTGGATCGCGGTGCCGATGGCATCGACCGTGTCGGTGTTGGTCATCGACTGCACCCGCACCGGCGCACCGCCACCGATGGTGACCACGTTGCCGCCCCACGTGACCCGCGCCTGGCGGGTCTGGCGGCGCGGCAGCGGACCCGGCAGGACCGGGAGACAGAGCTGTTGGTTCATAGCGTTACCACCTTGCAAAGACGCACCTTGCCGCACCTCGCAGCCGCGTCAGGGCAGCGTCAGGCGCGCCACGTTGTTGCGGTTGGCTGCCTTCAGGTCGACCGGCGTGCCGTTGCGCGTGAGCGATTCGACGCCCTTGACGTTGCCGATCACCACCCGGTACGGAGGCGTGCCGCCGCCAGCCATGGTCTGGCCGGCCCTGGCGGTGCCACCCAGAACGATCTTGCCGCTATTGTCGCGGATTTCAAACCAGGTATCGGCCGCAAAGCGGATCTGCAGTTCGCCGTCTGCGCTCGCCGCTGCCGCTGACGTGGGGACCGTTGCCGAGGCCGGCGCCGCAATGGCCGCCGGCGCTGCCGGCGCCACCACGGCGCTGGCCGGCACGGTTTCCGCCGACGGTGCCGGCGAGTCGCTGGCGGCCATCACCGGCGGCAGCGTCGCGGTCACGATGCCGGCTTCCGTGCTGGCGTGATCCGCGGCCGGTGCTTCGGCCGCCACCGTTTCAGCCGTGCTGCTGCGCGCGTCGATCCACGCGCGGATATGGTCGAGCCCGAACCAGATGCCCGCGGCCACCACCACCGCCACCAGCGCCAGCCAGATCCAGCGGCCGCCATTGCCGCCGGAGCGGAAGCGGTTGCGGTCGTCGAAGGCCGCGTTGATGCCGCCCTCGCGCTGGCGGGCGATTTCCGCCACCTGCGCCACCGCGCGCGGCTGGAAGCGCGCCAGCAGCGGGTCGATATCGACATGGAGCATGCGGGCATAGGCGCGCATCACCCCCTTGGCGAAGGTCACGTCGGGCAGCGCCTGCAGGTCGGCCGCCTCGATCGCGCGCAGCTTGCTGGCCGCCACCTTCAGCCGTGCGCTGACGTCCTCGACGGACAGCCGCTGCG
This sequence comes from Cupriavidus taiwanensis, assembly GCF_900249755.1. Classification (NCBI taxonomy): domain Bacteria; kingdom Pseudomonadati; phylum Pseudomonadota; class Betaproteobacteria; order Burkholderiales; family Burkholderiaceae; genus Cupriavidus; species Cupriavidus taiwanensis. The sequence goes on from NZ_LT976853.1 coordinate 2,312,431, forward strand.
CCTCGCGCTCGCGCGCCAGCGCCGCGCCGATCTCGCGCGCCGCGGCTTCACGTTCCCCTTCATGCGCGCCCCCGCCGACTGCTTGCGTCGGTACGGCCTGGCCTGCGGCGCGGTCGTGCTCACTCATCCCATGCTCCTTGTTCGTAGGCGCCCACCTCGCGCGAGTCCGGGAAGCGGCTGCGCAGTTGCGCTCCCAGCGCATCCTGCGTGCGGCCGTCGCCCTGACGGTGGGCAATGCGCGCTCCCAGCCAGAGGGATTGCGCCGTGACAAACTGGCTGTTGTTGACGCGCTGGACATACTGCCGCGCCTGTGTGTAATCGCCGCGCCGGTAGAACACCAGCGCGAGGTTGGTGTTCGCCACCGGGTTGTTGCGGTCGTAGCCGAGCGCGGCCTTCAGGTTCTTCTCTGCCTCGGCGCTGTGGCCCTGGCGCAGTTCGCACGCGCCCAGGCTGATCAGCGGCTTGGCGGGGCCGCCGGCCGACGGCGCCGACACGGCGCGCTGCAGCATGGGCACGGCCTCGCCGTAGCGCCCCTGCTGGCACAGGAGCCAGCCGTAGTTGTTGAGCAGGTCGCCGTCATTGGCGCGCATCGACGCCGCGGTGCGGAAGCTGTCCTCGGCCAGCGCCGCTTCGTTCATGCTCATGTAGATCAGCGCCCGCACATGGAAGGCATCGGCCAGCGACGGATCGATGGCGATGGCCTGCTTGATCTCGTCGAGGGCGACCGCGTTCTGGCCGGCCTCGAGGTAATTGGTGGCCAGCTGCAGCCGGATGCCGGCCCGGCGCCTGGCCTCGGTCTGGTCGGAAGCGGTCTGGAGATCCTGCGCCGGCGCATGCGGCAGCTGGCACCCGGACAACATCAGCAGCCCCAGCAGGGCCGCAGCGATCAGACGGATCATGCAGGCCGCGCCTCCCGCGGCTGGCCGCCGGCAGTGACGGGAACCAGCGGCGTGATCTTGCCGAACTTGCCGCGTTCGGCCAGGCGCGTGCGGTCCTTCACTTCCCCGGCCAGCTGGCCGCAGGCGGCGTCGATGTCGTCGCCGCGGGTCTTGCGGATGGTGGTGACGATGCCCGCGTCCATCAGCACCTGCGCGAAACGGCGGATCTGCTCGTTGTTGGAACGCTTCAGCCCCGATTCGGGGAAGGGGTTGAACGGGATCAGGTTGAACTTGCACGGCACGTCGGCGACAAGCTTCAGCAGTTCCCGCGCATGCTCGACGCCGTCGTTGACGCCGTCCAGCATGCAGTATTCGAAAGTAATGAAATCGCGCGGCGCGAACTCCAGGTAGCGGCGGCATGCCGCCATCAGTTCGGCCAGCGGGTACTTCTTGTTCAGCGGCACCAGCACGTCGCGCAGCGCGTCGTTGGAGGCGTGCAGCGACACGGCCAGCGCGACCGGCAGGTCCTTCGACAGCCGGTCCATCATCGGCACCACGCCCGAGGTGGACAGCGTCACGCGGCGGCGCGACAGGCCGTAGGCGTTGTCGTCCAGCATCAGCCGCATGGCCGGGACCACGGCGTCGTAGTTCAGCAGCGGCTCGCCCATGCCCATCATCACCACGTTGGAGATGACGCGGTCATCCTTGGGGCCGCGGCCCAGTTGCTCGCGCATGGCGAACTCCGCCATCCACAGCTGGCCGATGATCTCGCCGGTGCTGAGGTTGCGCGAAAAGCCCTGCTTGCCGGTGGAACAGAACCGGCAGTTGACGGCGCATCCGGCCTGCGAGGAAACGCACAGCGTGCCGCGCGTTTCCTCGGGGATGTACACCGTTTCCACCGCGTTGCCCGCGCCCACGTCGAGCAGCCACTTGCGCGTGCCGTCGGCCGACAGGTTGTCGGTGATCACGGCGGGCGCGCGGATCTCGGCGCGGGTCGCGAGCTTTTCGCGCAGCGACTTGGCGAGATCCGACATGGCGTCGAAGCGGCTGGCACCGTAGTGGTGGATCCAGCGTTGCAGCTGCCGCGCACGGAACGGCTTCTCGCCGAGCTCGCCGCAATAAGCGGTGAGCGCGTCCGCGTCGAGGTCGAGCAGGTTGACGAGGTCGTTCATGGCGGCAAACTCGGCTTGGTGTCAGTCAGCAGCCGATCAGCGGCTGTAGACGTTCATGCCCGGGAAGAAGAACGCCACTTCCACGGCAGCCGTTTCAGCGGCGTCCGAGCCGTGCACGGCGTTGGCGTCGATGCTGTCGGCGAAGTCGGCGCGGATGGTGCCCTTCTCAGCCTTCTTCGGGTCGGTGGCGCCCATCAGGTCGCGGTTCTTGGCAATGGCGTTCTCGCCTTCCAGCGCCTGGATCATGACCGGGCCCGAAACCATGAAGTCGACCAGGTCCTTGAAGAACGGACGCTCCTTGTGGACGGCGTAGAACTGCTCGGCTTCGCCGCGCGACAGGTGCACCATCTTGGCAGCAACGATCTTCAGGCCGGCGGCCTCGAAACGGGCGTAGATCTGGCCAATCACGTTCTTGGCCACGGCATCCGGCTTGATAATCGACAGGGTGCGTTCGATCGCCATGAAAAACTCCGAAAAATGAAGGGGTTACAAATGGATTAAACGTGCAATTCTAGCACGAAGACTATGACGCTTTCGAGGGTCTTGCAGTGCTCCGGACGTGCCCGCGCGCCCCTCGCGCACCTGTTACCCACAAGTTGCAAAAGCCGCACATTACAACCTTGTCATCCCCGGAACGCAGCGCCCCCGCTAACATCCAATGTGAGCGGCGGCTGGCGAACGCGAGCCAGTGCCGGGTGGCGGCTAAATTACCGCGCCCTTGCAATCCGGGCTGCCCGATGCCACATTGACGATGGTTCCGTCCGGCGTCCATACGAAACTTCGCATCCGAAGCCTCGCAACGCCGGCGCCTCACCATTTTGAGACAGGAGTCACCATGGATAACAAGCTGAATACCTACGGTTTCGGCAACAGTGCGTCGACCGTCACTGACGTCGTCGTTCGCAACCGGGTCTTGCGCAACACTTACTGGCTGCTGGCCCTATCGATGATCCCCACCGTGCTCGGCGCGTGGATCGGCGTGGCCACCGGCTTCAGCTTCATGGCGGGCAGCCCCGGCCTGTCGCTGATCCTGTTCCTGGCGATCGCGTTCGGCTTCTTCTTCGCCATCGAGAAGACCAAGAACAGCAGCATGGGCGTGGTCCTGCTGCTGGCCTTTACCTTCTTCATGGGCCTGATGCTGTCGCGGCTGATCAGCGTGACCTTGTCGTTCTCGAACGGCCCGGCGCTGATCATGTATGCCTTTGGCGGCACCGCGGCCGTGTTCGGCGCGATGGCGTCGATCGCCACCGTCAGCAAGCGTGATTTCTCCGGCCTGGGCAAGTTCCTGTTCGTCGGCGTGATCCTGCTGATCCTGGCCAGCGTGGCCAACATCTGGCTGCAGCTGCCGGCGCTGATGATCACGGTGTCGGTGATCGCGATCGGTATTTTCTCGGCCTACATCCTGTTCGACGTGCAGCGCGTGGTGAACGGCGGCGAGACCAACTACATCACCGCCACGCTGGCGATCTACCTCGACGTGTACAACGTCTTCGCCAACCTGCTGGCGCTGCTTGGCATCTTCGGCGGCAACCGCGAATGACGGCAAACGCCGCGGCATGAGAAAAGCCGGCCAGTTGGCCGGCTTTTTCTTTGGAGGCGCGCCGCGGCGCGCCGCGGGCGGTCGCGCTCAGTTTCGGCTCAGTTTCGATCGAATACCGCGATCGACTCCACGTGCGACGTGTGCGGGAACATGTTGACCACGCCGGCGCCGCTCAGGCGGTAGCCCGCCTCATGCACCAGCAGGCCGGCATCGCGCGCCAGCGTGGCGGGGCTGCACGACACATAGACGATGCGCCGCGGCAGCACGTCGCTGCCCTGCTGCGCCAGCTCGCCCAGCGCCTTGCATACGGCCAGCGCGCCTTCGCGCGGCGGATCGACCAGCCAGCGGTCGAAGCGGCCCAGTGCGGCGATGTCTTCGGCGCTGACTTCGAACAGGTTGCGGCACGCGAATTCCGTCTTGTCCGCCAGCCCGTTGTATTGCGCGTTGGCCAGCGCGCGCGTGGTCAGCGCCTCGCTGCCTTCGATGCCCATCACCGACTTGCCCTGCGTCGCCAGCGGCAGCGTGAAGTTGCCGATGCCGCAGAACAGGTCGAGCAGGCGATCCTGCGGCTGGGCGTCGAGCAGCCGCAGCGCGCGGCCGATCAGCACGCGGTTGATCTGGTGGTTCACCTGGGTGAAGTCGGTCGGCTTGAACGGCATGCGGATGCCGAACTCGGGCAGCGTGTAGGCCAGCTCGGCATCGGCCGGGTAGAACGGATAGACCGTGTCCGGACCCTTCGGCTGCAGCCAGAACTGCACCTTGTGCGTGTCGGCAAAGGCGCGCAGCAGGTCCTTGTCGGCATCGGTCAGCGGCTCCAGGATGCGCAGCACCAGCGCGGTCACTTCCTGGCCCACGGCCAGCTCGATCTGGGGCATGCGGTCCCGGATCGACAGCCCCATCACCAGCTCGCGCAGCGGCACCAGCATCGCCGACACATGCGGCGGCAGGATCTCGCAGCGCGTCATGTCGGCCACGTAGCTGCTCTTGCGCTCATGGAAGCCGACCAGCACCCCGCCCTTCTTGGCCACGTGGCGCACCGTCAGGCGCGCGCGGTAGCGGTAGCCCCAGTCCGGCCCGGCGATCGGGCGAAACACCACGTCGGGCTTCACCTTGGACAAGTGCCACAGGTTGTCTTCCAGCACGCGCTGCTTGATGGCCAGCTGCGCACGCGAGTCCAGATGCTGCATCGAACACCCGCCACAGACGCCAAAGTGCTGGCAGCCTGGCGTCACGCGCATCACGGACGCCTGCCGCACTTCGCCCAGGTGCGCCTGTTCGTAGCTGGGCTTGCGGCGATAGCTGCGGTAGCTGACAGTCTCGCCCGGCAGCGCGCCCTCGACGAAGATCACCTTGCCCGGCGTGCCGTCCTCGTTGACCAGCCGGCCGACGCCGCGCGCTTCCATATCGAGGCTGTCGATCGTCACCACGGGGTCGTCGGCGGGCGCATCGCCCTGGGCGGCACCGCGGCCACGGGAGTTTTTAGCGACGGGCGCAGCACCTTCGACGGCCGCAGCGGCCGGCACGGCCGGCGTTTCTTGTGGAGAGGACACGGCTTGGGACACCAGATAAAAGCTGACGTATTGTTTTACGAAAGCGCGATTGTATGCCAGACCGGGGCGGCGCCGCTGGCGCAGGTCCGGTCATCGACGGAGAGCAGGCATGGAACTGATTTCATGGAACATCCAGTGGGGCCGCGGCGCCGACGGGCGCGTCGACCTGGCGCGACAGGTAGAAGCCATGCGCGCGATGGCGGATGCGGACGTGCTGTGCCTGCAGGAAGTGACGCGCGGCTTTGGCGAACTGCGCGGCGAGCCCGGCGCCGACCAGGTGTCGGAACTGACCGCGCTGCTGCCGGGCTATCACCTGCTCTATGCGCCGGCCGTCGACCGGCGCGGCCACAACGGCGCACTGAAGCAGTTCGGCAACCTGATCGCCACCCGGCTGCCCGTGCGCGAGGTGTTCCGCCATACGCTGCCCTGGCCGGCGGATCCCGAAGTGGCATCGATGCCAAGGGTGGCGCTGGAAGCCACCGTGGAAGCCGCCAGCGCGCGGCTGCGCGTGATCTGTACCCACCTGGAATACTATTCGGCGACCCAGCGCACGGCCCAGGCCGAAGCCCTGCGCGCATGGCATGCCGAGGCCTGCGGCCACGCGCTTCGGCCAGGCCGCAGCGAGAAGTGGCCAGGCCCGTTCACGCCGCAGCCGCGCCCCGCCGAGGCCATCCTGTGCGGCGACTTCAACAGCAAACCGGATGACGTCGCCTATCGGCGCATGCTGGAGCCGTTCGACGACGGCACGCCGGCCTGGCGCGACGCCTGGCTGCACGCGCATCCCGGCCAGCCGCATGCGCCCACCTGCGCGCTGCACGACAAGGAACAATGGCCCGAGCCGCCGTTCGCCTGTGACTTCATGTTGGTGAGCGAGCCGCTCGCCGGGCGCATCCGGCGCTGCGAGGTCAACGGCGATACCGATGCCTCGGACCACCAGCCGATCCTGCTGTCGCTGGACCTCTAGCCCGCAAGGCGCGGCGTCTTCCGTCAGTCTTCGAGGTCTTCGGCTTCGGGCGTCAGGCGCTGCAGCCGGAACGCCTGCAGGTATTCCATCCACTGCTCGCCCGGCAACTCCGCCAGCGATTCCTGGACGAATTCCATCTCGACGTCGAATTCGCGCGGCGACATCCCGCCGCGCATCAGCTGGAAGCGGCAGTACATCAGGTAGGTGTTGACGACGTCGGTCTCGCAATAGGCGCGGATCTCGTCGAGCTGCCCGGCCTGGAACGCCTGCCACACCTTGCTGCCGTCCATCCCCATCTTGCCGGGAAAGCCGCACAGCTTGGCCAGGTCATCGAGCGGTGCGCTCGCGCGCGGCTGGTACATCGCCAGCAGGTCCATCAGGTCCAGGTGCCGCATGTGGTAGCGGCTGATGTAGTTGTTCCACTTGAAGTCGCGGCTGTCGTCGTCGCGGCCCTCGCCCATCTCCCAGTAGCGCGGCGCGGTAATGCCGTTGACCAGGCCGCGGTAGTGCAGCACCGGCAGGTCGAAGCCACCGCCGTTCCACGACACCAGTTGCGGGCTGTAGCGCGCGATCAGTTCGTAGAACTTCTGGATCAGCGTGGCCTCGCTGTCTTCGGTGGTGCCGAGCGAGCCGACATGGAACACGGCCGAGCCGTCGCGATGCGTGCGCCGCAGCACGCAGGAAATCGCGGCGACACGCTGCAGGTAGTGCGGGAGGAAATCGCTGCCGGTCTTTTCCC